>JBHJNX010000173.1:0-15410 GCA_050330335.1 Pleurocapsa sp. | reverse complement strand
GTTTGCCGTGCTAGTTTATCCCAACTAAAACGAATTGATAGAGATTTATAAGCATTTTCAATCAAGCGTTTGGCGCGATCTGGGTTTTTCAGAATTTCCACAACTCCCCAAGCTAGAGAATCGGGATTATTGGCATGAGTAACAATGCCAGTTTGGTCATGTTGTACTACTTCCGACAATCCTCCTGTATCGGATACTACCACTGGAACGCGAGCGGCAAAGCTTTCTAAAGCGACAATTCCAAAAGGTTCGTAAAGACTGGGAAAAACCGCACAATCAGCAACTGTTTGAAATTTATCTAAATCGTCATCTGCCATAAAACCCGTAAAATAGCAACTATTCCAAATACCTAAGTTCCAAGCTTGTTGTTTGAGACTATCTGTATTGCCCCCCCCGACAATTACAAATTTAACTTTGCCTCCCATTTCCCAGAGTATTCGCGGAGCAGCATTGAGTAAAACAAAAATGCCTTTTTCATAAGCCATACGTCCCACATAGTAAACAATTTTTTCTGTATCGGCAGCAAAGCGACGACGAAATTCTCCAGCATTAAAGTTTGGAGGAAGACGTTTTTTCTCAGGACGAATGCCATTGTAAACTACATCAATTTTGTCCCAAGGGCAGTGTAAAACCCGTTCGATTTCGTAACGCATATACTGGCTACAGGCAATTACTCGCCAAGCTTCTTTAACCAACAGTTTTTCTTTGCCATCAATATATTTGTGTTCTGCTGCATAGATGCCATTATAGCGACCGTGTTCGGTGGCATGAATAGTGGCAACTAAGGGAATTTTGAAATTATGCTTGAGGGCGATCGCAGCATCTCCCACCAGCCAATCGTGAGCGTGAATTAAATCGAAATCACCTTCTTCAACAATCAACTTACCACCATGACTGCCCATACTCTCATTCATATTGACAACCCAGTGAAAAAAATTATGACTGGCAGCCACAGGAATGCGATGAATCCGAATTCCTTCGACAATTTCAAATTTTGGTGCCGAACCGAATTCAACGGTGATTAAATGTACTTCATGTCCGAAGCTAACTATTTCTGGATATAACTCTGCTACATGACGTGCGATTCCTCCTACCAAACGAGGTGGAAATTCCCAAGCCAACACTAAAATTTTCACGATTCTCTCTTCCCCACACGATCGCAATTGTGTATAGCTTTACATAATTTGTGATACTGATGACAGTTTTTTTCTTGAGTTTCTGACAATCATACTCCACTGTTTACTTAACGACAATTACAGCCGCGATCGCACTACTCTAGAATTGATACCAGAGATTTTGTTTTTGATTGGATAATTAATCAATACTTGAATATTATTTTTGCTCAATTTATTATTTTCTTTGTTTAAGTACTTAATAATAATCTTGAATTTAAAATGGCTTTAATTGCACTTTATTGGTTTTTAATAAAATTATCAAATAATTTCATTTTTACTTTACACATTAGTGATTTTTCCTAATTAGAATCGGAGAATAGTTTTTCAACAGTACATTTACGTACATAAAAATTTTAGGTAATTAAATTAAGAAGTTATGAATAAAAATTTATTTAAATCAGTTATATTCGGGTCAACTTTTGCTGCTTTAGCCTTGGTTGCTCGCTCGGCGGTTGCTCGATCGGCTTCGGCAATCACTTTGACTCCTGTGACAGAAGCTTTTGCCTTCGATCCTGCTAACGGATGGACAATTGATGCTACGGCTCAAGGTCGTGCTGGAGTTTTAGGCGCAGGAGACTGGGAACTAGGAGGTTTTAACGATACAATACCTGGAGGCGCAACTTTTTCACAAGCTCAATGGGTTTGGCGGGATGAAGAAGAAGTGTCTTGGTTACTGGAAGTTGACCAAATCACCAACTTGGCTACATTTAATATGTGGACGAATCCTAGTGAGATCGCGACTATTAATTTAGGACCTTCAAGTGGATTTAATGGTTTTGGAATTGTTACCAGTAGTGACGGTAGAAATAGCACTATAGTAGAACCTGGTACTGAGATATCCCTAAGAGTTAACCAAATTAATGGATTAGCTCTTGGTACTCAAGCTTTTACCACTAATGCTATTGCTCCCAGTGGTGGTGTCGATAAAGAAGTTAACTACTTTGCTTTGAGCGAGGTTAGTTATTCTTTGGCAGGAACTTTATTTATGGACTGGAATACTATTAATCCTCAAGCAAAACGTGCTAGAAGTCGCGTTCAGTTTGAAGTAAAAATCTTTGATCGCCCAGAGGAATCTCAATCTGTACCGGAACCAAGTGCTTTATTGGGTTTATTATCTCTAGGTGGCGTAGGGTTGATTAAAAAACGTATTTAACTATAAAAACAAAATAATTTTCTTTTTTTATCTTAGGGATGTTCTATAGAGCATCCCTATTTTAATTGTTTAATCCTGCTTACTGCCAACTGATTACTGTCTTCTCAACTTGCTAGGGTATAAATGTCGATTGATTGGATAAATATCTAGTTAATTGGCAAAAACTAAGAAAACTGAGAAATATTTTATGTCAGATTGGGAGCAATATCAGAACGAGAGCAACAATAAATCTAACCCCAAATTAAGTTGGTTGCAGCTTTGGAACATGAATTTAGGGTTTTTAGGTATTCAGTTTGGCTGGGGATTACAAATGGCAAATATGAGTGCGATCTTCGAGCATTTGGGGGCAGATGCCGCTCAACTTCCCATTCTCTGGATTGCGGCTCCTTTAACTGGTTTAATCGTGCAACCGATTATTGGCAATCTCAGCGATTATACCTGGACTCCTTTAGGCAGAAGACGACCGTATTTTTTAGTAGGGGCAATTTTAGCTTTTATGGCTTTGATATTGATGCCTCATGCTTCTAGTTTGTGGATGGCGGCGGGATTGTTATGGATTTTGGATACCAGTGCTAATGTCAGTATGGTGCCGTTTCGAGCTTTTGTCGGGGATTTACTGCCAAAAGAACAAAGAACTAGTGGTTTTGCTATGCAGAGCGTGATGTTTGGTCTGGGTGCTGTTTCTGCCTCAGCTTTACCTTGGTTGCTTAATAATATCTTCCAGATAGATAATACCAGTAGTGAATTGCAGCCAATCCCTCTAACTGTAGAAATTTCATTTTATATTGGAGCGGCTTTATTTTTAACTACAGTATTGTGGACGGTAATAACTACTCCCGAATACCCTCCTAATAATTTAGAAAAATTCGAGCAGTTACAAGAAAAACGAGGAGGAATTATTCCTAGTTTGCGAGAAACTTGGGAGACATTGAGAAATATGCCTTCCACCATGCAGCAATTGGCAAGGGTGCAGTTTTTTACTTGGTTGGGTATTTTTTGCTTTTTTCTTTATTTTCCCCCCGCAGTAGCCAGAAATATATTTGGTGCGATCGAGGGGGACTCGATTCGGTATAGTGTCGGTATAGAGTGGGCTGGTTTATGCTTTGCTGTTTACAATGCGGTTTGTATCGTCTTTTCTTTTCTGTTACCCCGTCTGGCTGCCTTAATCGGTCGTCCCCTAACCCATAGTCTGTGTTTGCTCTGTGGAGGCGTGAGTTTGATTTCTTTGTTGGCAATTACCAATCGATATCTACTGTTTGTCACGATGATTGGCTTGGGAATAGCTTGGTCGAGTGCGTTGATCTTGCCTTATGCAATGTTGAGTAGTTCTGTTCCGTCTCAACGACGGGGAATTTATCAGGGTATTTTTAATTTCTTTATCGTGTTGCCAGAAATTGTCGTTTCTTTGGGATTTGGCTGGGTAATGAGTTATTTTTTACACGACGATCGCTTGTTGGCGGTAGTTTTGGGTGGCGTGTTTTTAATTATTGCGGCAGGTTTGACTCTGCTGGTAGAAACTAGTCCCAGTCCTGAGACAGATTTAAAAACTAACTTAGAAGCTTTAGAATCTCCAGAAACCACCGCTTTGTCGGCAGAATCTACTACTTCGGTATCTGAGAATCAAAGATGAAGATTAATTTAGTTTTAGAACGTCGTTGGGGGTTGTCGAGCGGTCAATTCGGTCGTCTGGCTCAAATTTTGGCTCTGGCGATCGCTATTTTAATCTACAATGTTATGGCAATGGCGGTTGCCAATTCTCTGTTTGTCTCTCATGTGGGGGCGAGTAATTTACCTCTGGCATTTATTTTAATTGGCTTGTGTTCGATGCCTGCTTATGCCAGTTTTTCTCAGATTGTCGATCGCTATAGTCGCCCTCGGCTATTTCGTTATTTATTGCTTGGAGCGATCGCTATGTCTTGGGGACTGCGAGGTTTGCTGACTTTAAATGCAATACCAATTTATTACATTCTGCTGATTGTAGTTTTCTTTCAGTGGGATTTTCACAATAATATTCTCTATGCCAGTCTGCTGACAGATTATTTTACTACTTTAGAATACAAGCGATATGCACCTTTTATCGGTATTGCCCAGGCAATAGGAACTATGTTGGGTGGTGGTTTGACGGTTTTATTGTCTCACTATTTTTCAACCAAAGATCTTTTATGGTATCTGCCTATCTTTATGGCGATCGCACTGTGGCAATTATTTTATTTAGAAAATTCTCAAAGACCCATTGAAACTAATAATACAGATTCTCCTGTCGGTATTCTAGAATCTTTAAAAACTGCACCCGATCTGATTAAAAAATATCCCTTAGTATTATTTTTAGCTCTCAGCAGCTTTTTGCTGGTAATTATTTATATTAGCTCGGAATTTCTCTGGTTTAATATCTACGGTCAATATTTCAGCGAATCTCAGTTGACGGGGTTTTTAGGGTTGATGCGGATGATAATTTCCGCCATACAAGTAGTCTTCCTCTATGGGGTGACTCGTCCTTTACTTAAGTGGATCGGAGTAGCCAGACTCAACCCAGTGTATCCCTTAACTACTTTAATTAGTTTTGTCAGCTTGCTGTTTAATTTAAATTTGCCCGCAGCTATTGCCTTACATATCAATGGAGACGCGCTGTATAAATCAATTAATCTGCCCGTACACCAGTTAAACTATAATGCCATTCCCCACCAGTTTATCGGCAGAATTAGAACTTTAAGCGATGGTTTAATTTATTCTCTGGGATTAACCCTCGCCGGGATAGTCTTGTGGATTTGTCATCTTTATTTGGATTTAGTACAAATTACCTGTTTGGGATTGGTACTGACGATATTGTTGTTATTGGTAAGATTGCCTATGGGTGGATTTTATGCCCGCAGTTTAGAAGCAATGATCCGCAGTGATACCATCGATCTTGATGATTTTAATGAAGAAGGAACTTCCCTACCACCCCAATCTAGTACGGTAATTCGGGAACTACTGCAAGATGGCGATCGCTATACTCAAATAAAGGGCTTAGAATTAGCTGCGAGTACCGGTAATCCAGGTCAGTTTTTACCAGAAGTCAAAGCCTTATTAACTCACGACGACCAACGATTGCGTCAGGGAGTAGTCAAACTCTATAGCCAACATCTCGATCCTGAAACCCTGAGACAATTAGTCAATATATTAATGTCTTGCCAACAGTCAATTTTACGGACAACTGCTTTAGAAATATTAATTATCAATCAATATCCCTTCACTCCAGAACAACTAGAATCTCTCCATCGAGATCAAACCGAAGAAATCAAAGCTCTAGCAGCGATCGCCACAATGCAACAACCCGATGTAGATCAAGCAGAAATTGTTGCTAGAGGAGAACAGATTTGGCAACAGCCACTAGGGGAAACTACCGCCAGCGCGATCGCTCGTGTGGTAACCTACAGTCGTAACCGAGAATTTATTCACCTCATCGAGTATATGCTGGTGCGGGCAACTCCAGATATCAAACGACAGGGTTTAGAAGCATTAATTAGTCTCGCCATCCCTGGCAATAGCAACTTAGCTAAAATCGCCGCCGCAGAAATGAACCATAGCGAACCTCTAGTTAGGGTAGCAGCCTTTAAACTTCTGGGTATTACCCGTTGCGAAGAGATGTTAGAGACAGTGGCCGCGGGTTTACACGATAATCATCCCCAAGTCCGACAACAAGTAGCCAATACCCTTGCTGCTTATGGTAAATCTGGATTGAACATTGCTAAAAATAGTTTAACCGACTCCAACCCCACAGTAGTAGATACGGCGATCGCCGCCATCGGACGGATAAAAACCAAACAAGCTAGCGATATTTTATATAAATACCTCACTCCTGAGTTGCAGCAGATTAGTTTAACTCGAAAATGGCAACAACAGATTCCCTCTCAAGACCCCAATTGGCAAACCCTGGCAATAGCGATTGAAGATTATCATCAACGTCTATTACAAAAAGTTTTATATATTCTCGCCTGTTTGGGACATTCCCGCACCGTTAATATTGTAAATCGCATTTTAGTTAAGGGCGATCGCCGCGATCTCAGCAATGCCGTAGAAATTTTAGCCTCTTTGAGTCATCGCCGCTTTATTTTACCTTTAATACCCTTATTAGAAGAAGCCATCAAATCAGAATCTCCAACACCTCAAATCCAACCTACTCCTCAATGGTTGCGAAGCAAAGGTTATAAACTACTCCTAGAAGCCTTAGAATCAAGCGATCGCTGGATTAGAACTGGAGCATCAATTGCCCTAGCAAGTATACCATCTGTCCTGTTAGAAGATTCCGACCCTGTAGTACGCTCGGTAGCTCAAGAAATCTTCATACCCATCTGTCAGCTTAATCCTACCAGTACTTCTATGAACCGCTTACTGTTATTAAAAAACGTCCCTTTATTTAAAAACCTCTCTCTAGACGAACTATTTCCCATCGATAAAGCCTTAGAACAAAAGCAAGTTTTGGCAGGGGAAACTATTTACACCGAAGGAAGCTGGGGACGACATTTATATATTATTGCCCAAGGTAAAGTAAAGATTGTCAAACAACTCGACGAAGAACAACAAGAAATCAAACAACTAACTGCGGGACAATATTTTGGAGAAATTGCCCTATTTGATGACGCACCTCGTTGGGATGGGGCGATCGCCTTAGAAGATTGCATTTTATTAGAATTAGAAAAAAAACGCTTTATCAGTCTGATTGCCCAACGCCCCCACATTATCTTAGAAATTTGTCGTTTTCTCAGTCAAAGATTGCGCGAAACGGATAAGTTTAAAAAAGTTAAGAATTAATTAGTCGATTAATTGTATTTAATAACTCTTCATTACTATAGGGTTTAGCGAGATAAGCTGAAATATTACCATCGATTTCTGCAATAATTTCTCGACTAGATAATAATCCACTAATAGCGATAATTTTCACTTTTGGATTAATTTTTTTTAAAGTGCGAATAGCTATTTTGCCATCCAGAGCAGGCATCATGATATCCATGATAATGACATCTATTTGCTGTAGATTTTGAGCATAAACTGCGATCGCTTCAATGCCATCCCTAGCAATTAAAACTTGATAATTGTAATTTTCTAAAGTCGCTTGGGTTACTTGTAAAATTGAATCTTCATCATCTACAACTAAAATTATTTCTTTGTTACCCTGGGGAATTATTTCCTTATCTTCTATGATGGTAGATGTTATCTGACAGGCTGGTAAAAATACTTTTACCTGAGTCCCTCTAGTTTCTGAGTTCATATCACTAACAATATCGACAAAACCGCCATGACTTTTCACAATACCCAAAACCGTAGATAAGCCTAAACCTGTACCCCTACCGATTTCTTTGGTGGTAAAAAATGGTTCAAAAACACGGTCAATAATTTGGGAAGAAATACCCGTGCCAGTATCACTGACAGTAATTAAAATATAAGCACCTTCACTAGCATCTAAATGTAATCTGACATATTCAGGATCTAAGATGCAGTTTTTAGCACTAATCAGTAGCTTTCCGCCATCGGGCATTGCATCTCGCGCATTAACTGCTAGATTCATCAATACCTGATGTAGTTGATTGATATCCCCATTAACCGTCCACAAATTTTTGGATAGATCAATTTCTAATTCGATAGTTTTGGGAAAAGTTTCGGCAACTATTTGTTTGATTTCAGTAATTAAATGTCTGATTTGAATTGTCCCGCGATCGCCTTCTAAACCCCGTGCAAAAGTCAAAATTTGTTGTACTAACGCCGCCCCCCGTTGGGCATTAGTTTCCATAATCTTAAAAAATCCTTTGGTTTGTTCGTCCAAATTCGGTAATTTAAGGGGCAACAAGCGAGAAAATCCCAAAATAGGAGAAAGAATATTATTCAGGTCGTGAGCGATGCCTCCAGCTAATGTCCCCAAGCTTTCTAAGCGTTGGGTGCGAAGAAATTGAGTTTCTAACTGTTTTTGCTCGGTAATGTCCGTATTTACCACTAAAAATGAATTCGGTTCTCCTAGAGAATTTCTTACCAAAGTCCAGCGACTTTGAACGACGATCGCTTTATCGGTTTTGGTTACTTGATGAAGTTCTCCTTGCCATTCACCTTGGTGGATAACTGTTTGTTCGATTTCTTCTATATTTGATGACGATGGAGGATATAAAAATTCGCTGGCATTTTGATGTAATATTTCAGTTTTTGTCCAACCATATAATTTTTCTGCCCCCCGATTCCAAAATAAGATGCGATCGTCGAGTCCTCGAACCATAATGGCATCTGTAGCGACATCTAGTAGGGCGGCTTGTTCTCTGATTTTTTGTTCTGCCTGTTTGCGTTTGGTAATGTCATGATTGATTTCTAAAATTTGCTCCCCATTACCCGCGCTATCTTGCAATAGCGACCATCGAGCCATTACGATTACTGCAGTACCATCTTGCTTTTGGTGAGTTAGTTCTCCTTCCCAATGTCCGCGAGTGAATAATTCTTGTTCAATTTCTGTTAGGGGTTGCAGGAATTTTGTCTGTAATAAATGGTGAGATATTTTACCTATCGCTTCGGCTTTAGTCCAACCATACATTACTTCTGCCCCATGATTCCAAAAGGAAATTTGATTGTCTAAATCTCTGATTAAGATGGCATCATGGGCTAAATCTAGTAAAGCTGCTAGTTGGCGAATCTTCGCTTCTGCTTGTTGGCGATCGCTGATATCTCTGCCTTCAGGAATTAACATCACTACTTTTTAACAGGTTTAAACAGACTTCCGATCTAGAACTTTAATCATAGCAATGTAACTCTGTCGATAGCGATGGACTCGATCTGCTTGAAAACAATAGATTTTCATGAGGGCGTGTCGCCTGGGGTTTCCCCAGGCGTTTATACCGCCCGTCCCAACGAAGATCGCATTGGGCGCGTATAGCGTAGCTATACTTAAATCGCCCTCGCTTTATAGCGTGGGACTTCCCAGCCTAAAGATTAAAACCCGATCCGATCCCATTAACTGTCTGACTTCAGTAACAGTGGTTTGGAGAATTGATTCTAAATTGAGTGATTGACGAATTCTCAGGGCGATCGCTATCAATTGTAATCTAGTGGTCACAGTTGGCAACTACTATCGCAATGCGCTACAAAGTTACTTACATCTGTCATTTATTTACTTTTTATTTTAAGCAATTTTACGGATAACACAGCCAAAAAATTATATTCTTGGTAGTATGCCTTTAACCATCGGCGCGAAGAAAAAGTGTAATTATGGAAACTGTCAATCTAACAACTGCCGATCATCTCATCAGCGAAGAAGAAGCTTTAAATCTAATTGAATCAGCAATCAAACAATCTCAAGCCGAAGGAGTATTTGTCAGTCTGGATGCTGAGGAATCTGCTTTAAGCCGTTTTTCAGAAAATCAAATCAGTCAAAATATCCACAAAAATCGCTTTAGTCTAACCGTTACTAGCTATTTCGGTCGGCGTAGTGCTTCAGCTTCCACCACCGAATTAGACCCAGAAGCGATCGCCCAAGTTGTCAGACGTTCAGAAGCTTTAGCTCGTTTTGCTCCCGAAGATCCAGAGTGGGTCGAGTTATTATCCCCCCAAACCTACGAACCACGTACCCCGGCTTTTGACCGCCCTACAAGTGAACTCTCTCCCCTAGCTAGAGGAGAAATCATTCGGCAGGTATGTTCTCTCTCGCAACAAGCAGGAGTTAATGGTTCTGGGACTCTCAGCACCAGACTGAGTTTGAATGCTATTGGTAATTCTCTGGGGCTGCGGGGATGCGATCGCACTAGTGAGGCGGATTTTAGTTTTACCGCCCGTCAGGATAATGGTTCTAATTGGAACAGAAGTACTGCTTGGAGTGTGGAACAGTTACCCATTCAAGAATTAACTAGCAAAACCATCGAAAAAGCGATCGCTTCGCGTCATCCTCGCGACATCGAACCGGGAGATTATACAGTGATTCTCGAACCCGCAGCTATGAGTAGTTTGTTACCTTGGGTAATTTGGAATCTCGATGCAAGAGCAGCTGATGAAGGACGTTCTTTTATGTCCCGTCGGGATGAATTAGGTCAACCTGTAGGTAATCGAGTGGGAGAACAGTTATTCAGTCCGATTTTGCAAGTATATCGAGAACCTGCGCATCCCCTGTTACAGTCGGGCAGATTTTTTAGTGATGGTCTGCCTAACAATTACTTAGAGATCGTTAAAAATGGGATTCCTCAAACCCTCAGCTATAGTCGCTATTGGGCAAAAAAACAAGACCAACAACCTACAGGTGCAATGTATCCTCTAGTAATGACTGGTTCTGATCGTAGCGTAACCGATCTAATTAGCAACACTGAAAGAGGTATTTTAGTCAGTCGTGCTTGGTATGTACGTTATGTCAATCCCCGTACCTTAGAAGTAACAGGCATGACCAGAGATGGCACTTTTGCGATCGCCGATGGTCAGATTGCTTACCCCATCAAAAACCTCCGTTTCAACCAAGGTTTACCGCAAATGCTACAGAACTTAGAAGCTGTGAGTACTCCACAACGTTGTGGTAGTAGTGTGATACCGGGGTGCAAAGTTAACAATTTCCATTTCAGCAGCATTACCGATAGTATTTAACTTGACACTTATATTCTGAAACAGCTGAACTCGAACTGAGTTTGCTTAAGTTTTTAATTGAATGCCATTACTGGCAAGTTTTGTTACCCAAAAATTCAGATGGGGAGCGTTAATTTTCTGGCTAACTTCTTGCTGGATGGCGATCGCTTGTGCTTCTGATTCACATAAAGCAAAAACAGTGGGTCCCGATCCCGACATCATTGTCCCCAATACTCCTGTAGCAGCGAAAGCCGAGCGCAATTCTTTTACTTGGGGATATTCTGGTAGAACTACTTTTTCTAGATCGTTATAGAGTAGTTTCCCGATCACTTTAGCATCTTGTTTGACTATAGCATCAACCAGGGGACTAGAATGCATTTGCGCCGCACGGGATTTAATTCCTGCTGGATCGCAGATATAAGACGCAGAATATTGTTGACGATAGGTTTGATAGGCCCAAGGAGTAGAAACGCTAAGATTATCGTATTTAGCCAACACTACCCAGAGATTATCTAGGTCTTTTATCGGATCTAATCTTTCTCCCCTTCCCGTAGCGATCGCCGTACCTCCAGAGACACAAAACGGGATATCCGAGCCTAATTTAGCTGCTAAATCTTGTAATTCTGGCTGAGTGAGTCCTAGCTGCCACATCATATTTATTCCTACTAATACCGCCGCCGCATCCGTAGAACCACCTGCCAGCCCTGCTGCTACAGGAATATTTTTTTGAATTTTAATATGCACCCCACCATAATTAGCATGAGTATCGGGAAACATATCGCACATCAATCTAGCAGCACGATAAGCTAAATTTGTTTCGTCTTGGGGTACTTGAGGATGATTGCAATAGAGGGTGATATCTTCAGATTGGCCTGGTTCAATATCAATGTAATCTGCCAATTCAATGCTTTGCAGAATCATTACTAATTCGTGAAATTTCTCAGGGCGATCGCTTTCGGTGGTACTAACTGTGCGATCGCCAAGAATTTCTAAATAAAGGTTGATTTTAGCAGGTGCGATTAGAGAATAGGAGTGCATATCATCAGGACTTAATCTATATTTCTAGATTAACTATATTATTTTTAAGACCACAGGGATCAACACAGCTAATCTATAGTTCTACTAAATTATTCCTCTAATTCTAAAATTTTCTGTAGCTTCAGGCGATCGCTTGGTTTGGCAGAAAAGCGACTATTTTCGATATCTCGAATCCAACTTTGGCTTTTACCCAGTTGTTGTGCCAATTTTCTCTGACTGATTCCCAGATTTTTTCGCGCCATAGAAATTTGTTCCCCACTGAGATGAGATACGGTTTTAGTCGGATTTTTGCGGCGAGTTTTCCGTTGTTTTTTGTTCTCCCAACGCGATAGTTGTTTATCCCATTCTGATGGCAATTCAAAATATAAAATACGAGCTTTCATTAATAAGTTCCATTTTCCAGGTGGTGCGGCATCGGTAATACTAGTCTCATTGCAGCCATCGTTAATCCAAAACTCCATGGCTTCTTCTGCATCATCGGGAATAGTAGCCAATCTCGCCCACAGGGGTTGGATTTTGGTCGGGTAAGTAACCGGATCAAAAATTGGTTTGATTTGATAGTGATGTAGAACTTCTAAGTCGCTTTCAAATCTGCGTAACAATCGTTTGCGTTTCTCTCGATGCCAGGAAGCTTGTCTGACTTGAGCTTCTCCATAGGCCACATACATTAGTTTAGGAATGGTAATACGCTGTTGTTTGCCCATTTTAGTTTTAAACAACAGCCAGAGCATCATTCTCACCGTACCTTCGTGTTGATGCCAAATAGTCATTACGGTAGTTAACAAAAATTTTGGCAGAGTACCGTATTGATAATAGGCAACATATTTTTTATACCCCTGATTGTTGAGAAAATACTGCGCCCACATTCCTGCCTTAATTCTAAAAGTCATCCCGACAAGATGTTTATACCCCTGTTTGTCTTCTTGAAAGTGATTTTCTATCTCTACTAAATGCCAAACACGATCTTCTGAGACGGAAAAAGAGGCTATTTTACCCTGTCGAGGCCAGTCAATATTAGTTAAAAGTTTGCAAGGTTGTTGAACTAAAGTTTTAATCAGAGTTAGTTTGGTCGCCTTAGTGAGATCTTTACGTTTGTCTAAACCTAAATATGTTTCTAGTTGTCTGTTGTCAATAGCAAACTCCTGTTCCCAAGGTCTTTCTAAGCTGGTTACTAAAGCAGCAAAAATTAGATGCATACAAGCCGCACGGATATCCATAGCTTCAATAGTAGACTCAGCATCTTTAGCCGCTAGAATTTCGGGACGATCTGAATTAACATCGTTGCTTAGGCGAAATTCGATCTTGCCTTTACCTTGTTTTACTTGACGTTCAAAATAAAGTTTACCTTCACTATCAGTTTGCCAGGGAAAAACTGAACCTTTTGCTAATAAATTACAAGCTTCCCAAATAACCATTGAAGAGGCAATGGGATTATTATGACCGTTAGCAAAAAGATGATGGGTATTTAAAACTCTAGGTTCAGCTTTATATCTCCCTTTTTTGGTAGGTAATGGCAGAGGTAAACTATCATCACAACTGCTAACACATGGAGGCTCTGAATCCCTATCTTCACAGTTATTGCATAATCCTGGTTCTACCCAATATTCATTATTTTGGTCTATTTGAATTGCACCCGTAGGACATTTGGGTAAACAAATACCGCACTTTTCGCAATTTTGGGGAATTGTGTAAGCCATAGTTAGTCTCCTCGACAGATGATTTTCTAAGAATGAAAATTATGTAGAATATGCATTTTAAAAATTCCTAAAGAGCAAAATCAATTGATGTCAATACTAAACAAAGTCAAGAAACAATAACATCGAATTAATATGACTTTTTGTTTTGATTTTGATATTAACTGTGTTTATTGGTCAGAATTGTGCAAGTAATTTGCCTGGAGTATCTTACTTTAGAATAGTGACACAAGTTTTTTTGTCAATTTGTTAAATTTGATCTATTTTTATCGACAATAAGTATTCTTTAGATTTTTTTCATATTCTAATTACGTTAGTTTCTATTTCTTTTAGAAGTATTTTTATAGCCTAAAATAATACCAAGATAATATAGAATAAAAAATAAGCCAAAAAATTGATTTTTTGGCTTATAATATGAATTATCAACTAATTAATTTACCAGCTAATTTTTATTAGTAATAAAATCAATTTTATATTTTTATCTCATGTTTTTTTCTTTTTGTCTGGATAATTCGGACATTTTCCATGCTGGATTCCATTCCCTAATTAACTGTCTGACTACATCATTCATAGATAATTGAAACTCTTCACAATAAGTTTTAAGTTTGATATATTCTGCTTCTGTCAATCTTAAACTAAATCTTTTCATGGCATTAAAATAACATCATTTTGATGTCAGATTATAAAGACAAAAATTATTTATTTGAAAAATGGCATCATTTTGACACCATAATGATGCCAAGATTCTTTTCAATTCAAAACTTTGAGGATTAAGCTCCAAAAAATTTGTGGTGATTAATTTTCTTTATATCATTGATGTTCTGATAAATTTAAATTAATCGATCGCATTTAGATTCATTGTTATTTATTAAAAATGTACTCAAACATCCCAGGCTTTAACTAAAAATGACAAATCATTCAATTGAGAATAGGGTAGTGAGTATTTTGGGGTTAGAACATAGGTATTTCTAGCTGAAGAGATGAGTATTTTAAATGCAATTAAATAACCCTTGACTTTTCAAAACAGACACAATATTAAGAGTTGTGTCTTTATCTTATTGTTGTAGAATTTCACGTTAGGATAAGATTGTTAAGAAATATTTTCGGATTCTTGACTAAATTTGTAGACTTCTCTCCGAATGTAAATCTCTACATCCCTTAATTAAGGAAGGATTTTATGTCAATTTATCCGAAAGATCTATCTATTGTTTCTCCAGGTTTAGCTTGTTTTATAGCTTCGGAACTGCCCATACAGTCATTAACCAAAAAAGATATAGTTAAGTGTCTTAAAGCATTGGGTGTCAAAAATCCAGAAATTTTAAGCATTAAATTGTACTACTGAGTCCGAATATTGTCAGTGAGATTCTCCTGATCTAAGTAATTTCATCAACAAACATGAATCAGAAACGCAAAAATCCTGCACTCCAAGAAGAACCAATCGGTGAACCAGCGTCAATTATTGCTCCTAGAGAAAATGAATCTATTTTGAGATGGCTCAAAAGTAGTGGTCGATTTATGGTTTGTAAATCCGACAGTTTCTATGATAAGAAAATGACAGATGAACTGGAAGATATTTTAGACCCAGAGGAAGAATTAGATGAAGAAGAATAAATTTTTGTTCGGTACGAAAATTCAAGTATTAAATATTCAGCCAGGCGGTCACATTATTGCTTATTTTAGCTAATCTGGCATTCATCCAGCACCATACCGACAGGTTGGTGTCTGGATGAATGCCAGTCAGGGTTTAATTTGGAGAGTTTTGATTTTCTATATATTTCTTCAATACAGATATTG
>JBHJNX010000172.1:0-7062 GCA_050330335.1 Pleurocapsa sp. | reverse complement strand
AATGGGCGATACTGGATTTGAACCAGTGGCATCCTGCTTGTAAGGCAGGCGCTCTACCGCTGAGCTAATCGCCCTTGCAATATTTAACTATAGTCTGTTTTTCTTTGCTTAACAAGTTTTTTTTGAAATTAAAAACTAGCAAATTCAGACTTTTATTAATATAGCAGTCTTTGGTTTTTTAGCCAAATTAAAAATTTATTCATTCGGTCAGCACAACTAACCCAACAACTTTGATTAACCGCAGGCTGTTATTGTCAAAAGTAATTACTTGAGTTTTAGTTATCTCTGTAGTTTAGACTAAAGATAAAGATGAAATTTGAGGTTTCCTCAAATATTTGTCAACTCCGTCAAGCCGTCATTCGATGCAAAATAGATTTTGCTTTAATTTGTTTCGGCTTTGGCAAAATAATGTTTTCTTTTAAACTCTGATTAAGTTAATAAATTTTATTTATATGACTGTTGCTCGCCATCAAAAAGCTAAAGCCCTCAAACCCGGAAGTCGTCGTCCGGCTAAGGAATTATGTAGTGAATGTGGACTTTGCGATACTTATTATATTCACTATGTCAAGGAAGCTTGTGCTTTTCTCAACCAGCAGATAGCAGAATTAGAAACTCAGGCACATGGGCGTAGTCGTAATTTAGATGATGAAAACGATTGGTATTTTGGTGTTAGTCAAGAAATGTTCGCCGCCCGAAAAAAAGAACCAATTGAAGGGGCGCAGTGGACGGGTATTGTCAGTACCATTGCTTGTGAAATGCTCGATCGCGGTATGGTAGAGGGTGTAGTGTGTGTTCAGAATACTCCAGAAGACCGCTTTCAGCCAATGCCAGTAATTGCCACAACTGCCGAAGAAGTATTAGCAGCTAGGGTTAATAAACCTACTTTGTCCCCTAATTTATCCGTCTTAGAACAAATCGAACAGTCGGGAATGAGGCGACTCTTAGTTATCGGCGTTGGCTGTCAGATTCAGGCATTAAGAGCCGTAGAACAAGAATTAGGTTTGGAAAAATTATACGTTTTAGGTACTCCTTGTGTAGATAATGTCAGTCGAGAAGGATTGCAAAAGTTTTTAGAAACTACTAGCAAGTCTCCTGATACGGTGGTGCATTACGAATTTATGCAGGATTTTCGTATTCATTTTAAACACGAAGATGGTTCAATTGAGAAAGTTCCTTTCTTTGGTTTAAAAACTAATAAACTTAAAGATGTTTTTGCCCCTTCTTGCATGAGTTGTTTCGATTATGTCAACTCTCTAGCAGATTTAGTCGTGGGTTACATGGGCGCGCCTTTTGGTTGGCAATGGATCGTAGTACGCAATCCAACGGGAAAAGAAATGTTAGATTTAGTCCACGAACAACTAGATACTCAACCTGTTATGTCTCAAGGCGATCGCACTAAGGCGGTGCAACAGAGTATACCAGCTTATGATCAGGGAGTAACCTTGCCTATGTGGGCGGCGAAAATGATGGGAGTAGTTATTGAAAGAATTGGACCCAAAGGTCTAGAATACGCCCGTTTTTCTATAGATTCTCATTTTACCCGCAATTATCTCTATCTCAAACGCAACTATCCAGAGAAGTTAGACTCTCACGTACCAGAGTACGCTAAAAAAATTGTCGGGCAGTATAAGTTACCAGAGTGACATATCCAGGTTATGAAACCAACCCAGCACCAATTTAAAAAATTGGTGCCGATGCTCCTAGCTGAACTTCCCCTAGCTTTTCAGTGACTCTGAGGCAACCCTCAGACATTTCCTGAACTTGATTAGAGAGGACGTGATCCCCCAACAACCTCTGTAAAAGAATTTCTGCACTTACTCGGTCACGAGGTGCGACATAGCCACAACTTTTGTTAACGTGAGCTTCCATCTTAAACTTTCTGGTAAGCTAGAGAGTCAAGTTGACTAATTCCTTCATGGCAATGGACGAGGAGGGTACTGCGATCGCTACATTCCTTAATAAGATCGCAAACACAGCTAAAAATTCTACTTAAGAACCCAGCTTGAAGGCTTCTAGGAACAAACTGTAAGTCAGACCCATTTTGAATAAATTAAATACATCCACCCAAAGCGATCGCCTTTGAGGAATAGAACTCAGGGATGACGGAGTACGACGACGGTACACTAATCTACTTGTCAACTCCGTAAATATAAACAAAATAGCAGCAGCAGGAACATCCCAAACTGCATCTTGTCCGGCAGTAGTGATGATAGCCGAACCCATGAAAAACCCCATCAAAACACTAATCATACTTAGAGAAATACGTCGCCAGGGATTGCTAAATAATAGTGTCAGTTGTCCGCCAGCTACGTTTATTAGAGTATTGAGACGAGTTTTCTGCATAAATAATTAAGTCCCAGTTCGACATTATTAAAACATTTTATTGCCAATTTCCGCTTGCGCTATGGGCAAACAAAATCGAAAAATACTACCCTTACCTAAGATACTTTCCACTTGAATGTTACCACCTTGTAGTTCTACCAAACGACGAGCGATTGCTAAACCGATTCCCGTACCTCCAGAATAGCTAGAACGAGAAGGATCGGCACGCCAAAAACGCTCAAAAACGTAAGGCAAATCTTTTGGGGCAATACCTACTCCAGTATCGATCACAGCGATCGAGATCTGGCGACCATCTTTAATTGCCTTGACGGTAATCGAACCAGTTTGTGTATAGCGAACCGCATTACCTAATAAGTTAACTAATACTTGTTCGGTACGGTCTAAATCTGCTAACACAAGAGGTAAATCTTGAGGACAATCTAATTCTAAAGTTGGTCCTTCTTCTAATAATTGATCGCTAAATCTTTCTACTAAAGATACTAATAACGGATATAAATTAACTGGTTTTAAATCGATTGATAAATAACCTGCTTCTGCTTTAGAAAGTTCTTGTAAATCGTGAATTAATCTTTCTAAACGCCGAGTTTCTCTAACCAAACGTAAGTATAATTCTGGAGAACCCTCTATTGTGCCATCGGCTAGTTCTTCCAAATATCCCCGCACTACAGTCAGGGGTGTCCGCAATTCGTGAGTCAAGTCACTAATTAATTCTCTGCGTCTGTGTTCTACATCTCCCAAACTACTTGCCATGGAATTAAAACTAACTCCCAATTGATTTAATTCCGAGATCGAGCTTTCGGGAACTCTTTCGTCTAAATCCCCTGCGGCAAACTTTTGCGTAATTTGCTTCATTTGTTTAACTGGTTGAGTAATTCGTTTTGATGAAAGATAGCTCAATCCTCCCGCCGCAGAAGCACCGACAATTATCGATAAAATAGCACTGCGATTCCAGGCATTTTGAAAACCTTCTACTAAATAAGTACGTGCCGAACGAACCGTAAATAAACCTCTTTTTTCTAGCTGTTCTAGTCGAAAAACAAACATTTTGGGAGAAGATAGTTTGGCAATCACCACAAAACTTCCCAAAGCTACCATCATCACCAGTAAATGAGATAAAAATAATCGCGCTCCTAAACTTAATTTTGGCATCTATATTCAGTAATCAGTAATCAGTAGGGGCGAACGTCCGTTTGCCAGTACAATAATCAGCCAGGAGACAGAACTCAACAGCAGTATTGCTTTCTCCTTCATCTTTCACCTTCCCCTTTCTCTCTCTTTAATAGATAATTGATTTTGTACTATTACTCAATCGCCAAATCAGCGACTTTGACAACATATAAGTTGTTAATGTAGTCTACAATAGACTAAAACAACAAATTGGTTGTTTTACTTCAGATATATTTAACCCAGTTCTCAACACTTACATAGGTTTGGGCTGTTAGAGCTACGGGTATTGTTTATAAGTTATCAAAATTGTTTATTAAATCAAAAATGAGTCCAACAATTTTATCAATACGCAACCTCACTGCCAATGTGGATGGCACTCCCATTCTTAAAGGTATTAATTTAGAAATAAACGCTGGAGAAGTCCATGTGATTATGGGGCGCAATGGTTCGGGAAAAAGTACCCTATCTAAAATTATTGCCGGACATCCAGACTATGAGGTAACTGGGGGAGAAATTATCTATCAGGGTGAAAATATTTTAGATTTAGAACCCAATGAACGGGCTAATAGGGGTATATTTTTAGCTTTTCAATATCCTCTGGCGATTCCTGGAGTTAGCAATCTAGACTTTTTGAGGGTAGCATATAACGCCAAGCGTAAGTATTTAGGAGAAGAAGAGATCGATACTTTTGATTTTGAAGACTTAGTAGAAGAAAAGTTAGAGGTAGTGAAAATGAACCCCAGCTTTTTAGCCAGAAGTCTCAATGAAGGTTTTTCTGGTGGCGAGAAGAAGCGTAACGAAATTTTACAAATGGCGATTCTCGATCCGACTTTGACTATTTTGGATGAAATTGATTCGGGTTTAGATATTGATGCTCTTAAAATTGTCGCCGATGGTGTCAACCAATTAAAAACCCCAGATAAGGGTTATTTAGTCATTACTCACTATCAGCGTTTGTTGAATTACATCCAACCAGACTTCGTTCATGTGATGCAAGGAGGCAAGATTGTTACTAGTGGCGGTAAGGAATTGGCACTGGAATTAGAATCTCGTGGTTATGATTTCCTTGACGACAAAGCAACTGCGGAGGTGGGAGTGTAATGGCGGTACAAATTCCTTTTAGCAATTTACCGAATTTAGCAACAACTGAGGTAGTAGCTGATGCTTTTGCTACTGGGTTACTTCAGCAGTGCCAAATACCAGATAATGAACCTGAATGGTTGACTGAAGTACGTCAACAAGCTGCAACTTGGGTATCTCGTATGTCAGTACCCACCAAAAAAGATGAAGATTGGCGGTTTATTGATTTATCTGGGTTAACTCAAACAGATTTTACTTTACCGCGAGCAGTTAGGGCAGTTCGCGAACTGCCCCTACTACCAGAAACTGAAAATAGTCGTTTGGTTATTATCAACGGGGATTATAATTCAGAATTATCGGATTTGTCTGGATTACCTCAAGGAATTTATGTCGGTAGTTTAGATAAGCTGCCAGATAACTATCGCGTCGCGGAATATTTTGCCCGACAACAGGGTACGCAGGATATTTTTACCGCCCTGAATACGGCTGGCTGTAATAATATAACTGTCATTTGGGTAAATAAAAATGTGGCGGTAGAAACTCCCATACATTTATTATTGATGACCGATGAGGAAGACAAAGCCAGTTTTGTGCAACACCATATTTTAGTAGTAGCAGAAACAGGGGCAAGTATCTCTTTAATTGAAGAATATAGCGGTACGGGGGAATATTTTACTAATACTGTCAGTGAAATTTATCTGGAAGACAATGCTAGCCTAAGACACACTCGCTGGCAACAAGAGTCGGAGCAAAGTTTTCATCTTGGGAAAACCGCCGTTTCTCAAGCCCGCGATAGTCGTTACACTATTAATGAGATTAACTTTGGGGCTAAATTATCCCGTCATAACCCAGAGATCTTGCAACAGGGAGAACAAACCGAAACTAATTTAAATGGTCTGACAGTAGCCACAGGGGAACAAGAAATCGATACTCATAGTATCATTGCCCTCACCCAACCCCACGGAACGACAGATCAACTACATAAATGTATTGTAAGCGATCGCGCTCATACAGTGTTTAACGGTAAAGTTTTTGTGCCTAAAACCGCCCAGCTTACTGACGCTTCTCAATTAAATCGCAATCTGTTATTGTCTTCTAAAGCTAGAGTAGACACCAAACCAGAATTGCAAATTACCGCCGACAATGTTAAATGTTCTCACGGTGCAACAGTAAGTCAATTAGAAGCTGAAGAAATTTTTTATCTCCGCAGTCGCGGCTTGAGTGAAACTGATGCCAATCAATTGTTAATTGATGCTTTTGCCGCCGAAATTATCGATCGCATTACCGTACAATCTTTAAAAGATAGAATTACCCAAACTGTCGTCGAGAAAATTAATCATTAAGCTCAATAACTAACAATGGTAAAATGACTTTAATCCAAGAACAAACATTAGGCGATCGCCTTCGTCAAGATTTTCCGATTTTAGCTCAGAAAGTCAATGACAAACCGTTAATTTATTTTGATAGTGCGGCTAGTTCACAAAAGCCTCAAGCAGTATTAGATGCTCTACAACATTATTATCAAAATGATAATGCTAATGTTCATCGCGGCGCACATACTTTAAGTGGTAGGGCGACAGATGCTTATGAAGCAGCTAGAGATAAAGTTACCCAGTTTATTAATGCAACTTCTCGTGAAGAAATAGTTTATACTCGCAATGCTTCGGAAGCCATTAATTTAGTGGCATACAGTTGGGGACTGGCTAATTTAAACCCAGGAGATGAAATTATTCTTTCTGTCATGGAACACCATAGTAATATCGTTCCCTGGCAACTTATCGCTCAAAAGACTGGTGCAGTTATCAAATATGTCGGGCTGACTGATACTGAAGAATTTGATTTTGAACAGTATAAATCTTTATTGTCTGACAAAACCAAACTGGTATCAATCGTTCACGTTTCTAACACTTTGGGTGTAATTAATCCCGTAGTAGAAATCGTTCAGCAAGCCCATAAATATGGCGCAAAAGTATTAATAGATGCCTGTCAGAGTGTTCCTCATATGTCCATTGATGTTCGAGCAATAGATTGTGATTGGCTGGTAGCTTCGGGACATAAAATGTGTGCTACTACTGGTATTGGATTTCTCTACGGTAAAAAAGAGATACTAACAGCAATGCCTCCCTTTTTAGGTGGTGGTGAAATGATTGATGAGGTATTTTTAGACCATTCTACTTATGGAGAATTACCCCATAAATTTGAAGCAGGAACTCCCGCCATTGGTGAAGCGATCGCTCTAGGGGCAGCCGTTGATTATTTAACTAATATCGGTATGGATAAAATTCATGCCTACGAAGAAGAATTAACTGCCTATTTGTTTAAAAAACTCGAAACAATTCTCGGTTTAAGAATTTACGGTAAAAAACCCACTAGTGATGGTAAAGGTAGAGCCGCTTTGGTGGCATTTAATGTCGAAGGAATTCATGCCAGCGATTTAGCAACCTTACTCGATCACGAAGGAATAGCAATTCG
>JBHJNX010000171.1:0-4137 GCA_050330335.1 Pleurocapsa sp. | reverse complement strand
ATATCTTCTAACAAAAGGTTTCTAATAGATCTGGCGACTACTTTTTGAGTCAGTCTCTCGGCTACTTTTTGTCCCAAAGCTTGAGTTTCTGGCTTAGTAATGATTTTCATAATTATAGAAATAACTTGAGTCGGATCGAAACCAGGGGTTTTTTGTAAAATGCCGATGATATTTCTCAAGTGAGTCACCGTGTATGAATCTTCTTGTAATTCCGATGGGGTTTCTTGAACTGCCAAACCCACTCGCTGACGGAAGGAACTAGAAAGATTGAATAAAGTCCTACGTCCAAAACTGTCTAAAGCATTGACAATTTCATCTGCCAGGCGGTCGCGAATAAACAACCCGCGATCGCTAAATAGATAATCTAAAGCTTGGTCTACTACGTTGTCAAAATCATAATCTCTAGAATTGGTAGCATTTCGCATTAAGTTTTCTAAACGATGCCAGCGAAAACCTTCTTCTTTAAACAGTAAATCTTTTAAGGAGGCCCGTAATTCTGGTGCAGGGTCGGTAAGTAAGCGTTTGGCAATATAGGGATAGGCTTTACTGAGAACTTTAAAGTCTGGTTCGATACCGATGGCAATTCCTTCTAGCGTTACCATCGAGCGGATAATTAAAGCATAGTAAGCTGGTACAGTAAAAGGAAACTCATACATCATCGCCGACATCTGGTCAGTAATGCTTTTAAAATTTAATTCGGCTACCGTTGCACCTAAAGCATTGCCAAAAACATTGGCTAAAGCAGGAACGATTGGTCTGAGGTCAGTATCGGGAGTTAAAAAGTCTAATTTGACATAATCTTCGGCTAAAGCTTCAAAATCCCGATTAACTAGGTGTACTACTGCTTCAATTAGACCGTATCTTTGATAGGGCTTAATGCGGCTCATCATGCCAAAATCGAGATACGCCAGTCTACCATCGGGCATAGCCAATAAGTTACCAGGATGAGGATCGGCATGGAAAAAACCGTGTTCCAGTAGCTGCCTGAGAGAACATTCCACACCTACTTCTACCAAATGAGTGGCATTGATGCCCTGAGCTTGAACCGCTTGAATATCGGTAAGCTTTGTCCCCGTTATCCATTCCATAGTCAGGACGCGCTTACCTGTATACTCCCAATAAATTTTAGGAATATAAATTTCTTCGATATAGCCATAAAGTTCCCGAAATAAATCGGCGTTGCGTCCTTCTTGGTTATAATTAGTTTCTTCAAAAATGCGTTCGGCTAATTCGTCAATAATTGCTACCAAATTTGATCGCACTTGTTTGACATTCTTTTTAATCCAACCAGCCAGACCCCTCATAATATAAATATCTAGAGTAATTCGGCGGGTCAAATCGGGACGTTGAACTTTTACTGCTACTTCTTCTCCAGTTTTTAATTTTCCCTTATATACCTGCCCCAAAGAAGCTGCCGCAATTGGTTGGGGAGAAAGTTCGGCATAAATTTCTTCTGGCGGCCTACCCAATTCTTCTTCAATAAACTGAAAGGCAACACGGTTAGGAAACGAAGGTATTTTATCCTGTAGGGTAGTTAATTGTTCTAAATAGATTGGAGGTACTACATCCGGTCTAGTAGATAGTGCCTGACCAATTTTAATGTAGGCAGGCCCTAAATTAGTCAAGATTTTAATTAATTGGCGCGCCCTGCGCTGTTGTTTGACAACTGATTTTCCCGTAAAGTTATCCCACCATACACCTAAAATAAAACTGGTAAAAGGAAAGATTATATTCAGTAATCTTGCCAATACTGTAAACGGACGGCGGCGATATAAAGCATTATTACGTTCTGCATTGTAACGCCAGTCAGCATCTGGCTCATTATCGATAAGCGTCGTGTCTGTTTCTCCCCAAATAGGCTCAGATTCGACGGCGATCGCTTCGCGCCTCGCTGAGGGGGAGATTCCGTTTATTGGCTGGGATAATGAAGATAATGTCTGTTGAGGCATAAAATTAGTTTTAGACTGGCGTTGACAACTGTTTTGTAAATAATTGTAACAATAGATTGGTTAAAAGCCATCTATCTTTAAGGGTAATAGCCAATTGAAAGAAAAAGACATCGAATGACTAATGACTGATGACTGAAAAAGCTTGTTTGGCTGCGGCTTGTTGGGCGGCTTTTTTGGAGCGTCCCTTGCCTGTTCCCAAACAGCGATTATTGAGCCAAACTTCAGCTATAAAGCGATCGCTGGGAACTGAGAAATTTCTATTTTCTGTTACTCGATATTCGGGTAAAGTTTTATATTTTCCCTGAGTCCATTCTTGCAGGGCATCTTTGTAATTTTGTCTTGCGGGGTCGTTACGAACTTCTATTGCTTTAGTTTTTAAAGCCTCATCCAACCAAGGACGAATTAAATCCATATTGTGGGTACTCAGGTACAATGCCCCTAATACTGCTTCAAAGGCATCTGCCAGCCAAGATTGTCTGCCAAGGGGATTGCCCGTAGCATTAGCCCCAATTAAGAGATATGGCTCAATGCCATAACTTTCTGCCAGAGATGCCAACACGCGATCACTCACCATGATAGAACGAATTGCCGCAAATTCCCCTACAGGTTCTTGAGGATAAATTTCTAATAATAATTCCGCAGCTACCAAACGCACTACTGCATCCCCAACAAATTCTAACTGTTCGTAATTTTGAGTAGGAGAAATACTAGGATGAGTTAAAGCAATATCCAATAGAGACCAATCAACACTAGAATGATCTGGTAATCCTAGTTTTTGCAGTAATTTTTGCAGTTGTTTTTTACGTCGTGGGTCTTCAAACATTAAATAACAAAAATTTTTAAAATAGAGAGAGTCGGAACATAAGCCGGATTCTGTTCTCAAACTAAAGACGCAGTAGACTACGTCTGTTAAATTGAGGGCGGTTATCTATCTGGGATGTTTGTTACCAAACACCTCTTGCGGTTCACCTAAAACGGGATCGGAAAAAGACCAACCTTAATCCCTCCGACCTTGCTCCCAACCGGGGTTTACCGAGCCAGTACCTCTCGATACTGCTGGTGCGCTCTTACCGCACCTTTGCACCCTTACCAAATTTATCCTCTGTCTTTTGTCCTTTGTCCTTCGCGTTTTACAAATGACTAGTGACTAATGACTAATGACAAAATGGCGGTATTTTTCTGTGGCACTTTCCTCGCAGTTACCTGCACTGGGAATTACCCAGCAAGTTTGGTCTTTGGGGAGTCCGGACTTTCCTCAAACTTGTCTGAACCAGACAAATCTGCAACCACCTCGCCGACTCTCTCATTTATCTAGTTTATTATTAATTGTTGATAGGTATTCTACAAAATATTTAAGCGTCTACATTGAATGACAACCCGATTATGAATAAAGATTCAGGAATTACTCCATTTGCTTCTAAATCACCCAAATCTGCTGTTTCTTACACTGTTCGCCGTATTTCTTTGGCTTTTAAATGGGCTGGACTGATTGGTTTTTGGACGCAGTTGGTCTTGGGTGTAATTTCTACTGTAATGTTGCTTTTAGCTATTACCAATCGTACAGAAAGAAACAGTGCTGGAACTGGATTTAGTATCTTTTGTGCTGCTTGTGGTTTAATTTGCTTGATTGTAGCAATATATTTTTCCTATAGATATTCTAAAATGGCCAGAAGCTTTGAAAATACTAATGCCGTTCGTCCCAAGAGAGTCGAGACT
Source organism: Pleurocapsa sp. (assembly GCA_050330335.1). Lineage (GTDB taxonomy): Bacteria > Cyanobacteriota > Cyanobacteriia > Cyanobacteriales > Xenococcaceae > Waterburya. Next base: position 472 of record JBHJNX010000171.1, on the reverse strand, counting down.
ATAAAATTAATTAAAATTAGTGTAGTAGTTAGTTTAGTCGGGATGTTTTTAACAATTATAGGCGCAGAAGCGATCGCAGGTATTGTTTTATCTAAGATATTAGCTTTTGATCCAGCTAAAATTTTTAATAACCAAACTAGCTCAGAGTTTGTTAATTCTTTGGACTTATTTATCGTTCAAGCTAATACTAATATTATTGCGGCTCATTTTGCTGGTTTAGTTAGTTCTTTATGGCTTTTGAATCGCATTACTAAATAAAAAGTATTTGAGTATCCCTCGAAACAAAAAACTAATAACTTTTGATTTTAATACTTATTTTTGCGCATAAGTCTATTGACTACTCGGCAATAAAATTATCAGAAAAATGGGTTTAAAACCCCCCTCTCAATGTTTACAACAAGTAGCTTTGGACTTGTCTAGTGCGTTTTTGAATTTCTTGGAAAAACGGGCTAGGTACCCCAATTTCAAAAAG
>JBHJNX010000170.1:0-7065 GCA_050330335.1 Pleurocapsa sp. | reverse complement strand
ACTTCTTTTTACTGTTTCAAGAAAGTCTGTAAAATCAGTTTTGGGGATAATGTCAGAATTTATTTCTGGAACTAAATAATGGTAGTTGGTATCAAACCATTTGGTCATTTCTAAGGCAGGAATTCCTTCTTTTCCCCGCGCCATCGCAAAGTATCTTTCTAATCCTGTAAACTCTTGAAATCTTTGCGGAATTAATCCCAATCTTACTGTCCAATCTAATACATGGTCGTAAAGTGTAGCATCACCGATCCCAATGCGATCGATTCCTGCTGCTAATTGAGTTTTCCAGCTTGTCTCTTCTACTTCTTTTACAGTTTGCAGTAAGGATTCTGCTGTTATTTTATTACGCCAAAAAGACTCTAATGCTTTTTTGACTTCACGACCTTTACCAATGCGGGGATAACCTAGTGTTGCTGTTGAAATATTCATAGTTTTTCCTAAAAAATGACATGACAGTTTTACAGATTTGGGATGACAATCGCACCCTGAAATCTGAAATTTAAAATGAGATATTCTTTTCCTAGATGAACTCTAGAGTTAATACCATTTCTATTTAAACTTGCTACAGATGATAAGCAGGGGGAGCAAGGGAGGCAGGGGAATCAAGGGGGTAATATGTAGCATTATTTTTCAGAAAAGGGTTAACTAGCTATCTTGTAGATTTGTTAAGAATGATTATCATTCTCATTATAAGATATTTTGGCATCAAGACACTAAACTTGTACTTGATATTTAGTTCACATTTCCCAATTGAGGAATGCGTCCTTGAAAACCAGTCATCAACTTAAGAGCAAAAATCTTAAATGGTGGTAGATTCCGTAGTAGCCAAAGTCCCAGACGACGGATAATTATTGCTGGTAGCCAATTATTCGAGAAGAGGCGATCTAAGAAATCTGTAAAACCAAGGATGGTGAGGTTTTCGATTTTACGCCAACGTTCATATAGTTCCAGCCTATAGTTTTAATTCCTGCCCAGTGGCGAAGGCGCGATCGCGCTCCATCAGCACCGATGACCAGTTTTGTTCTTAATTGCTGTTTATGACCGTCTATTTCTACTTCGACTACTGCACCTTCAGCTTCGTAGGTAACTCCACAGGTTTTAGCGGGACATAACCAGTTCACATTGGCACATTGCTCAATGTACTTTTGCAAAGACTGCAAAATAGTTTTGTGTTCGGCTACATAACCCAGAAATTCCGTTCCCAAATCGACGGTTTTAAATTTAACTATTTGAGGATGGTCAGCATCAGAAAGATAAATCTGGCGATACTTGCCAAGATCGGCAATAATTTCCGACCAAATACCAATTTTCTGAAAAATTCGTCCAGAAAGAGGAGAAAGAGCATAGGCTTGCTCTCTGGCTGCTGCTACTTCTAAAGGATTAGCTTCAATGACGATCGCACTTAATCCAGAGTCTTTGAGGGCAGCAGCTAGAGTTGCACCTACAATTCCCCCTCCCACAATAGCCACATCACAATCAAAATTAGTAACCATTTGCTATTTTTTAAGCTTTAATCATTTGAGAGCGAGCAGTTTCCCTAGACTGCCCCACAGAATTAGATTTGAGGGCGCAAAACATTCCAAATCGGCAAAGTCCAGTACCAAACCCGATCCGCATTAACAACATAGTGGGTACTTCTCTCAATGATTTGATCAATCCTGAGAAGCCAAACTTAATGATTCCTTGAGGTCTAATTATTCCCTGCCAAATCGAATCAAGCCAGGAAGGGAGGGTTTCTTGTGTCCAATCTGCCGTTGCTACTTCTCCTGCCACTAATCCCGTCTCTGCTATAAGTTCAGAAAAGCCTTCGATACTAGAAAAAGCTGGATGCGACCACTGGTCTAGAAGTTGACGTATTACGGGTTTTTCCCAGAAATTTAAAGGTTTTTGACGGTCATCGCGCTGATTCCAGTCTGCTACCACTAAAATACCTCCAGGTTTTAAGACTCGCATCATTTCGGAAGCATATTTAGCTTTATCTGGCATATGAGGGCCAGCTTCAATCGACCAAACCACATCGAAACTATTATCTGGAAAAGATAGTGCTAAAGCATCATCTACCTGGAATTTAGCCGTAACTCCTTGGGGAGTTAATTCTGTTGCCCGTTGTACTTGCTTGGGGCTAATAGTAACGCCCGTAACTTCAAATCCATAATTTTTAGCTAAGATACGGCTGCTGCCACCGATTCCACAACCAACATCTAAAACAGTAGTACCATGAGGTAATTTATCTAAACCTCCCCATTTGACCATTTCGTGAACGAAGTCAGACTTAGCAGTCAAAAAATCTTTGCGTCGTGGTGGTGAACCATAATGCCCTAAGTGGATATGTTCGCCCCAGTAAAATTCTAAAATACCGTCTTGAGTCCACTCGTCATAGGAATTGGCTACCGTATCGGAAGATTCATAACTGCGGGCAGTGATTAGATAAAGCACGATGCCAACTGCTAATAATAAAACTAGAAATCCCAAGGCGTAATATATGTACATTGAAATCAAACCGTAATATTTGTTGCTATAAAATCGAGTGAGCAAAACTCAAAACTTTTGGCTGAAAGGGTATTAACCTTTTCGTGAGGGGCTGACCCCGCCCTTGAAGGGCGGGGCTTGTATGCCCCGTCCACAACCAGGGGGATGATAGCCTGAGTAGTAACTGGGTGGAAAAGAAAGATGAAAGTAGGTTGGTATAATCTGTATTACTAACCAGACAAGAATAGAGTGAATTGCTGATAAGACAACCGCCCAGACAGCATCTCTCAGGAAAATTTGCCACAAAATTGTGGAACTAAATTCATGTCCACCCATTAACTGGGCAATTAAGACGATACTGCCCTGATAAATGGCATAACCACCGACAATAGCGATCGCTAACCAAATTAAATAACCCTGAAAACTATGACGGCTAAATTTTGGTTGTAGTGTAATTAACCAAGTAACCAGCAGCATTCCTAAACCCATTACTAGCCCCCAAGTCAAAGACTCTAAAGTTTGGGGATATTGGCGAATGGTGAAACCATAAAGCTGATTGGCGAACCAGATACTTGTAACAGTAATCAGTGCTTTGTTACGAGTCAAAGTGTTACCAGCTACCGCAGTAAAACCCACTAGAGGCACATGAGGATAGATAATACTACTGGCACTACCAATAACAATTAGAGATAGCTGCCAGTTATTGCTGTTACTCACTATTTCCCCTGCTGTTTGCCATAAATTTAGCTTCTTCAAAGTAGGCATTGAAACTTTTTTGGGTGGGACTTTGAATGAAGATACTGGGTAATTTAAAGCGGGTTGAGAGTTAATTAATCTCGAACTATCCAGTTTTTTACTCTGAGAAGTCATTTTTTTTTATTTTTTTTGCTACGAACATAATTTATTAGTGTTATGTTGATGATCGAAGACTGTTTATGATAAGGCAGGAAGCAGAAGGAATTGAATCCTTTTGAACTGTCAATTTTTTTTCAGGTAATTAAACGGACTTGATATCCGACCCCGCGCCGTCCAGAGGCACAAGAGAATGCGCACCAAGACATGACAAAAAACTAATAACTTTGGGGACACAATACTCTCGACAACTTATGACGAGAAAACGATCAATTCAAATCGCCTTTAACAACTACACCTTTGATAATCGTTATGTATTCAAAAAGGTCGTAGCAAAAGAATTAATAATTTGTGCAATTAAAAAATGTTTTAACATCTGTACCTCGCAGATTTGTTTGTTTGTGTATTGTTAACATCGGCGGGCATTCTGACTTAGGAAACCTGATATTCCCATCACAGTTGCGGGACAGCGACGGATTTGCACCGAACTTTCCCCATTGCTTCTAATGACTGTTCCCCACTAGAACCGACAATATTATTCACGTTATCACATTTATCAAAAAAACTCACTTAAATCTAAGATAACTTTAGGTAGGATATCTTTTGGCAATCCGATAGAGTTGGAGGTTTATTTAATGTTTCTACTTGCTGACTTCTCAATAACTTTCTAAGCCGTTCACCATAATACCCCCCTTGGTATTTTTAAATAAAACCGTAGATGCTATCTTGAGTAAATGATTATTAATTAAAGTTATCCCATTCGATCGATCTTGATCTTACAAGCGATCGCGTCTAGCTTTGCACCTGTAACTCAAAACCAGGTAAGATATCTTCTCCAGAAATAATCGCTGGCATTTGTATCACTTCTACTGGTTGTCCTAGTCGATAAATTTCGACTGTGGCATCTTGAGGATTAATCAGCCAACCTAGACGTAGACCATTTTCGATATATTCCTCCATTTTCGCTTGCAGCGTTGTCAGTTTATCTGTCTCCGAACGCAGTTCGATGAGAAAGTCAGGTATGAGAGGGGGGAATTTTTTGCGCTGTTCTGGGGTTAATGCTGACCATCGTTCTAATTTGACCCAAGCAGCATCAGGGGAACGTTTGGCACCATTGGGAAGTATAAAAATTGTAGAAGAACTAAACACTTTTCCCAATTTAGTTTGACGATTCCAAATTTCTAAATCGGCAATTAGGATAGCTTCTTGATTACCGCTTTCTCCTCCTACTGGTGGCACAATAATTAATTCTCCTGCTGCATTCATTTCAAGGTTTAAATCGCGATTGGCAATACATAATTGATAGAATTGTTCATCGCTTAAATGAGCAATTGGTTTGAGATTTAGCACAACAGTATTCATTAAATTTTTTTTCGTGCTTTTCTTGCTAAGGATGGTTATTTATCAAAAGTTTATCAATATTTTTCTTGGTCAAAACTACTAGTAGCCGTAATTATTGAGCAAAGTTTAGCTTTAAGTTCTTCTGCTGTAGTAGATCGATCTACTTCATTGAGTAGAGATGATAATTGAAAACCTAACGGTACACCAAGCTGTAGAGTTTCCATAACATCTCGCTGGCTAAAAATCTCTGGAGGCGTTCCTTCTAAGATTAGTTTGCCACGATCCAAGACAAAAACCCAATCTGCCCAACGATAAACCCATTCTAGATCGTGAGTTGCCATGAGTATTGTCGTGCCTTCACCATGAATTAGTTCTAAAGTTTGCGCTAACTGACGAGTATGTAGGGGATCGAGATAGGCAGTCGGTTCGTCTAATAATAATAAGTTTGGTTGTAAAACCATTACACCTGCCAAAGAAACCCGCTTTTTCTGACCGAGACTTAATTGATGAACGGGTTTAGTGGCAAGGGAAGTAAGTTCAAATTGTTTCAGGACTTGTTGGACTCTTTGGGCAATTACCGCTTCTGAAAGTCCGAGATTGCACAAGCCGTAAGAAATATCTTCTTCTACCGTAGAAGCAATTAATTGTTGTTCGGGATTTTGAAATACCAGTCCCACCTGTTGTCTTAGGTTTATTAGAGAGTTGCGATTATAGTTTAGTTGTTTCCCTGCATAATAAATCCTACCTTGCTGCGGTTTGTATAGTCCATTAGCCAACAGAAACAGCGTTGTTTTCCCGCAACCATTTTGACCAATGACAGCACAGCGTTTGCCTCTCCGAATGCGTAGGGTTAAACCGTTAGTAGCAGGTTGGTTTGTCCCTGGATAAGTATAGTAAATATCTTCAAATTCTAACAGCCACTGGGACAGATTATTTCGGCGTTGCATTTTAATGGAATGGTTGAGGTTGACTAGGAGACGGGGAGACTGGAAGAAAAATCGATCTTTCATTGTTTAGGAATTATCCTGAGACTGTCTAACGCTATTATTTCCAATTATTCAGATTAGAAAATTAGCAATTACCAACACCAAACAACCAAGACTCGCTTCGATCGCATATCGTTGATTCGGGTGATAATTTTGAGATGACCAAACTCTAAACTCCCCATTAAAACCTCTGGCTGCGGTGGAGAGAACGAATTGTCGGTAATGTTCTAATGTTTTTTGCAAGAGTTGGCTTACCAGTAAACTAAGACTATAAATCCATCGCTGGCGAGTGCAGTAACCATTACGGGATTGTTGGGCAATCCAGAGTTCTCTAGCTGTGGATAATAGGATAAAAATAAAGCGATACATCAATAATAATAGCTCTGTTAATACTACAGGACAGCCAAGACGACGCAATACTTGTAATAATTCTGTAAAGGGGGTTGTAAATAAAACAAAGTAGAGGCAATTAACCGTACTAATAGTGCGAAAAAAAATTAAACTTGCTTGCACAAAACCCCGATCGCTGAGATAAAAATAATAAGAGCCAATGGTTAATCCAGATAAAGCATCTGCTTGAATTGATGCTTGTTCTGAGACAGCTACCCCCGAAATGATTAATGCAGGGACGCTTGTTATCCAAAATGCGATCGCTAAACCCAGCATTTGCCCGTAAACTTTAACGGGAATTCGAGCATAACCAACAATCCAAACACTCATCCAGCAAGCGATCGCGATCTGTACGGGTGGATGGGCAATTAGGGCGATCGCTAACCCTACTAAGGCAAATCCTAACTTATGTTCTGGGGGTAAATACCGTAAGCGATTGTTATGGGATAGGTTATCGAGCCATAGGTGCATAAGCTGCCACGCATTTAATTTAACTGCTATGGGTGACGGGGTGACGGGGTGACACGGAGAAAGTATATGCAGCATTGATTTTTCTATTTCATATTACAAAATCCATTTGTCTGGATTGTTCATCATGTTGACTAAACTTCCCAATATACAGTTATAGTCCTTGTAAAGATTTCTACCGACATCAATCTCTAAGTAACCGCATTCAACAGCAAATTTCAACCAAACCTGAACTTCGGCAGCCTCTGATTCAGAATCACTTAATTTAGCAATAAATGCAGCCTTGTATCTTCTTTTGCGCCAAGCCTCTGCAAGATTGGCACACACCGAACGAGATGAACGTCGAATTTGATCTGTGAGTGAATATTTTTCCTCTGAGGGAAACTGTTTAGACAATTTAAAAATTTCCATAGCAGCCTTAAATGCTATTTGATACACTTTCAAATCCTCATGAGTTTTAATCTTCATTTTTTTCCAAGTCCCCCAGTCCCCCAGTCTCCCAGTCCCCCAGTCTCCCAGTCCCCCAGTCTCCCAGTCCCCCAGTCTCCTAGTCCCCCAG
>JBHJNX010000169.1:0-17411 GCA_050330335.1 Pleurocapsa sp. | reverse complement strand
AAAAGCGATGACATTCCTGCTGAAGTGAGAATGAACTGTTATGAAATCATGATGGAACATTATTTTCCCAGCGATCGCGTGATTCTGGCAATTAATCCTTCGGCGATGCGTTATGCAGGACCGAGAGAAGCAATTTTCCACGCTTTGATCCGCAAAAACTATGGTTGTACTCACTTTATTGTCGGTCGCGACCATGCAGGAGTTGGAGATTATTATGGCACTTACGACGCGCAAGAAATTTTTGAAGAATTTGAACCAAGTGAATTAGGTATTACTCCCCTAAAATTTGAACACGCTTTTTACTGTACTCGCACTAAGCAGATGGCAACTGCTAAAACCAGTCCCAGTTCTAAAGAAGAACGCATTCACCTATCGGGAACTAAAGTTCGGGGGATGTTACGGGACGGTCAATTACCACCTCCAGAATTTTCTCGTCCTGAAGTAGCAGCAGAATTAGCCAGAGCCATGAAAGTAGAAGTTTAAATTATTTAGTCATTGGTCATTAGTCTTTTGTCCTTGGTTATCACTGATTAAGTATTGGCAACGCCAGAATCTCTTGTGGGCTAAAGCGACTACAGTATCGCAACAAGACTTATTTCAATGACTTATAAAAAGTTAAAGTTGTTTTGCCATAAGATTTTTGACGATATATTTCTAAACCAGAAATAGTTGCGGCCTGCCAGAGTTTGGCGTTGTGTTCGACAACGATCGCACCATGAGATGGAGATAATTGCAGAGAAGCGATGGCTTTTAGCACAGGAAGATATAAATAACTATCGTAAGGAGGATCGAAATAAATATAGTCAAATTGTTTGCCAGCCAGAGTGTTAATTTTAACTAAAACATCCCCTTTAATAACTTGAAAATATTGTTCAGAACTAGCAACTTGTTGCCAATTTTGTTGGATAATTTGACAGGCTTTGGCATATTTTTCAATTCCCACTACTATAGTTGCGCCGCGACACAAAGCTTCTGCTCCCATCGAACCGTTACCAGCGCATAAATCTAACCAAGAACTACCAGAAATATTACCTTGAAAAATATTAAATAGAGCTTCTCTTACTTTAGCTGAAGTCGGTCGGGTTTTTTGTCCCGAAACTGTTTTTAATTGTCTGTTACCATAAATTCTCATAAATTATTAGTAATTATTAATTAATAATTCTTCAAGGCGATCGCAGAAATAAAAACGATCAGTAAACACTAATTGCTGCACAGTCTCTTGATTATTTACACTTTCCCTTGAGGAGGAGGGACTAAACCGGGTTTATATAAGACGCGATCAATATTTTTAAGTACCTGAAAGTCTTCTAGTGGTAAGGGATAAATATCAGCAGAGGGATATTTTTCTAAAAAAGAAAATGCCTGACGAAACTGTTGGGGAGTAACCTCTAAAGGAGCATCGAAATGACAGGGAATCAGACGATGAAAATTCCAAGTTGCAATTTTATCTGCCCACTGAAGAGTTGCTTGCGGAGCGCGATTGAGAATTAATGTTTGTAGAATAGGAGCTACTAATAAACGTCCATTACCTCTTAACTTATTGAATGAATCTTGCCAGTTATCTTTCCATTGAAAGGGATACAGTCCAAAGTAGGCAGATTTTGATTTATTGGGAGATTTAAAAGCATTAATGATAGTCTGACCCCATTTGGGGACTTCTAAAACACTGGAACGAAAATACATGGCAAATAAACAAATACGTTGCCATCCCTGACGACGGTTGGGATAAGTATCGGCGATCGCTTCTGTGGCACTATCTCTAGCATGAAACAATAGAGGATATGGCTCTAATTCGTTAATTTCTGGGGGGCGATCGGGAATAGAAACTACTGAATCAGTAACTAATAAAGTTTGCGATCGCTTGTGAAACAAAGCTACTTCGGTAAATTTACCTAACCTCAGATTGATAGTTTTTAAAATAGCGTAATCAAATTCATTACTAAAAGGAGTCAAGCTGCTGTCTGATGGTAGTACTTCAGTACGCGAAACAGGAAATCCTAACCAGCTTAGGGGTAAATTAACTGGAAAACTCCACTGATTGGGGGCAACAAATACTTTGGCTTGAGGAAAATGTCTGGCAAAAGGGCCAACAAAGACTTTGTGTTCTAAACCAGAAATCGTTGACAGAATAATATATTTTACGTAACCGTGTTCGGCTTCTAATTCTCTCACCAGACGAATACATTCAACAGTAGGTGCGACAGGAGCATAAACCAACAAACCACCTGCATCTAATTTAATGACAGTCATGCGAATTGGCACAACTACATAAAATATGCCCTGGAGTTGCTCAAAAGTCCAAATAGTATCTTTAACTATTTCTTTTCTGAGAGTGCGGCGTTTACCGTAGGGATAGATCGGTACGAGAGGCCAAAACCCCCAGTTATATTCTGAAGAGTTGTGAGAATTTGCCAATTGAATATTATGAGGTTCAGGATGAATCACTTTGACGAGAATTAAGGATAAAACTACTTTATTTTAAAAGAAGTCCTGATGTCAGGAGGCAGAAGTTATTGGTACTCAAACTTCAAACTTCATACTTCATACCTCAGATTAAAATAAGAAGTTATAATCGCCATATTCTCGATTTATCTAGGCATCTATGAAAGAGCGTATTGCGAGAAATTTTGATATTTTTGCGAATAAACTAGTCCAGTTTAGCCAAACTAAAGGCTATAAAACCTGGTTGATCTTTCTCTTTATTTTAGCTGTGGCGATCGCCATAATGTTTCCTTTTTCCGGTTATTCTCAGCCAGTGGGGATGAATCATCCTTCAGTGTGCAAGTCGGAAATTGATCACGAATTGAGGGGAGTTTGGCTGACTAATATCGATAGTGAAGTGCTGTTTTCCCAATCAGCTACTAAAGATGCGATCGCGTCGCTGGCAGAATTAAACTTTAATACTTTATATCCTACCGTGTGGAATTGGGGATATACTCTATATCCTTCTGAAGTGGCAGCTTCCGTAACTGGTGAGGCTCTCGACCCTACCGAAGGCTTGCAAGAGCGAGATGTTCTGGCAGAAATTATCAGTGCAGGACATGAAGCAGGAATGGGAGTTATTCCTTGGTTTGAGTTTGGTTTTATGGCTCCTGCTGATTCAGAATTAGCTCGTCGTCACCCAGAATGGTTAACTCAACGTCAGGATGCTAGTACTATTTGGTGGGAAGGCAAAGTTCATCAACGGGTTTGGCTCAATCCCCTGCATCCGGAAGTACAACAGTTTATTACCGCTTTAATTGTGGAAGTTGTCAGTAATTACGACTTAGATGGGATTCAAATGGATGATCATTTTGGCTATCCCTCAGAATTCGGTTACGATCAATTGACCGTAAAGTTGTACCAACAAGAACATGAAGGGCAATCTCCTCCAAAAGATACCCAAGATTCAGAATGGGTGCGCTGGAGAGCCGATAAAATAACTGCTTATGTCGAAACTTTATTTCACGCCATCAAACAAGCTAATCCTAATGCGATCGTTTCAGTATCTCCCAACCCTCAAGAATTTTCCTTAAACTCCTTTCTCTTAGATTGGTATAAGTGGGAAAGAATGGGATTGATCGAAGAATTGATCGTTCAGGTATATCGCGATCGCTATGATAGTTTTATTAGAGAATTAGAACAGCCAGAAATCATTGCCGCTAGCCAACACATTCCCGTCGCAGTAGGTATTTTATCTGGTTTAAAAGGTCGTCCCGTATTGTGGCATAACATCGAGCAACAGGTACAAGCGACTCGCGATCGCAATTTAGCAGGAGTATCTTTTTTCTTTTACGAAAGTCTCTGGAATTTGGCGCAAGAATTACCCCAGCGACGACAGGCTGCTTTGAAGTATCTGTTTAAAGATTCAGTTTCCCGACCTCATGTATCCGATTGTCATTTCAATGACCAATAACCAATGACCAATGACTGATAAATGAATAGTAAATTAAAATTTTTAACCACCGAAGACTATAATTTGTTGCTCGAAAAATCTACTGTCGTTACTTATGGCAAAAATGAAACCATACTCAAAGAAGGTCGTTTGTGTGACTCGATTTATATGGTACGCAAAGGTTTGGTGAGAGTTGAAAGAGCCGCTTCAGGAAAGGGGGTGGCGATCGCTTTTTTAGAGCCTGGAGAAATTTTTGGCGAGATGTCTTTTTTGGAAGGAATTCCCAGCACGGCGGCGGTTATCGCTGAAGATGAAGTAGAAGTCAACGTATTTGAAAGAACCGAACTTTATTCCTTATTAGCCTCTGTTCCCGGTTTATCTGCTCGTTTTTATCAATCTCTGGCACATAATCTTTCTGCTCGTCTGCGTCAGACTTCTTCTTTGGTTTCCTATTTAATGAGGAGAGTAAGTATTTATCCAGAATTTGATGCTAAACGCACCGGACATAAAGGACAAGATGCCATTCCTCCAGAATTAATTGGGGAAGTAGAACTATTTAAAAATAATCTTTGGGGACTAGAAGAAGCAATTCGGGAAAAAACCATTGAGGAGGAAACCGCGCAAGACAAGATAAATAGTATTTGCAATATGTTAGTTAGCTCCTTGCGAGAGCAAATTATTCAAGAAAGTAAATTAAAAAAAGCGATCGGGACTTATGTATTTCGCGAAACTTTCCCCTTTTTTATGCTCAGTAGTTTCTTTGATCGCGCTTTTCGCAAACCTCGTGGCTATGCCAGCGATTCTTATGTAATTGAAATTCTCTCTCAAAATGAGCCAGAAGGAGATGGATATTTAGGTATCTATCTAGATCGTTGGATTCGTTCTATACCCACCTGTATGGCTCTCAAAAATCGCGGTGGTGTAATTACTGCCACCATTAAAGAATTGGCTGAAACTTGGACATCTGACAATCTTATGCCAGTCAGCAGTTTGGCTAGTGGTTCGGCTAGTGAAATTTTAGACCTCTATCTGCATAGCGAACCCCCTAATGTTCACGTTACCTGTATCGATCTCAACCATCAGTATTTATCTTATGCCGCTAATATGGCTCATAAATTAGGATTTCGAGATTATTTAACTTTTATTCAAGATAATATTTTTCTACTGGCCGAAGGATACAGTCATATTGATATTCCCCCCCAACAATTAATTTATAGCGTCAGTATGGCTAACTATTTGCGCGATCGCGAATTAATCCGCATTCTCGATTGGATCTATGATCGCCTGTTACCTAACGGTACGGTAATTTTAGGTAATTTTCACTCTGCCAACCCTGACCGCGTTTTACTCGAACATATTTTAGAATGGCATTCGATTTATCGTTCGGCAGAAGAACTCGAAAAATTATTCTCTCACTCAAAATTTCGGGCTTTTCCCGTAGAAATCCAATCTGATGAATTTGGTGTCGAACTCTTTGCCGTCTGTACCAAAAAATGGGAATAGGGGTATCTCACCAGGGTAGACTTTTTACATCTAGTGATATTGAGAAGCCAAGGGGCTGACTTTTGAGGAAACCTCAAAAGCTTGTACGCCCCGTCACGCTATATTGCTCTAGCAATTAGCGTTGGGAGTTGTCACGAAAAAAATACTCCCTCTTGTCTGTTGATTCCGCTAAACTGCTGAGTAGGATTTATGTATCTACTATAGAGTTTATATTAGGCTAATTTATATATGACAATTGTTAGTCTCAAGATTAATAATTTTGCTCTTATAGATAATTTGGAGCTAAATTTAGGCAACGGTTTAAGCGTTCTAACTGGGGAAACGGGGGCTGGTAAGTCGATTATTCTCGATGCTATCGATATCCTGTTGGGTGGTAAAGCTAATAGTCGTAACATTCGCGCCGGAAGCGATCGCTCGATTTTAGAGGCAACCTTTCGCATCGACACCAGTTTGGAACAATGGTTATTAGAACGAGAAATCCAACCCTTAGAAGCTAATACTCTAATTTGCAGTCGGGAAATTATCTTAAATAAATCTAACCTGCGATCGCGCAGTCGGGTTAATGGCATTTTAGTCAATCGTCAGTTAATGGCCGAGCTGCGCTCCCGTCTGGTAGAAATTACTGCTCAAGGGCAGACTGTCAATTTATTAATTCCAGAAAAACAACGAGAATTACTAGATGCTTATGGCGGAAAATCTCTGACACAGCAATTGCTCAAGGTAGGGCAAGTTGACGAAAAAGTACAACAAATTAAAAAAAAATTGGAAAAACGCCGTAAATCGGAACAAGAACTATTACAACGCCAAGATTTACTAGAATATCAGTTAAAAGAATTAAATGAAGCTCAATTAACTCATACTGATGAATTAGAAGAACTAGAACAAGAACGCGATCGCCTGTCTCATGTGGTGGAATTGCAACAACTGAGTTATCAGGCATATCAAATACTCTATCAGAACGATAATCAAGAGCCTGCCGCCGCCGATTTAATGGGTAAAGCGGAATCTTGTCTACTGGAAATGACAGAATTCGATAGCGAACTTGCACCGATTTTAGAAATGGTGCAGTCGGCTCTAGCTCAAATTGTAGAAGCAGGGCAACAAATCTACAGTTATGGTGAAGGATTGGAAGCAGACCCCGAAAGATTAGGGGAAATAGACAGCAGAATTCGACTTTTAAAGCAAATTTGTCGTAAATACGGGCCAGATTTAGCAGATGCGATCGCCTTTTACGAACAGATACAGCAGGAAATAGCACAGCTTGTAGATAGTGGGCAATCTATTGAGATTTTAGAACGAGAATATGAATTGGCTAGGGAAACATTAAGGCAAAATTGCCAAAAATTAACTCAATTGCGCCAAAAAGCTGCTATTAAACTGGAAAAACAGTTGATTGCACAGTTAAAACCCCTGGCAATGGAAAAAGTACTATTTGAATGTCGTCTGATGCCCTCTAACCCTACAGCTATGGGTGCCGATAAAGTAGTATTTTATTTTAGCCCTAACGTCGGAGAAGCGATACAACCCCTATCGGTAATTGCTTCAGGGGGAGAAATGAGTCGCTTTCTCTTGGCTTTAAAAGCCTGTTTCTCTGGCTCTCAACAAAGTTCGAGTACTTTAATTTTTGATGAAATTGATGCAGGGGTATCGGGAAAAGTAGCAGGAGCGATCGCCGAAAAACTCCATCAACTAGGCAAACAGCATCAGGTATTGTGCGTCACTCACCAACCTTTAATTGCAGCTATGGCAGAGGGACATTTTAAAGTAGAAAAAACCATCATCGAAGAAACTGCTTCCCAGACAGACAATCGCAATGGAGGTTCTCATCTTGCCGATATTCGTACCGTAATCAGAGTTGAAACCTTGAGCGATCGCCATCTCCGAGTTCGAGAATTAGCTCAAATTACTGGAGGACATTCTGCCGAAGACGCGATCGTTTTTGCCGAATCATTGTTAACTAAAGCTGCCACTTATCGCCAACGAGAAAAGTAGTTATTTTATTGTTCAGCCCCAGCAATTCTAGAGAGTTTTACACTGAGCTTGATGATATAACAGGCGATCGCACAATACTAAAGCTACCATGGCTTCTACCATCGGTACGGCTCTGGGAAGTACACAGGGGTCATGTCTGCCTTTAGCAGCTAATACCGTTGCTTCGCCATCTTTAGTAACAGTGCGCTGTTCTTTACCAATAGTAGCAGTAGGTTTAAACGCTACTCGAATCACGATATTTTCCCCATTAGAAATGCCTCCTTGTACTCCACCTGAACGGTTAGATACAGTACGAGTCTCCCCGTTTTCGTCGATATAAAATTCATCATTGTGTTCGCTACCAGTCATCGTCGTACCGGCAAAACCCGAACCGATTTCAAAGCCTTTAGTGGCAGGAAGTGACATCACTCCTTTAGCTAAGTCTGCCTCTAATTTATCAAATACAGGATCTCCCAAACCTTTCGGGACATTACGGGCAACACATTCTACTACACCACCCAAAGAATCTTGATCTCTTCTAGCCAAATCGATGCGCTTAATCATTGCTTGGGCGCATTCAGCATCCGGACAGCGAACAATATTACTTTCTACTGCTTCTAGGGTAACGGTGTTAGAGTCTATGATAGCTTCCAAGTCTTTGATGCGTTTGACATAGGCGATAATTTCTACCCCAGCTACCTGTTTTAAAATCTTTTTGGCGATCGCCCCTGCGGCAACTCTACCAATGGTTTCTCTCGCAGAAGAACGTCCGCCTCCTTTCCAGTTACGGATACCATATTTACCATCGTAAGTAGCATCGGCATGAGAAGGACGATATTTCACCGCCATCTCATCATAATCTTGCGATCGGGCATCTTTATTGCGGACTAAAATCGCGATCGGCGTACCTAAAGTTTTACCTTCAAACACTCCAGAAATAATCTCACAAGTATCGCTTTCTTTACGGGGTGTAGTAATTTTACTTTGTCCAGGTCTTCTGCGGTCTAAATCTACCTGAATTTCAGCTTCACTAATTTCTAACCGAGGAGGACAGCCATCAATCACTACCCCTACCCCTCCACCGTGAGACTCACCAAAAGTGGTGATGCGAAATAAATGTCCGAATGTATTACCCATAATCCCTTTGCTATCCTAGTCGAGCGATTCGTATTGTATCGCAACTAGTGCTTTTAGGTTAGGCAAAGTAGCAAGTTATCTCACTCTTGGACAATTAAAATATAAATGCAGCCCATTTTAGGTAATTTTTACCTATTTTTGTGCTGATTTTCTTGCCATTGTAAACCAATAATTGCCGCTACTGAAAGCATATAGCCTGGTTCTTCCATCTGCGAAAAAATTAAACCAAAGACAAAAATAGTAAGTAAGAGAAATCGAGAAATATCATCTTTACAAAGATGATGCCAAACTAAAAAAGCCAGATATAAATAAACACCTAGTCCAATAAAACCTAGATCTCCCCAAATACCAGCCCAGCCAAAAAGAGGTGAAAACAGGCTAGATTGATTTCCTAACCAACTGTTGCCTGCTGCTCGCCAAACTTCTCTACTAGCAATATGTCTAGTCGCTTTCAAAGGGACTAACAAGCTATCATATTCCCTCAGCATCCAACCTCCTAAACGACCAACTGTATGACCGGGGCCAAGTCCAAACAACCAATTTAAAATAGACTCATAATGAGTAGGGACAATCCGAAAAGTTGCTGTTTTAAGCAGAGTAGCTTCTCCATTGGGAGCATAAATTTCTGGTCTAACCCAAGTATTAAATGCGCTAAAAGCTTCTAAATTTTGCATACACCAAAGAAAAATTAAACCTAAAATAATTCCTACGATTAAATAAATGAGTGCATCAACAATATTGCCTAGTTTAGTAAAAAACAATAATATTCCTGCCACCATAAATGCTAATAAAACTTGTTTGCCGTCAGCGATTATTATCTGCCAAAAAGTAGCTAAAGCAACCACAATTCTCAGCCATAAAGGAGTTTTGGTTGCAGTAATTAAATAATAAATACCAAAAGTTAAAGAGACAGATGCACCTACTACATGACCAGCCCCTGATAAAAAAAAACTCCTTGAATTCTGTCCTCTGGTTCCATTCCTAAATCATGCCATCCCTCTACTTTAAGGATATATTTTTGAATATAAACTAAGCAAAGATGAATAAATAAAGAGCTAATAATAAAATTTTTGAACTTTGTAAAACTATTTGATGACATCGGGATGCTGATAATAGCAATTAATAGTAAAAATGGCTCTCCTAATAATAAAAAGCTCAGAATAGCATTAATCATGCCTGCTTCGTTGACAAAAGCACTGAATACAATACATAAAAGAAATAAAAGTAGGGCAAATAAAATTTGTTTTGTAGCAGCTAGTTGCCTGGGATTTTTACTACGATTAGTATATATGCTAATTCCACAAGCAACGGGAATAGTAAAAAAATGCAAAAAATTGATTGGTGCTGGTGCGCCCAGGCTGTCTATAATTCTAGGGAAAAAAGCAGTAGCAAATGCAAATAAAACTAGAGTAGAATTTGAAACAAATCCTGTTTTCTTTTTGGGTAATGTTCTTTTTTTTGAGTAGTTATTTTTCCAATTCATACTGATAATATTGTCTTTTATAGTAGCTTTCTCGTCTCATGTTGATTGATTTTAAAATATGAATTGAAACAAGAAATATTAACCAGTAAATTTCACGAAGTGGAAGGAAGCCCTGCGGCGGTCTCACGCATCCGAGGTCTCCTCGGATGTCGCCACCTTGGCTTGAAAAGCCAGGGTCTCTTCCACCTTCAGAGCAAAATGTTGCATTAGTTTAAGTTCTTCTCAAACCACTGAGACTGATTTTTTCTGAAGAACCAAGTGATATATTTCCATCAATTTTTGATAATTATCATTGGCAGTATACTTAGTTTCAAAATTATTACGAGCATCAAGGCGCATTTGACTTAATTCTAGAGGATGATCTAATAACCATTGAACCTGAGTAATCAGATCTTTTGGCTCTCCAAGACGAAAATGCAGGCCATTATATTGGTGCTTGACTAATTCAGCAAGAGCTCCGACTTTAGTAACAATTAAGGGTGTACCTTTGGCTAAAGCTTCGATGCCAACTCGACCAAAGGTTTCATACCATTCTGAGGGAATAACCAGAAAAGAAGCATCACCCATTAGTTTGTATACTTCAGATAATGGTTTTTTCCCTAACCAGTCAACCCCTGATGTTTGATTAGCCACTGTTAATACTTGAGGTGCTAAAGGTCCGTCACCCACTATTTTTAAGGGGATTTTTTCACCTAGTTGTTCCCAGGCTTTGAGTAGTGTTCCTATTCCTTTTTCGGGTGCAAGTCTGCCTACAAATAAAGCATAATTACCTTCACCTTTTCCTATCTCTGGTACGGGATAGAGAAAGTTAGTTTTAAAAGCTATTTTTTCTGGCGGTAAACCTCCTTGAACTAATTTTTTATAAGCAAAATCACTATAGGCAATAAAAATATCAATTACTTTTGACCAAGTACCAATTAAAGCGTGCAATTGAACCATTAAAGTTGCTGCGGTAGTAGCAGTCACACTATTACGATAGCAGGCGTGTATAATTCCAGGAAGAGGATTTTTTTGGATTAGACATTGTTCGCAAACCTGACCATCTCTAAAAAAAAGAGCATTGGCACAGAACAGACGAAAGTTATGAATAGTTTGGACTACAGGTATTCCTTCTGCTTTGGCTGCATAATAAGCAGAAGGAGATATCAGAGGAAAAGTATTATGAAAATGAGCAATTTGAGGTTTAATTTCTGTAATTAAAGTTCTAATTTCTTGATATACCTGGCTATTCCATAACGTAGCTTTAGTTAAAGTGAGAGGATTCATCTGTTTAAGTTGATGATTATCCATTTGATAGCGATAAACTTTGTGACCGTAGGATTCTAATAAATCAGCTTCGGTAGCAAAGATTGTATCTTCCCCACCAAGTTGTTGATATTGGTTATGGATTAATAAAATATTCATAAAGAATAAATGATGTTTTATTGGTTGAGATTGTTAGCAATTTGTGGTGCATACTGGGTTGCCCCAATGTATAGATTGAGAATGCAAGAATTATTGTGTCGACTAGAGGTACAGATATCTCGCTCTCCATTAATCGTGGTATCATTGCGAGTTTCCGATACAATTATAGAATAATTTCTTTCTTGAGAAGGTGTAGCATCCATTTCTCCGACACCAGCCAAGGTTGCATTTCCATTAGCAATGGAAAACATAGGGGAATCATCATCTGTAGTCTTGGCGACACGATAGATCAATCCTCCAGTTACCTCGGTAAACCCTGCTGAGGAAGTATCGATAACCGTACCGTATTTCTCGGTCTTAAGACCAAGAATCCATAAAATAGCTCCATTATTAATTATTTTAGTTCCTTGCCCTTCGGGATTAAATTGCCGAGCCCAAATCCTCTGCCCTGGATGCTTGAAACTGGCAAAATTAGCTACAACGTCTTCTAAATACAAGTCGCCACTACCAGTAGAATCAATTTTCACTCCAGCTGTGTTAACTACCGCCATCGTTCGTTTGCTTTGATGTTCCAAAAGAAAATTCGAGCCAAATCCAGATAACCTCTCAAATCGGACTAGTGGTGCATCTTTGATGCCCGAATCTACGACACGGAATCCTCCCGTCGTTACACTATCTGAAGTGCCTTGAATCTTACCTGTGAGACCGATAATGCGACGTATAGGACCTGATACTTCTACCACTCCTTGAAGTCTAAAGTCTATATCACCTGGAATATATAGCGTGGTTTTCCCGTCATTCTGACCTCCAACCTGCATTGAATTCACTGCTGCTTGGAATGTTGCGGTTTCGTCACTCTGCCCATCTCCAATCGCAAAATCAGCTACATTAACCCACTGAGCAGGATTATCCCACGGTACATCTGGAGTATCTTTAACTTCCAAGGATAGTGATGTCGTAATTCCATCCTCAAACAAACGACTCACCAAATCAGTGCGGGAATCTTCTCGATAGGATTTTGTCCATTCAGCAATTCCTACACCATCTAGGGGAAGTAATTCATTGTCAACAAGATTTGTTCGGAAGTAAGCATAATCCATAAATGCAGCATTATTATATCCTTCTATAGTTACATTTCTGCCATATGCATTACCAACAGCAGATATGGCAAATGGAGCAGAACCTTCTCCTGTATATTTGAGGATAGAATCAACAATAGTTACTAAGCCGAACCAATGAGGAGCATGGCCAGGATCGTCACCATTGATTAAGGCTGGTATGGGTAATTTTTGTTGGCTAAAAAGTTCTCTGATAGTAATTATCTGTTGATTATTGTTTATTCCAGCAAAGCCTTGATTGAGAAGGTGAATATTCTCAAAAGTTTGACTATTTACTGCATCACCAGTACGAATCCCCGTATGGAAACCTTCGATGGTTATTGCTTTTGCTAACATAGGACCATTAAGCTCTAAAGCAAGATTTAATCCAACCCCCTCTTGGTTTGAAGAGGATTTTATAGTGACGTTTCTCAAACCCCCTTGATTGTTACTGATAAACCAAAGTCCATCAGCCATTGGATTGCCCAATCCTATATCGAAAGTAAGGTTATAAATTTCATTTTGAAAGCGATCGGCACTACCTCCAGGATCTATGTATAGTAATGGTTTACGCTCTCCGACTTCGGCAGCAAATTTAGGAGAGTTATCTTTTAAGCGTATGATTGTCTTGCTTTCACTTTGTCCTTGGAATGTATTGAATCGTTGAGCCCCTGCAAATGTAAGAGTATCAGAAATATCATATACGCCATTTCTAAAATATATAATACGATTTTGATCGGCGTAGTCATTCAAAGCTTGTTGTATTCCTTCTGTATCATCTAATCCATCATTTGGTATAACACCATACTCTGTAACAATATCCACAACGCTACCCTTGGGAAACTCAATATTCTCTGAGTTTGTTTTTAATGTTGCCGTGCTGTTAAGTAATTTAGGCAGCAGGAACGCAAAAATCATGCCAAGAATAAACAAAAGGAGGATTGTGATTTTCTGAGAGCTAATTCTGAGAGAGAACATTTTGAGAACTAAAAAAATGATTAAGCGAGCAAACAAGACCAGCAATAAAATTTAGTATCTAAAAAGATAGTAAATTTACAGTTGTGTTTCTAAACTATTGTCTTGTATAATTCAGTCAATTTTTTAGCTTTAACCTCCCAGTTATAGAATTCTCTTACCATTTTTCTTCCTGCTTGACCTAACTGAGAACGCAATTTGGGATCGTCTTCCAAGCGAATCATTGCTCGAGCTAAATCTTTTATAGCTTGTTTTGGCTCTCGCGCCGAAACTTTAATGCCTATTTCTTCTGTAACCTGAACGCTTGGTCCACCTAAATCCAAACAAATAATGGGGCGACCCGCCGACATTGCCTCTAAACAAACCCAGCCACCAGAATCATGAAGACTAGGGTGGACTAAAACCTGGGCTTGACCTAATTTGACCAAAGTTTCTGCGCGAGGTAATCTTCCCCAAAATTTAACTTGATCGGCTATTCCTAAATTTTTGGCTAAGGATTGTAAATTTTCCCTTTCTGGTCCTTCTCCCAAAATCCAGTATTCGGAATCTTTTAAACCAGCTTGGGCAAAAGCTTGTAACCCAAGATGGAAGCCTTTCCAATGAAGTAGCCTACCCATGCTAATAAATTGGACAGGCGAACTATTAGGCAGAGGACATTGACTGAGTTGGGCAATTTCTCCATGAGATAAACCCGCTTCTGGTATGATTTCAATCTTAGTTGCACCCAAATGACTGACTCGCGCTGCTGTATCTTGAGTTGTGACTCTAGCGATCGCACTTCTGCGGGCAGTTATGCTAGTAAAAGGGTCTAATTCCCCTGCTTTATGGGCAAAAGCTCGCATAAATTCATAAATTCTAGCTTTGAAACCAAAATCTTTCCAGAAAGGTTTAGGAGCAGATTCTCCTCCACCAACTGGTCCCCAAACAAAGGGAATAGGTAGTAAGGAAATAAAGCTAGGGGTAGAATATCTGACGAAGGTTACGTGATGAGCAACGTCAAAGTTAATTTTTTGATGGAGTTGACGGGCGACAAAATAAGCTTGTACTTGCCAGAGATAGTAATGTACGACAAAAGCTACAGAACCCTGTTGCCAAAATCCACCCAATACAGGGAGTGTAAAATAAACAAAATGTAGATTGGGATTGGGATTACGGGCTAATTCATGCTCAATATTAGAACGACCATCATCGGGACGAGTGAGAACCCAAACTTCGTGATGTTTGGCTAATTCCCAAGCAGTATGCCATCCTACACCAGGTTCCGAACCTCTATTGGGTTCGCAAGCATAAGCAGATATGAGGATTTTCATTAAGTACTAAATAATTAAATTAAAATTCTAATTAATTGCTATTAATTTTTTGTAAAAAATCTTGATAAGTAACAATTGTGGTTGATTCAAATTTTTCTAAAGATAATAAGTCCCTATCGCCTGTAATTAAAAAATCTGCTTGGCTATCTTTTGCTAGAGATAATAGGTAATTATCTTTACTATCTCGACAGATTGACACTCGAGATTTGATTTCAACTGAGAAGCCAATAACCTTCAATAAAGATATTAATTCTTGTACTTTTGATTGAGGAAAATACTTTTGTAACTTGGGTCTTTGAGTAACTAAGATAATTTCTTCTATTAATTGTTCGCATAAAACAGGTTGGATGGTTTGTTCGGTAAGCAGTAGTTTTAAACTTGATAGCTCTTTTCCAATTAAAAAACTAATCCAGAGATTAGTATCAACAATAACTTTAATTGGTTTGAGAACGCTCATATATTTCTGCTCTTACCTGTTCTACTTCTTCATTTATAGTTGCTAATTCTAATTCATCACTTTTAAATACTTCCAATAATTCTGTCAATTTTTGATTTATTACTTCTTTTTCTAGTTCCTTACCTAGCAGTAGTTTTTCCTTTGGAGATAACTGCTTTACTAGTTCTAAAATTTGCTCAAAGGTTAACGAAATTTGATAAATATTAGTAGCCATAGAGTAATATTATTTGCCGCTTGATATCTACAAAGTCATTATAAATCGAGATGATTCATCTTTTAAATTTTGTTAGTAAGCTCAGATGCATTTAAACTGCATATTTGCTTTTTATAAATAAATCTTGCTCTCCCTGCTCCCTCTGCCTCCTCTGCTTCCTCTACCCAATCTCAACAAGCAAATTAAATGTTGGAAAAAATACAAAAAAATTTAACTTTTAGATTTTATCAGCGATCGCTAAGTAACTTCCATATAGTGTTAGAAAAGGAAAGTTTTCTCCAAGTAGACGAGACATTTTTCCACTACCAAGAATTTTTATATTCCCAAAGCCAATGGTTTTTAGTTGCTCTTTTAAAGAATGGAGATCATGTTGTGATACATGCGCCCCTCCAAGAACGCTATCTCCTGTTAGCTTTAAGCGTAAATAATTAGGATTGGGTGTTGTAAGAAGTAGTTTTCCTTTTGATTTTAGAGTTCGATAAAATTCAAATAATGTTTGTTTAACATCTTCTTCATATAAGTGTTCGATAAATTCACCAGCTACTATTGCGTCTAAATAATTACTTTCTATAGAGATATTTGTGGAGTAAGAGCAAATTTTCATACTATATACCGTTTTTGGTAATTTGTTTAAACGACTTTCAACACAATCTAACCCTAAAATAGTCAAGCTAGGATTTAACTTTTTTAGTGTCTCTCCCCCCCTACCCGTGTTACAGCCGACATCCAACAAGGTTTTAGTAGTTTTTGGTAAGTGTTTGAAAAATTGATGATATCTTTCTATAGTAAAAGGATCTATTTCACTAGATTGTTGTAATGTATTTAATTGTTCATAGGATTGTTTAATATTCATAGCTATATTTTGTGATTTAAAAATTTTTGTTGATTACAAGCGATCGCTTGTTGATATATATCGATTAATTGTTGGTAATTTGTCTGGGCTGAAAATCGATTTTCAAATTCAACGCGAGCTTCATACCGCATTTTTTCTAATTGTTGAGGATTATCTAGCAACCACTTTACTTTGGATACCAAATCATCTGCATCGCCAATTTTAAAATGTAATCCCGTCTTTCCTGGATCGACTAATTCTTTCATCGCTGTCACTCCTGCTGCTGCAAGAACAGGAGTACCTTTGGCAAATGCTTCTACTGCTACTCGACTAAATGTTTCATTCCATTTTGAAGGATAAACCAAAAACTTGGCTTTTCCCATTACCTCATAAACTTCAGTTAAAGGTTTGTATCCCAACCACTCAATTTGTGAATTTTGAGCGACTGCTGCTTTGACCATTGGTGCTAAAGGACCATCACCAACAATTTTTAGGGGTATTTTATGGGCTAGTTTTGTCCAAGCTTCTAACAAAGTATCAATCCCTTTCTCTACTGAAAGTCTTCCAGCAAAAAGAACATAACCACCACTACCATCCCCCACTTTAGGATCGGGATAGATAATATTAGGTTTAACAGCAATTTGAGTTGCAGGTATTCCTCCCTCAATAAATTTACTGCGATCGTAGTTAGTCAAAGCAATATAGCGATCAACCTTTTTGTTCCAAGTCCCTAATAAACGATGAACGGTTAACATAGCTGCTGTAACAGCGGTGGATGTACGACTATTTCGGTAGCAACCATATATTACTCCTGGATAGGGAATTGTTTTACCCAAACAAGCTTCACAGACTTTTCCCTCTCTTAAAAATAAGGCATTAGGACACAGCAAGCGAAAGTTTTGTAGAGTTTGGACTACAGGAACTTGTGCTTTTTTGGCTGCATAGTATACAGAGGGAGAAATCAGGGGGAAAAAATTATGAACGTGAACTATATCGTATTTAGTAGCAGCTAATTTTAGGCTTACTTCATCATAAGCTTGTTGCGACCAAATAGTTTTACTCGATGTTTGTATTGGTGATAATTTATTTAAACGAGCATTAGTATCCTCGTAAAGGTCGACTTGATGACCTTTTTCTCTAAGAATTTCTGCTTC
>JBHJNX010000168.1:0-22896 GCA_050330335.1 Pleurocapsa sp. | reverse complement strand
AGTAACCCCATACTATTTTGCTGCATTTGCGACGTTATAAAACTCATGAATGGCAACTCAAAAGTCAGTTTATTAATACTATGTTTAATTGCCATTTCCCAAACACTGGCAATACTAAGCAGCTTTTCATTATATTCGTCCTCAATTAAATTTTTGGCAGTAATGCTTATTTGAGGACTATCTGTTACAAACCAGATAAATGTATGGGTATCCAATAATAATCTCATTCCATATATTCTTTAAATTCTTCTAATGGTTCGTCAAAATCATCACTCATCCAAACCAGACCCTTAGCAGTTCCAGCCTTGGCAGGATAACGCTTAACAGGACTAGCGGAAATTAATTTGACGATAGAGTCATCCTTAGTAATGGTAACTTCTTCTCCGCGCAAAGCTGCATCAATCAATTCTGACAATTTTTCGCTGGCTTCAGCAATAGTAACCGATTTCATTGTTTTTTCCTCAATCGACATTCTGCTCTCATTATAAAAATTACACCATTGCATAGTAAGGGCGAATGGCCATTCGCCCCTACAAAAATATCATCTGTCGCAAACATTATTTGATTTGGTATAAATCCCCCAGTCCCCCAGTCCCTCAGTCACAAAAGGTATGGCATTGTTGTATGTTGTTTGTGCGATCGCTATGTTTGCTGTTGGTGCAGTTGGCTATCGATTACCGCAACTTCATCAGCTAGAAGATGAGGGTCATTAATTTTTAGTAGAGCTAAGTAGTTAATGTTTGGGTCAAATATTTGTTGATGGTTTCTATCACTACATTTGCTTGTACTGGCTTGCTGATAAAATCTGTAGAACCAACCATTTTGGCTCTAACTCGGTCGATAATCCCATCGTTACCAGTCAAGATGACAATTGGCGTATTGCGAAAATAAGAAAGTTTGCGTAACTGAGAACAAATTTCATAACCGTTAGTATTAGGCATTACCAAATCTAAAAAAATTAAATTTGGTTTACGACTTAACAAAACAGCGATCGCTCTTAATCCATCCATTTCACTGACAAATTGATATCCTGCATCGGTAACAATTTTTTCTAATGCCTGACAAATTAGAGGACTATCATCAATACAAGCGATTGTACTACGGTGGGGAGTAGTAATTTTAGATAGCTTTTGAGCAATAGGAGTGGAAATTGGAGGGGAAATATCTTTAACTGGTATTAGTTGGACTAAACCTAATTGCATATAGGGTAATAGAGAACGAGTCACCGTAACGATATCCCGTTTCATCCGAACGCTTAAATCTCTCAAGGTTTGCTGTCCGTCTAATAGCTGAGAGAGGTTTTGATAAACTTGAGCCGAAGTTCTTTGTTGCAAAGCTTCTGGTTGGCGAATGATCGGTGCCATATCGGGAGAGCGGTCTGCGACTTTTGCACTCTGCCAAGCTTGCCAAAGTTTATTGGTTTCGCCAATTACTTGTTCTGAATCAACTAATACTAGTCTGGTAGATAATAAACTGTCGGGAATTGTTTCACAAGTGAGTTGTATTGCTTGACTAACATCAAACAATACTTCAACTATAGTAGCGTGAATTACTTTAGTAACGCGATCGCGAGTAATTTTCTTTTGGTCGATCCATAAAGATAACAGTTTGTATTCCCAACCAATGGGAAAACTTTCAGTGGTAAGATCAGACAGTGCAGCCTTGATTTCAGCAATATTAGCGAGTATTTCAGGACAATAGGCTACTAAATGTCTTCTCCAGCGTCTAACTGGATGGACACCTCCACTGGCATAAATAATATGACCCATGTATAAATAAAATACCCAAGAAGTATCTTGAGCATCGGAAATAATTAGCTGACCGCTAAACTCAGATTCTTTAAGAGATTCAAAGAATTCTATCTGTTGTGTGGCTGTAAACTGCTGAAAACGAATTCGGTTCTGACTAACCCCATTTTTGGCAGTCGTCATGACAAGCTTCCTCTTACAAGACGATCGCAGGTTAAGATTAACCCTAAAATCTATAATTCCCGAAAAGGTGTCGAGAATAACATTAAGACAGATCAATACATTATTTTTTCGCAACTGGGATAGATATAGTAAAAGTAGTTCCCTCACCTAATTGAGATTGCACAGAGATTTGTCCTTGATGGGCATTGATAATTTGTTGACAGAGATATAAACCCAACCCTTTGCCAGAACGTCTGTGATTACCTTGATGATATCGTTGAAAAATAATCTGCTGTTCTTGAGGAGAGATGCCGATACCTGAATCTTTTACTCTTAACAAAACTTGAGATTTATTTTGAAATAAAAATACTTCTACACTCCCTTGATCGGTAAATTTGATGGCATTGCCGATCAAATTGGTCATTACCCGACGTAATTCCAAGCGATCGCCTTGAATTGTTGTTACTTCGGGGTCTAACTCTGAGTTTAATTCAATTCCTTTTTCTGTTGCCAGAGGCGTTAATTCAGTAATTATTTCTTTAATCAAAGACGGCAAATCGACGGGAAGCAAGCTTAAGATTTTCTGTCCCAATTCATAATGGTGAGTTTCTAGTAAAGTGTTGAGCATTTCCAGCATATTATTATTGCTGTGAACGATGCAGGCGATCGCTTTTTGTTGCTCTCTATTTATTTCACCAAATGCTTGTTGTTTGAGTAAATCTAACATTCGATTCGCTGCGATCAGAGGGGTGCGTAAATCGTGAGTCAGACAAGAAACAAAATTTTCCCGTTGATCGATAGTTTCTTTCAGTCTTAGCATCGAGCGCACTCTAGCTTGCAATTCATCGAGCTGAAAGGGTTTACGGACAAATTCATCTGCTCCTGCATCCAGACCCTGTACCAAGCTAGATTCTTCCCGTGCGGTCACCAATAAAATGGGAATAAAAGGAATGTTACGATCTTGACGAATGCGTCTGGTAACTTCATAACCATCCATGCCGGGCATCATCACGTCTAATAAAATTAAACTAGGAGGAGCGAGTTTGATCTGTTTTAATGCTGCTTCTCCATTGTGAGCTAAAACGACATGATGACCTTCTTGTTCTAATGCCAGTTGAACTAATAAAAGATTATCAGGAATATCATCGACCGCCAGGATATAGTTACCTTTAACTGTTGCTTGAACCGACATATCATATTTTATCAAAACTTATTATTATAATCCCGAATATAGTAAATAACCCTGGTAAAGTCATACATCATCCTTGCGAGGGATTTCTACGGTAAAAGTCGAGCCTTCTCCCAACTGACTTTGTACCGATATTTTGCCCCCCATCATTTTGACTAGAGACTCTGTAATTGCCAAACCCAATCCAGTACCCGAATATCGACGGGTAAAGCTCTGATCTGCCTGGCGAAATGCCTGAAAAATTTTTACTATATCTTCGGGAGCAATACCAATACCAGTATCGTTTACAGCGATCGCAATTGTATCTCCCTCTATTTCCCAAGCTTTTACTCTGACTTCTCCAGTTTCGGTAAATTTGATAGCGTTAGAAAGTAAATTAATTAAAGTGCGTTTGATAAAGTTAGCATCTTGAGTCAAAAATCGGTCTTTAAGCTGAATTTCGGCAACTAAATTGATTTGCTTTTGTAGAGCGAGAGAACGTAATTCTTCTATAGTTAAATTAATTGTATTAACTAAGTCAAATTGTTGAGGGTTTGATTCTAGTTTACCAGCTTCAATTTTAGAAAAATCTAGCATCTCGTTAATCATATTCAGCAAATTTTTACTATTATTAAAAATTCGTTCTACCAGTATTTTTTGCTGTTCGGAAAGAGGGTCTGGATACTGACGCAATAGTAATTGAGAAAATCCCATAATTGCATTCATTGGCGTGCGTAATTCATGGGACATAGTGGCTAAAAATTCTGATTTAAGATTATAAGCTTCTTGTAATTTAAGATTTTGTGATTTAATTTGCTGTTGTTGCTTTTCTAGTTCTTGATTTTTTAATTTTAATAATTCATTATTAGCAACGAGACGCTGGTTGGCCAATCTAACTGCTTGTTCGGCTTTATGCAAGCGGATAGCATTAGTAATTGCCTTAATTAAACTAGCAGGTTCGATTTTAGATTTAGAGAGATAATCTGCTGCACCGGCTTTCATAATTTCTACAGCAATTTCTTCATCTCCCTGTCCCGTCAAAACCATAATTGGTACATCTAAATTAATAGCTTTAATTTCTTGAATTAAGTTTAAACCATTGATATCTGGTAGGCGGTAATCGAGTAAGATCAAGTCAAAAATCGGTCGGTAAGAATTTTCTGTGAGCGAAGAAATATTAGGAGTAATTTTAAGTGAGTTATCCCCCTCTTGTTGGAGACGGTCGATTGCTTCTAAGCCATTAGTAGCTTCGGTCAATTCAACAGCAAACTGAGCTTTTCTCAAGGCTCTTTTAACGCTCAGGCGATCGACTTCATCGTCGTCAACTAACAAGATAGAATACCGTTCTTCTCTCATGATGGAATTGCTGTTTACTAATAATTTTCTAGGGCATTTCACATAAAGTCCAATATTTATTTAGTGCTATCATGACTTCAGCAAAATTACTAAAAGTAACAGGTTTGAGAATATAGCCGGCGACATTTAAGTTATAAGCCTCAATCCGATCCCTGTCTTCATCCGATGTAGTCAAGACAATTACTGGAGTTCTTTTTAATATTGGGTCTTGTCTGATTTCGTGTAGGAATTCCAAGCCATTCATTTTAGGCATATTGAGATCTAATAAAACTAATCGTCTGGTTTCTGGGACTTGTGGCGGTTGATCATCTTGAGAACGTAACATTTCTAAGGCTTCTAAACCATTTTGGGCTACGTATAGGGGATTGGTTATCTTATATTTTTGGAACGCCCGCTTGACGTTCATTACATCAACTGTGTCATCCTCGACTAATAAAATGTTAATTATTTTTTCGTCCATAATTATTGGTTTACAATTGGTAGTACATATGACAACAGTATTTACTGCTCAAATGTACACTGCAAAATATTTAATTGTAGTTATATAGTTAATTAATTAACTATATTTTCACTCCGTAGCTTAACTTAAGTAGCAACAGGTTGGTGATTTAAGTAGTAATAAATATACTTTTTTATTCTTGGATCTATCTTAAATCGATTAATTTTATCAAGCCTCAGCTAAAAGTTGTAGATTCATTAGAATTAATCGTTATTAAATAGCTGTTTTCTCCAGGTAAAACGAAAAGTAGTTCCGACTCCTGGTTGAGATTCAACTGTAACTTCTCCGCCTTGATTTTCTACGGCTTTTTTGACGATCGCCAGACCAATTCCTGTATTTTCTCGCTCGTCTCTAGCATCTAGAGTTTGAAAAATGGTAAAGATTTTATCGTGATATTTGGGATCGATTCCCTTACCGTTATCAGCTACGGAAAATTCGTAAAATTCTTCTCGTTCGACGGCTGAAATAGTAATTATTCCCGTATCGCGATCGCTGTGTTTAACGGCGTTACTGATTAAGTTAGTAAATACTTGTTGTAAAGGTAATTCTTCCGTCATCAAGACAGGCATCGTTCCTTGAATGTCAATCTCGAAATTAGAAGGAACGTCTAATAAATCGATAATTTCTGCCAGTAATTTAGCTACTACCACCCGTTTGGGTTCGGTTTTAATTCTCCCGACTCTAGAATATGCCAATAAGCCATTAATCAGATTTTCTAGACGATGAACTCTACCCCGTAGCAAGTTCAAATAATTCCTGGTATCGTCGTCAAGTTTATCCTGTAGGTCTTCTTCAATCCATTCTGACAAATTGGCGATCGCCCTTAAGGGGGCTTTGAGGTCGTGGGAAGTAATGTAGGCAAACTGTTCTAATTCCTGGTTGCTTTTTTTCAGTTGTTTGGTTACTCCCATAAGTAAATTGTTAACCTGTTGTAACTCAACGGTGCGTTGCTCTACCCTATGTTCTAATTCGTCATTTAATTGAGTTAAGGCTAATTCTGCTCGTTTGCGATCGCTGATATCTCGCATGGCTACAATCGCGCCTATTTTTTCTCCACTACTGGTAACAATAGGATCGCCATTAGCTAACAGGGTACGGGGTTGACCCCGCTTGGGAATAATCATCATTTCTACATCTCTAACGGATTCTCCCTGCAAGGCCCGAAATAGGGGAATCTCTTTGTGAGACATTTTGGTTTTCCCGTCGGGTAGATAGAGGTCGTAATACTCTGCCCATTGTTCCGCAGGGATAGATTTTTGAGGCAGACCGTGAAAGTCTTTGGTAGCTTGATTAAACAGGGTTAATACTCCTTGAGCATTGCAAGCTACAATTCCATCAGATAAATTATCTAACAGTGCCTGTAAAAAATTCTTATCGCGGTCTAATTCTATTTCGGCTCGTTTGCGATCGCTGATATTTAAGCTAGTACCAATCAGACAGACTATTTTTTGTTCTTGTTCCTCCATAACTGGATTGAGAGTAGTCAACCACCAGCTATTTTTACCTTGAAATGGCAAACATTCTTCATAAGCGATCGCTTTTTTTGTCTCAACGCACTGACGATAGCGATCGATAACAATAGCAGCGGCGGCGGGGTCTAATATTTGAGTCGGAGTTTTACCTACTACATCTTTAATTCCAGTCAATTTGCTAGCAGCAGCATTGAATCCCCGATAGTAAAACTCGCCATCTGCTGCCACATCAACCACAAAAATTGCTTCTCGAACGTTATCGTAAATATTGCGCAGAAATTGCTCTTGTTGGCGAATAATGGTTTTTTGTGCTTCTAATTGTTGAATTTTATTTTGTAGTTGTAGATTGATATCATTCATTTGTTTAGAAGAAGGCAGGGTTAGTATTTGGGGAATCTTAATCACTAGGGCGATCGCCGTAGCTAGAGAAACCACAGCCGTAGAGAATTTAATCCAAATAGCTAGCCAATAATTGGGATGCCATAGCGTCCAAATATCTATACTGTGTCCGATACCGCAAAACAAAATAAAGGCAGCAAATAAAATAAAAATACCGTCAAAGGGAATATCTTTTCGCCGACGCAGAATGTAAACTAGAATCACAGAGATTGAAAAATATGCCAGAGCGATCGCCCCATTGCTTACTAAATGCAATCCTACCAACCAGGGCTGCCAAAGATAACACATTCCATGAGGCATAAAAGATAATATTGCCAACAATTCCTCCATTCAAACAATTACAATGATTCTTTTAATTTCTTTTAAATTTTAATCTCCCTAACCCTCTTTAAGATATACATCTTGAGTATGATGAAATTAATAACAATATATTAGACAGTCTAAATAATTAGATTAGTATTAAACCTTTATATAGATATAATGAGTAAAATTAGTGTTGTTTTAATTGAAGACCACGACCTCAGTCGCATCGGATTATGTGCGGCTCTTAAACAATATTCAGATATTGATATGCTCGACAGTGCTGCCAATGGCATTGAAGGTTTAGAGAAAATCAAAACCCACCAGCCTGATGTTGCCCTAGTAGACATTGGTTTACCAGATATTGATGGCATTGAAGTAGCCCAAAAACTCAAACAATATGAGAATTTTCAAAGTAGAATTCTCATGCTGACCATGCACGATAGCGAAGACTCAGTGATGGCAGCATTTGCGGCTGGCGCAGACTCCTATTGTCTGAAAGATGTCAGTATGGATAACCTAGTTCAAGCAATTCGCAATACTAAAGAAGGAAATGCTTGGATCGACCCTGCGATCGCTCGAATCGTTCTCAAACAAGCCCAAAGTAGTCAGATACTATCTCAGTCCACTACTGAAACTGTAGCAGCAAAAACAGATTCGGGGGATACTCAAGCCATCTCTGCTGTAGCTGAAGAATACCAACAATTGATTGAAACCTATCCCCTAACAGACCGAGAATTAGAAGTATTAGAACTTATTGTTGCTGGTTGTAGCAATGCTGAAATAGCAGAAAAACTCTACATTACTGTTGGCACAGTAAAAACCCATGTCTGTCACATTTTAAACAAGCTGTGTGCTGATGACCGAACTCAAGCCGCAGTGAGAGCCTTACGCGCTGGACTGGTTAAGTAACCGTCAATACCAATTGAACATGATTTTTAGTTGACGGCTTTGCTACTATATAAACTAATACTAATAAACTAGCTAAACTCTTAATTCTCTGGATTTCAGACAAAAAAGAGTTTTTACCTGGTCTGCAAAAGTAAATAAACCATTCCTTGATTCGTGCTGCAATACCACTATAGGAGTGCTTGAACCGCGATTTATTCAAAAAATCAATAGATAGAATGACAGACAATTCTAATGTAGGGTTAAAGCACAAATATTCTAAAAGTATTCCTTTAGTGTTAATAGTAGATGACGACCTCGATAATTTGTTGTTGATTAGCTTTATTCTCGATAGTTTAAGC
The DNA here is from genome assembly GCA_050330335.1 of Pleurocapsa sp. Taxonomy (GTDB): domain Bacteria; phylum Cyanobacteriota; class Cyanobacteriia; order Cyanobacteriales; family Xenococcaceae; genus Waterburya. The sequence goes on along the minus strand of JBHJNX010000168.1, from coordinate 14,542 downwards.
ATCAAACATCTCGTTGCCCAAAATGGTAAACACGCTATCGATCTAGCTATGGACAAAGTACCAGATCTAATTTTGCTAGATATGGTTATGCCAAAAATCAATGGTATCGAAATAACTCGTCTGCTCAAAAAAGCTCCCCAAACTGCTTATATCCCCGTGATTGCAGTTACGGGTTTGACTTTTCCCGAACATCGAGCCGAAATTATGGCTGCCGGATGTGAAGATTATCTCTGCAAACCCTTTTTAATTGATGATTTAGAAGCTAAACTAACTCGTTTTTTAAACCCTCCTTTGACCAACGGTCAGCCGCAAGCTGAGGGCCTGTGGAACGAGGTTGCTTCCCCTCTTCATCCTCCCCGTTGTCCGTTTGACGGAGAGGAACGGGTGAGTGAGATTTAAATTCTAAAATGGCGATCGCCCCAGTACAATTATTCTCAATTGTGGTATCGCTTAAAAAATCTACCACTCTAACATTCATCACTTGTTCGATGGCAGCGACGATTTGGGGTTGGATAATACGATCAATTGCTTCTCTTACTTGTTTTCCTAACACCAGGCGGTCATTTGCTTTAAGCAATTTTTCTGGACAGGTAACAGTACCTTCAATGATGACAATCAGCGTACCATCAAACAAGTGAAAAGAAATATTATCGAGTTGTTGTTTTAATTGGTTTTTATATATATCTCTAATATTTTGAGAGAGAATATTCTTAATTCGTTTAATATTAATTGTAGTTTTTTTCATGGTTTAGAATTTTAAAATGATTTAAACTAATTAAAAATATGAAGTTATCATTGTCCAGAAAATAGAAACCAATTTCTTATTATCTAGTTTATTTATTAGTTTTTGTTTCAGTAAAATTATCTGAATTTCTAATTTTTGGAGTTGCACCCAGAACTGCAATCATTCCCGTTCTTCCAGTATCCAAAGTTGCATCACTCAAAATATCTAGAATTTCGACAGCTAAGATATTAGCAATTAATTGCTTTAATTCGGGCTGAATTGCATCATCAATATTCACGCGAACTTTTTCCGCTAGTTCTTCTTTGCCTCCCTCGACTAAAATTTGTTCTGCACTAGTAATTGAATCATCTAATATTATGGCTAATTTATCATCAAATAATTTACAAGTAACTTTTGAAGGTTGATGTCCCAAATTTTGACGATATAATGCTTGAATTTTTTGTGAAAGCTCTCTCTCAAGTTGTCCGCGAGTAGGTAATTTTTCTGTCATTGTCTTATTTTTAACTGTAGACTATTCCTTTCAAGTCAAAATAGTTTTACTTTGAGTTGCAAAGCAATAGTGTATATCATTAAATGTTTTTTGTACCCAAGTTTTACTTTTAATTTAATATTTTAATTATAAAATATACACAAAATAAAAATAGTTTTAGCTTGGCAATACCGATATGATTTGCAGTATAAGAAAAAGTATTTTGTTTCGTAATCTGCCGTTAGATATAAATATTTCTACAATTAAAGTGTAATTACTTCGTTTCAATAAAAAGAGATTAAACTCAAGGGAATAAAAATAAAGATTAAATTTACTATTGCCGAAATCCTTGAATAGATGGGCTTAGAAAATTGTTAATCAATTTTAAACAAGTAGCGATCGCCCATTAAGAGGATCATTGCATACAATATGAGTTAGCAAATTCTACTAGATCTAAGAGCAAGCGATTGCTAGACCACATTATTTATTTAAAGAGACAAGGGTGAAGAACAATGTTAGAAACCGATAACAATGGCAAAGAACCAGTGAAAAATTCTCACGCTAATCTGCAAAAAAATCTACCAGAACAATCACAAAAAGCCGAATTATCCTTAAAATTTACTGCGGAAAAATCTTCAAAGCAGAAAAAAATTAAGGGTAAAGTTTACCAAAAAGAATTAGCCACACTACAAATCGAACTAGTTAAACTACAAGAATGGATTAAGCAGCAGGGTTTAAAAGTTGTCGTGGTTTTTGAAGGAAGAGATGCTGCGGGAAAAGGAGGTACAATCAAACGTATTAGTGAATCTCTCAATCCCCGTATCTGTAAAGTTGTCGCTTTAGGTACTCCAAGCGATCGCGAAAAAACTCAGTGGTACTTTCAAAGATACGTGGCACATTTACCAGCTGCGGGAGAGATGGTTTTATTAGATCGTAGTTGGTACAATCGTGCTGGTGTAGAGCGAGTCATGGGCTTTTGCACCTATGAAGAATATAACGAGTTTTTGCGTTCTTGCCCTCAATTTGAAATGATGCTTCAGCGATCGGGAATTATCTTAATTAAATATTGGTTTTCTGTCAACGATGAAGAACAAGAGCGTCGCTTTCAAGCCAGAATTGAGGATCCTACCAAACGCTGGAAACTCAGTCCGATGGATTTAAAGTCACGGGAAAAATGGCTAGATTATTCTAAAGCAAAAGATGATATGTTTGCAGCTACAGATATACCGGAATCCCCCTGGAATGTAGTTGAAGCAGATGATAAAAAACGAGCGCGTCTCAATTGTATCAATCACTTATTAAGCGTCATTCCCTATGAAGATCTAACCCCCGAACCAATTAAATTACCACCACGACAAAGAATCTTACATTACGAACGCCCACCTATAGAAACACAAAATTTTGTACCGATGATCTATTAATTTTGTCATCCTGTATATTTATTTGGGATAAACAAAAAGAAGTTGAAGGAAGTAAAGATAATTTAGCCCTTTACTTTCTTTAGTCCCCCTATTTTCTCTAATTTGCTCTCAACTTTTAGGTTCATTTTAGATTATTTTTAATAAATCACAAAAACTTAGTGACAACCGTACTTGTTAAGCTGAGATACAAAAAGAGATAATAATAAAGTCAGCATATAAATAACTAGGACATCGTTCATCTATCTAATCAAAGCCTTAGACAGACGGAAGTAGAGAAAATCTCTCGAAGGAACGCACTTTACATAGTTAAATTTGAGAGGTCATTAGTGATGGATTTAACTCATAGCGAATTATTGTGGTTCTTTAGTATAATTACTATTTTTACAGTAATTATGTCTCCTACTCTTTGTTGGGTTTTAACAGCAAAATATCGCTAACGTTCACATCAAATATCTAAGCGTTACGAAAAAATATTAAGATATTTTTCTTATTTCCCTGAATCGATCTTAAAATCTCTTAACCTAAATGCGTAGCAGCTTAGTAAATATTTAACAGTAGGAATTTGATTATACTCAGTACTGCCAAATTCCTACGATTATCTTCTTTTTAAACTGTCAAATAATAAAACTCATATCAATTCTCAAAAGTATAGCAATTTAATAACTTCGATAACACTATAAAGTTGTTCTTCTGTTAGATCGGTATTTAGTTTAGCCAGAGGATAACTTTGGTGTCATTATCACGGTAAAAAATCAATTAAATACCTCCGCTCTCAATTGAGAATCTTAAATCCCATCTGGTCGGGAGTGATCAAAGAATGGGTAAAGCAAACTCACGATCTATTAGATTAATTGTTACGATCCAAGAGCGAGATAATTTTATCGATCGACGAGCAATTAATGAGCATTATCACCCTACAAAACATCAACAAAGATTTTGGCATCAAAGAAATATTGCGAGATGCTAGTTTTACAATTGAAGCCAATGACAAAGTGGGGTTAATTGGGGTGAATGGCTCTGGTAAATCTACTCTACTCAAGATGATTGCTGGGATCGAGTCGATAGACGGGGGAGAACGGATTGTTAAATCTGGTGCAAGAATTATTTATTTACCCCAACAACCAGAAATCGAGGAAAATCTCACAGTATTAGACCAAGTATTTGCCAATAGCAACCAGCAAATGCAATTAGTCCGCAAATACGAAGATTTATCTCATCAAATGGCTCATGCTTCGGGAGAAAAACTTAATAGCCTGATGAGTAAATTAGCTCAAGTTAACGAACAAATGGAAGCCGCAGGAGCTTGGGAATTAGAAACTAAGGCTAAAATTATTCTCAGTAAGTTAGGCATTGAAGATTTTGAGGCTAAAGTCGGGGATTTGTCGGGAGGATATCGCAAACGTATTGCTCTAGCAACAGCACTATTAAACGAACCCGATTTATTGCTAATGGATGAGCCGACTAACCATTTAGATGCTGCATCTGTAGAATGGTTGCAAGATTATCTGTCTAATTTTCGGGGTGCAATCTTATTAATTACTCACGACCGCTATTTTTTGGATAAAGTTACCAACAGAATTTTAGAAATAGACCGGGTCGATCTCTATCAGTATGCTGGTAATTATGCTTATTTCTTGGAAAAAAAAGCCCTACAAGAAGAATCAGCTGCTAGCAGTCAACAGAAACACGCAGGGGTGTTGCGTCGGGAATTAGAATGGCTCAAACGAGGTCCCAAGGCTCGCAGCACCAAACAAAAAGCTAGAATCGATCGCATTGGAGAGATGCAGAATCGAGAATTCAAACAAGCTCAAGGGAAAGTAGCAATCGATACCCCAGGTAGACGTATCGGGAAAAAAGTTATCGAGTTAGAGCATATTTCTAAAAGCTATCAGGGACGGACTTTATTTCAAGATTTTAGCTATGAATTTACCCCACGCGATCGCATTGGCATTATTGGGGGTAATGGTGCGGGTAAGTCTACCCTAATGAATATTATTACAGGCAAGATCGAACCAGATACGGGGAAAGTGGAGATCGGTAAAACCATCCATATTGGTTATTTTGATCAACATTCCGACAATCTGTTAGAAGCCTTAGACCAAAATCAACGAGTAATTGACTATATCAAAGAAGTCGCCGAAGTAGTCACTACATCTGATGGTAGTAAGATAACTGCTTCGCAAATGTTAGAGCGGTTTTTATTTCCTCCCAACCAGCAATATGCACCAATACATAAGCTATCGGGGGGAGAAAAGCGTCGCTTGTTTTTATTACAAGTTTTAATGGCTGCTCCCAATGTTTTGATTTTAGACGAGCCTACCAATGACCTTGACGTGAAGACTTTAGGGATTTTAGAAGATTATTTAGCCGATTTTAACGGTTGCGCGATCGCTGTTTCCCACGACCGCTATTTTTTAGACCGTACTGTCGATTTTATTTTAGCGATCGAACAAGGAAAAATTCGTACTTATCCTGGTAATTATTCTGTTTATTTAGATTACCAACAAGCTGAAATTGTAGCCACAAAAGCTAGAGAAAAGGAATTAGAAGTTAAGGAAAAATCTGTTAGTAATAATACTAAAAATTCTGACTATAAATCTACTACCAACAATAAATCTCGTCGCCTATCTAACTACGAACGACGAGAATACGAACAATTAGAAACTCAAATTGCTGAGATGGAAATTACCAAAGAAAACTTAGAAAAAACCCTATACCAAAATCCTCCAAACGATTTTACTGAATTACAAGAACTTTCCGAACAGTTAGCTGCTTTAAATCAAAAAATAGATGAAACTACCGAACGTTGGTTGGAATTAGCAGAGAGAGACGTTTAAATCCATAGAAAATAGACAGTAAAAAAATCCTGGAACTCAATGGTGTTTTGTCCCGTCGGGCATAATCGTACCTTGAAGCATGGCGCGGTCAAAAATTGCTTCTTTAATGTTAGCTTCAGTTAAGTTAGCACCTCGAAGGTCAGCTTTGGTTAAGTTAGCACCTCGAAGATTGATGCCTCTTAAATTCGCTCCTTTTAGGTCAGCTTTTGTTAAGTTTGTTCCCCTTAAATTGGCCTGTTGGAAATTGGCACATCTAAGATTGGCATAACTTAAATTAGCCCAACGAAAATCACATTGGATTACGGTGGCTTCAGTTAAATTAGCTGCAAAAAAATAACTTTTGCAGAGATAGGAGGCGATCGCTTTAACTCGATGTAAGTTAGTTTTATAAAAATTAGCTTGCTGTAATTCGGTTTTGTAAAGGGTTACACCAGATAAATCCGCTTCGGCAAGATTAGCTTCAGTTAAATACGCTTCACTCAGATTCGTACGGTTGAGTTGCGTACCAGTTAAATTAGCCCTACGGAGATTGGTTTCTCTCATTAATGTACCGATCGCGTTAGCCTGACTAAAATCGGTGCGATGACAGTTAGCAGCTCTTAAATCTGCTCCAATTAGATTAGCATGACTGAGATCGGCATCGATGAGATCTGCTGCTTGTAAATTTGCATTACTCAGATTAGCTTTATGCAGATTGGCATTAATTAATTCTGCATCCTTCAAATTAGCATTACTTAGATTGGCCTCAATTAATTCTGCATCCTTCAAATTAGCATTACTTAGATTGGCTTTGGCTAAATATACTGCTTGTAAACTAATGCCACTAAGATTAGCATCAATTAAATCTGGTTCGATTTGACGGCGCATCTTTAGCCATTGAGTCCAACTTGCCAAACCTTGTTTTAATCTGGTTAGATGCTCTACGTTTGCCACTATCTTATTTTACCTGCGATCGCTTATCTTAATTATATTATTCTAGAATTTCCTCTTAAACGACACAAAGCAATAATTATTATTTCTTACTGGCTATTTATTGACGATCGCTTTTAATTTCGACTCCAAATAGTTACACCGCCTGGTTTATCGATTAAAGTAATACCTTTGGCTTGTAATTGATCCCTAATGCGATCGCTTTCGGCATAATTTTTATTCTTTCTAGCTGTGTTGCGCTGTTGGACTAAAGCCTCGATATCGGCATCCCTCAAACCATCGATAGCGTCATTTTCTGCTGTTGATGATACTTTAAATCCCAAAACATCAGCTAGTTCGATTAATGTCGACCACTGAGTTTCTAGCTTTTGAGAGGAAGTTTCTGTAGTTCCCTGATGAAGTAAAATGTTACCTTCTTTACGCAGAGTTTTAGCAATTTCAAATAACACCACCAAGCCACCAGCAAAATTAAAATCATCATTTATTGCGGCTTGAAATTTTTCTACCAAATCGCGATCGCTATTACCATTAGGAGGAAGAGAAAAACCTAACTGTTTGCCATATCGATTTCCAAATAATAATCCTTCTTTGAGGGTTTCCCAACTATTAGCCGCCGTCGCCAAAGCTTCATCGGTAAAATCGACGGGTTTGCGGTATTGAGTTTGCAAGATAAATAACCTAACGGTCATTGGTTCGACTTTTTCCAATAATTCGCGGATGGTAATAAAATTACCCAAAGACTTAGACATCTTTTTGCCATCGACAATGATCATGCCGTTATGCAACCAATATCTAGCCAGAGGTTTTCCCGTCACTGCCTCCGATTGAGCAATTTCGTTTTCGTGATGGGGAAAAATTAAATCTCCACCCCCAACATGAATATCGATAGTTTCTCCCAATCTTTCTCTCACCATCGCCGAACATTCAATGTGCCAGCCAGGACGACCATTTCCCCAAGGAGAATCCCAAGCAGGTTCGTCTTCTTTGGCAGCTTTCCAGAGAGCAAAATCAAAAGGATATTGTTTTTTTGCCGCTTCTGGATCTTCTACTGTAACCCTACCGCTAGCACCAGCTTGTAAGTCTGCTAATTTACGTCCCGATAGTTTCCCATATTCGGGAAATTTCTGCACGGCATAGTAAACATCTCCATCAGCAGGATAAGCAAAACCTTTTTGTTCTAACTCATAAACCAAACGCTTAATACCATCTAAAGTATGAGTAGCGCGAGGATAAGCATCAGCTTTACCCACACCCAAACCTTCCATATCTTCAAAATAAGCCGCAATAAAACGTTCTGAGACTTCTTCCATCGAAGTTCCTTCTTGTTTGGCGCGATTGAGAATCTTATCGTCAATATCGGTAAAATTTTGAATATACTGCACCTCGTAACCGCACCACTGTAGATAGCGACGTACAACATCCCAAACTAAACAAGTCCGCGCATGACCTAAATGGCAATAATCATAAACAGTAATGCCACAGCAATACATCCGCACCTTTTGAGGTTCAATAGTTTGAAATTCTTCTTTCCTGCGGGTTAGGGTATTGTATACGGTTAAGGTCATTGCATTTAACATTTAATGAAATGAATAATCATGGCGATCGCGCTTTAGGGCAGAATATAGCTATCAGATTAATCTGCGATCATCATACCCGATCTAGTTCCATCCAATGCGATCGGTCGATAATTAGCAACTAAAAAGATCAAGTAATTCATAATTCATAATGGGAGCGAAGCGACTTGACCAATGACCAATAACTAATAACTAATTACTAATTACTTTCTCCAACTCTTCTAGTAAAGATAGAGGTTGATAGCCTAAAGCAAAAGCTTTACTGCTGTCTAGAGAAGTATCGGGCGATCGCGGTGCTGCCATGACTGCATCTTGTTGTTTACCTGGTTTAATTAAACTGGGGGATACTTGCAAGAGTTCTGCTAGCAATAAACCAAAGTGATAACGGGAAATTCGTTCTTTTCCTCCTAGATGTAAAATCCCTGAAACTCGTTTGGCGATCGCCATTAATAATCCTTGTGACGCAGTGGTAGCACTAACGGGGGTGCGAATTTCATCGATAAATAAATTTAATTCTTTACCTGCTAGCAAATTAGCGATAAAAGGTTGTAAAAAACTATTAGCTACAGGAGAAGATAGACCGAACATTAACGGCATTCGACATATAGCGATCGCTGGATAAATTGCTAACATCTTTTGTTCTGCGGCTACTTTTTGTTCTCCGTAATAACAAATAGGAGAAACGCGAGCGCTTTCAGTGTAAGGTGGATTTTGACCGTCAAACACTAAATCTGTAGAAGTAAAGGCGCAAGGGATATTATATTCTGCACTGAGACGAGCAATATTTAAAGAAGCGGTAACGTTAATGGCATAAGATGCTTCCGGGTGAGTTTGACAGTAATTAGGTTTGGAAGCGGCGGCGGTATGAATTACAGCATCTGGTTGGATGTCTTGAAATAGCTGTTGCAGTTGTTTATCGTCTTGCAGGTCGATTTTAATTAAATTTACTCCAGATAACGTCACCTTATGGCTGTGATATGTCCCGTATACTTGACAGTGCGATCGCTTTGCGCCTCGGCTGCACCGAGATCGCGCCTGTTGGCACAGATTCCAGCCTAAAAAACCACTCGCACCTGTTACTAACAATTTGTTCATGATTAATTTGTTAATGGTTAATGGCAGAAATGATAAACAGACCATAACAATATTAGAATCCCTCTAAGAAGCTAAACTTTCCTTATGCTCTTCTTAACTTAAAGGATGGTACACCCATTGTAAGATTGGGCCTGTAATCTGATTTCATATAAAAATAAGTAATGAACTGGAATCATTTTGGTGTGAAGAGCGTATCGGCATCGTTTGTCAAGCCCAAGTTGCAAATTGGCTTCAAATCACTACGGGTTTTATTGTCTGCACTGGTCTATCTCCCTTTTAGCATTGGAATGCCTGGGGCGATCGCGCAGAACGCGACAGTTCAGGGAGAAGTTGTTTTTACACTAACGGGTTTGGCTGGAGCAGAAATGTTGGATGTCTCCGACGACGGTCAATATGCACTCGTAGTTGGTGGTGATACAGCAACACTGGTGGCAATTGAGGACAATACCCTAACTGTCGAAGGAACATGGACTTTGACAGAGAATTTCTTACCTGAAGGCTCAACTGCCGCCGAACTCACAGGAGTTTCCCTTAGCCCAGATGGTGCTTTTGCGCTGGTGGGCGTGAGGGATGTAGATGAGGCAAATTCTGCCACATTTGATGAAATGCCAGGAAAAGTTGTGGCAATTGCTCTACCTGACTTGAAACCGATTGGGCAAGTAACGGTAGGACGTGGACCGGACTCCGTAGCGATCGCTCCTAACGGTCAGTTTGCCGCAGTCGCCAATGAAGATGAGGAAAATGAAGAAGATCTAACCAATCCTGAGAATCGTCCTGGCACTATTTCCATCATCGATTTGCGGAATGGCGTTGACCAGATGACTCAAGTAGAAGTAGCAATTCGATCCGACAACATTCCTTTCTTCCCTAACGACCCTCAGCCCGAAACCGTTCGGATTGCACCGGATAGCTCTTTTCTCGTTGCCACGCTGCAAGAAAATAACGCCGTTGCCCGAATTGAGATTCCATCTTCGCTGCCCAACCCTCTGACAGCCGACGCATTTTCAGTGCAAAACTTTGATTTAGGCATTCGCACGGGTTTTGGTTTAATCCAGGATAAAGTTGGAATGGGCAACTGCCGTTCTAGCAGCTACGACCTGTCCCTCAGACAAGAATTTACCTCTGCCCGTGAGCCTGATGGCATCGCCTTCACCCCAGACGGACGCTACTTTGTCACCGCAGATGAAGATAATTTGACGAGCGTTAATAGCCAGTCTTACGAAGGAATATCGATGAGTCCTCATGGAACTCGCAGTATTAGTGTCTTTGATGCTACGACAGGTCAGTTTTTGGGAGACAGTGGAGACTCTATTGAGGAAAGTATCATCGAATTGGGATTACCGCAACGCTGTGACAGCAAAGGGCCAGAGCCAGAAGTCGTTTCTGTTGGTGTTGTGGGCGATCGCACCCTGGCATTTGTGGCAATCGAGCGATCAGATGCCATTACTATCCATGACATTTCCGATCCAGCAAATATTCAACTGCTCGATACTGTAATTCTCAATCCTGAAGTTGTCCGAGCCGATCAAGAAGCTGAATTTGAGCCAGAAGGTATTGAATTTATTTCCTCTACCAATCAAGTTGTGGTATCCAATCCAGAAGGAAGTGCGATGAGCCTAATTAACTTGACGATTCCCTAATACCATTTCTCTTTAAGGTTGCACTTAATTTTAATATAATTCCTTGAGTTTCTCTAAATTAGATTCGGTAACTGGTAAAATTTTAGTTGTTTCTAGAGTTAAAGATAAATCTCTATATTGGGCAAAAGCTAAATTATTTTTATCCAAAACAAGATCAACAGCTTGCTTACTCAAAATTTCTCGTATGTCAGTTTCTATTTTATTTTTGTCTTTGGTTGATATTTTTCCCTCAATTGTTCCCAAACGAAGATAGAAGTCATTATCAATAGCATCGGGTTTTTGATGGTATTTATGTAAGAGATTGAACTGTTGAAAACTGCGGCGTAAATCATCTATTTCTAGAGTAATTCGGTTATCTAATAACGACCAGCCCATTAATACGGGAACTATCGTGCCATCTGATAAAGATTGTAATTGAAAAGAACGCTCAAAAGGATGTAAACCCCGACTGAGAAAACCATAATCCTTATGGCGATCGTAACCACCAAAACGAATTTTTAGGGGCAAACTGGGACAGCAATTTAAATATTTTATTAAATTAGCTAGGTCAATGTATCTCGTTTCATTTTTGCTTTCATAAAACCATTTACTAATAATACCCCGTTCGGTTCTTAACCCTTCACAACCAATAATTGTTCCGTGAATTTGTTCTAGTTGATAGCCAATAAAGCCCCCCGCAACTAATTGAGATGTCTGCAAGTATTTCTGTAAGTCCAGGATCAACTTAATGAAGTCTAATGGTTTAGTACCATAAAATGCAACTAGACTAACATTAAGGCGATCAGAAATTAGCATAAAATGAAGTATTTCAATAAGTGTTTAATTAAAGTTAACTATGGGAGATAAGCTATGAATGCATCTGAAAGAGCTAAAGGACTAAATATTGCTACTAAAATTGCCTCTATAGTCAACCTCTTTAAAGCTCAATTTCCTGATGCTAAAGCCGATCTTAAACCTTGGAAAAACGATCGAGATACTCGCGAATTAGTCGATCCAGATTCTATTGACATTGGCTTTCACTTTCCTGGCTGGAGTAGAAGATTTCAAAGTAACAGCATTTTAGTACAGATTCGCTTTTATAGAGACCCTTACGAAAAAGAAGAAAAATTAATTGGTTTGGAAACTTCTGGATTTAGCCATATAGGAGAAGCTTGGCGGCTTTCTACAGTAGAAAACTGGCAATTTTCTGGTAGTTATCAACCATCAGATGACGTTAAACAAAAACTTAAAACTTTTTGCTGTCAAGTCTTTGAATTATTTAATGTTGTTACATCTTCGTAATCTTATTGCAGATAAAATTTAGAGCTTGTAGATATGGTTAATTTCTGTTGCAGGAAGTTGCTGTTGCTGTTTAGGTTGAATTTCGGAGGGTTTGTCTGTCAGTCCAAATTTTTTGAGTAAGATCACTGTAACAATACTTAAAATTACTCCTCCCACTAAACCTAAAGCGATTAGTTTAAAAAAAATACGTTTTATTTGTTCTGTGTGAGCTTTAATGTTATCTACAGATAAATTGCGATCGCTATTTTGATCTCGATTTGACTGAAATTTTTTTAAATTCTCTATAGATTTTTCTGGATCGAAATCACCCTCTGGTTGATACATTTTCAATAAAAATTAAATTATTTTCTCTTATATATATATTAAGTACTTACAATCTAACAAAAAAACACCCTAGATTTAAATAATCATCAGGTGCAATTAATAATTTAGTTTAATTTAAAAAGTCCAACAATTGTTAATTTTTTATGGTTAATCTCACGATAATTAACTTGCAGGATAAACACTTACTTTTCGTTGACTTTTAGTTCTGTATTCAAATTTAACTACGCCATCAATTAAAGCAAATAAAGTATCATCTTTACCCCGACCGACATTTTGACCAGGGTGAACACTAGTTCCTCTTTGACGAATTAGGATGCTACCAGCAGTTACACTTTGACCGCCATAACGCTTTACTCCCAGTCTTTTGGAATTAGAATCGCGACCGTTACGAGTACTACCCGTTCCTTTCTTATGAGCCATCTTATTCTCCCTTATTCTATATAATTAATAGCTACAATTATTATTCTGCTACAACTTCTACAGGAGCGGTTGCAACTTCTGCTTCTGCTTCAGCGATAACCGAACCGTTCATAGTAATAGAATTAATCATTAAACGACTTAATTCTTGACGGTGTCCTCGTTTTTTGCGAGTTTTCTTTTTAGGTTGCATTTTATAGACGATTACTTTTTTACCCCGTCTATGACGCATTATAGTACCTTCTACAGTAGCACCTTCAACATAAGGCTGTCCTACTGTAACGTTACTGTCATGATTGACTAATAACACTTGATCTACAGTGTAATTAGATTCTGGGTCTACAGAAAGTAGATTAACATCGTAGAAACGACCTGGTTCTACTCTGATTTGTGTTCCGCCTATCTCAATAATTGCGTAAGTCATATTTTTACTAAAAGTGAATATTGCCGTACGGGTAGCTGATTAAATTTCTGATGTTTCCTAGAAGTAATTGTTTAATTTCTTCCACTGTTCAGAATTTCTTTCTAGCTTTTAGCGTTATTAACCCGATCCGAACAGGTCTTAGACGCACAATCTATAATTATCTCGATTTAAACAATCTTTGTCAAGGATATAGATTATTTTGACGATTAACTTTTTAATCTCAATCGGTTATTTACTAGCTTAATCGATCGCCCGTTTTTACATCAAACCAATGAATTTTATTGGCTGGTAAAATAAAAAATAAATTTTCTGCATCATCAGTGCGATCGCTTGGTAATAAAATCCGCAGAACAATATCTGTATTGGCTAATTTAACGCTGACTAAATTTTCTTTACCTAACTGTTCGACTAAAAATACTTTACCTTCAAAGACATGATTATCTCCAGCAGTTGCCAGAGTAATATCTTCCGGTCTGATGCCTAAAACTATATTCTTGGGTGGGTTAGTAATTGCGGGTATAGGGATTTTATGATTACCTAAAAACGCCTGATTTTCCTGGCAATTAAGCGTCAATAAATTCATTTGAGGACTACCGACAAAACTAGCCACAAACTGATTTGCAGGATGGGAATAAATGCGACTGGGGGGGTCGAGTTGTTGAATTAAACCCCGACTCAATACTGCTACTTTAGTAGATAGAGTCATAGCTTCAGTTTGATCGTGAGTCACATAAACCACTGGTTTATCTCGATCTCTAAATAACTGTTTCATCTGCGCTCTTACTTGTTCCCGCAACAGAGCATCTAAGTTACTTAAAGGTTCATCTAGTAAAAATACTTCGGGATTTCTCACCAAGGCCCTAGCCAAAGCTACCCTCTGTCGCTGTCCGCCAGACATCTGACCTGGTTTGCGGTCTAGCAAATTAGTTAATTCTAACTGATTCGCCGCCTCAGCCACCCGCCTGTTAATTTCCTCAGTAGACATTTTACGCAACTTCAGAGCAGTACTGATATTTTCTGCCGCCGTCATGTGAGGATAGAGAGCGTAACTTTGGAACACCATAGCTATATTGCGATCGCCTGGTGCAGCTTGATTGACGTTTTTGCCCCCAATAATTACCTTACCTTTAGATGGTGGTTCTAAACCTGCAATTAACCGAAGTAAGGTAGATTTTCCGCAGCCAGAAGGACCTAAAAGAGTTAAAAATTCCCCATCATGCACTTCTAAAGAAATATCCTTGACCGGAATAATATCAGAGCGATATTTTTTTTGCAAGTTTTGTAGTTCTAATTTTGCCATTTGTCAAAAACCGATTAATATAATTCAACTTCTACAATAAGAAAATAGCTCCAGGGTAATAAAAGCGATCGCAATGGCAGTAACT
>JBHJNX010000167.1:0-10597 GCA_050330335.1 Pleurocapsa sp. | reverse complement strand
TATTTACGTAGATTAAATGTGTATTTATGTATCATTTTTTTTTACTATTTTGATGTTTAGAGTACTTTCAGGAACTAGTTCTAGCTAAGAGTAATTTATTTTATTTAGTTTTGGTAGTTACGTCGGTTTAACAGTAAGATTTATACTAAAATCTTTATCGATAAAAATTTAGAGCTATTGTCCAACATACAAAAAAAATATTTTTTAACTACCACCCCTAAAAGCTCAAACTAAAACTCAATCTATTTTCTCGAAAGCGATCGCCTCAAAAAACAACTAGAAATTGGCAATTGTTAACAGCTTACTCTTAATAGTTTATTGCAATCAACGATATTAGTATGAAGATTAATTCGCAAAATGTATCCATTGCAACAGAAAAATTTGCTGTTGATCCTAGTGAAGAGCAAGGTTTAAATTTAAATGAAATTAAAGAGATTATTGGGCGACGAATACCCTTAATTTTATTGATAACAATTTCGACAAGTATTCTGGGAGTAATCAAAGTTTCTAGTAATCCCTCAATTTACAGTGGCTATTTTGAAATTTTTTCCGAACCAGTAACTATAGAAACTATAGTTTCTTCTTCTAGTGATACCCGAATGCAAGAAACTAAAGAACAAATTTCTGCCGTTAAATTAGATCAAGT
Organism: Pleurocapsa sp.; assembly: GCA_050330335.1. GTDB lineage: Bacteria > Cyanobacteriota > Cyanobacteriia > Cyanobacteriales > Xenococcaceae > Waterburya. The sequence continues at coordinate 9,951 of JBHJNX010000167.1, read as the reverse complement.
GCAGTTAAAAGTTTTGACTAGCCCCAAATTGCTTAATCCAGTGGTGGAAGAGCTTCAACCCAAATACCCCACTATAAACTATGGACACTTAATTAAGGAGTTAAAACTCAAACCAAATGAAAATGACAATGTTTTAGAAGTTTCATATTCTGCTCCCGATGAACAACAAGTTATGGATGTGCTACAGACGATTTCCCAAACTTATCTAGATTATAGTTTGCAATCTCGACAATCTGGGGTTAATCGAGGCATTGAATTTTTAGAAGTACAAATACCTGAATTGCGAAGCGAAGTAGAAGAATTACAGCAACAAAAAGAAAAATTACAAAAAAAATATATGTTTGGTGATTTTGTAACCAGAGGAGAACACCTGACAAATAGATTGAATCAATTGGGATCACAACAACAAGATAATAGAGCCGAATTAAGTCAACTAAAAAACTCGGCTGTAAGATTAGAGCAAGAGTTAGCTCAAAAGTTAACCACTTCAACCACGGCGTTTGAAGTGGCAACTTATCGTTATAATCAATTAATTCAACGACTAGAAAATGTAGACAGTCAAATTGCCTTGAGATCGGCAGTTTTATCGGAATTAAATCCAGAAATTCAAGTTTTATACCAGCAAAAAGCCAATATTATCAATTTAATTGAACAAGAAAGTAACACAATTCGTGACAAAATAAACAAGCAAATTCAGCAGTTAGAAGAACGCGATCGCATTTACACAGAAGATATGGCTGATATAGGACAACAAATTCAGCAGTGGTCATCAATTTCTAACGATTATGATATTATTCAAGGACAATTAGAACTGGCTTCCCAAAAACTGCAAGAATCTATTATCCAACGCAACAGCTTTTTAGTCGACGCGGCTCAAAAACAAGCTCCGTGGAGTCTACTTACTCCTGTAAATAAATCAGGAGTTAATTCTGCTAGTTTGATCAACTCTGGAGTTTTAGGTGCTAGTTTGGGTTTATTAGTGGGGATGGGAATAGCGATCACTTTAGAGAAATTAGAAGACAAAATCTATAATACGAGTAAAATTAAGCAAATTGCTAATTTACCAATTTTAGGAATGATTCCTTTTGAGTCGGCATCTCAGAAAAAATTACTCCAACACAACCATGTCTCTCAATCAAATACAAATAAAAGATCAGAAACTCCAGATTCAGCAATTCAAACTTACAGAAATCACCCTTACCTACAAGATTTAATTTCTTCTTCTGTCGAAGCATTTCGTTTTTCTGGTGCTAATCTTGGTTTATTTGATGCTGATAATCCACTGCAATCTATTCTTGTCACCTCTGCTGTGACTGGAGAAGGAAAAACTTCAGTTGCTTTTAATTTAGCAAAAACTGTTGCCGAATTGGGTCAGCGAGTATTAATCGTCGATACTGATATGCATAGTCAAAACAGCATGAGCGATCGCTTGAAACTCTCCAATGTTAGTGGTTTAAGTGACTTTTTACTAGAAAATTATTTGGAGCTTCATCATTTAATTCAAAAATTACCTATTGAAGAAAATTTGTATGTATTGACTACGGGTAATTTAAAAACCAAGTCAGATCCCAGTCGTCTATTGGCATCTACTAAAATGCAGAAATTAAATACTGACTTAAAAGCTCATTTCGATTTAATTATTTATGATGTTGCTCCTCTAGTAGATTATGCCGATGTTAGCTTGTTGAAAACTATTGTTGATGGAGTAATTTTAGTAACTGGCTTAGGTAAGCTACAGAGTACCAAACTCGAACAGGCTTTAACTCAGTTGGCGATCGCTAATTTACCAGTTTTAGGAGTAGTTATCAATCAAGTGACATCCACATCATTAATTAAAATTTAACTGCTGTTGCAGCTTTACGGTTTGTCTGCCACAAAAAGTCATTTTTACTCCTGTTTGGGGAGCTAGAGTTACACCGCGTCTTTGGAGTAATTCCGGGCGACTACTGGCAAGCTGTAGTTGGTATCGAGTCAGAATTGTGGCTATGACCAACTTCATTTCTAACATTGCTAGAGCTTCGCCAATACAACGGCGCGCACCACCGCCAAAGGGTAAAAACTCATAAGGAGAACATTGCTTTTCTAAAAATCTTTCTGGTTTAAACTGTTTGGGTTGAGGGTATAGATCTTCGCGATGGTGCATTAGATAAATACAACCGACTACCACTTCTCCTGGTTGTAGCTTGTAGCCTAGTAATTGGGTCGATTGTTCTACAACTCTACCAAAAGTTAGCATTCCTACAGGATAGATGCGTAGGGTTTCTTTGCAGACAGCATCAAGATAAGGAAGTTTAGGGATCGCCATTGGGTCGGGATCGCTACCCAAACTCTCGATTTCTGCCAGTAATTTCTGTTTAACTTCAGGCAAACGGTGCATCCAATATAATGCCCAAGCCATAGCTGTAGCTGTGGTTTCATGTCCGGCAAACATCAGAGTCTTCAACTCATCCCGCAATTCTCCATCACTCATCGGTTGTCCGACTTCATCGCGAGCAGACATCATTAAAGATAAAATATCCTGACCCTGGGGATCGTTTTCCCCTTGGCGTTGATGTATCTCTTGATAAATAGCGCGATCAATCGCCTTTTGTTGGCGCAAAAAGTTACCCCAGGGACTCCACCCACCTAAATCCTTTTGTAACCAAGGAAAAAACAGAAAAGCCGAAGTTAAAGGAGAACGAAAAACATCAGTCATTTTAGTAATACTTTGTTTAAGTTCTCTATGGCGATCGCTATTTCCCAAACCATACACCGCTTCTAAAATAACCTGTAGAGAAATTTCTTGAGTTAAAGTCCTGGCAGTAAAAGATTCCCCTGGAGTCAGGCGAGCAAATATTTGGGTAGTAAGTTGGCAGATTAATTCGCTGTAAACCTGCATTCTTTTCCCGTGAAAAGGAGGTAAGAGTAATTTCCGACGCTGTTTATGGCGATCGCTTTCTAGCATAATCACTGAAGCTTCACCCACTAGCGGTTTGAGGATTGCGTTTTCTTTACCAGTGGCATTAAATTTTTGACGACTTTCTTCTCTTGTTGAAAAAATATCGTTGGTTAAAATTTCTTCCACCGCTTCGGGATGATGGACAAAAACATAGTAGCGATCGCCACCAATAATATCAGCAGCAAAAATATCGGGATATTCTTTAGCTGCCGTTTCCATATATTTAACGGGGTCAGCAATCCATTGAAGTCTTTGGTGTAAAGAAGATTTCTTAAGTTGAGGAACCGCAGTCATGTTAAATTTTATATCATTTAAATTATCCCTCACATTGTATCGATTAGAGCAGGTAGTAGGTAGTAGGTAGTCAGAAGACAAAATACTTATTACCTATTACTTATTGTTACTCTTCTTCATCGCTACTAGAAGATTTAGGTGTAATATTCGAGTCTACCGCTAGTTTTTCTCGGACTTTTTGTTCGATTTCTGCGGCTAATTCTGTATTTTCTAGCAAGTAATTAACTGTATTGTCTCTTCCCTGACCGATATTATCGCCATTGTAGCTATACCAAGCCCCTTTGCGAACGACAATATCGCAATCTTGGGCCATATCCAGCATACAGCCGATCTGAGAGATTCCCTGTCCGAAAATAATATCGAATTCGGCAATACGGAAAGGAGGAGCGACTTTATTTTTGGCTACCTTAACTTTGGCGCGAATCCCATATTCTCCTTCGTTACCTTTTTTTAGTGTTTGAATGCGACGAATATCTAAGCGCACTGAAGAATAAAATTTTAGTGCTGTACCACCTGTAGTAACTTCAGGATTGCCGTAACTAATACCGATTTTTTGGCGCAGTTGGTTAAGAAAAATTACTGTCGAGGCAGATTTACCGATGTTTCCCGCAATCTTTCTTAAGGCTTTACTCATCAGCCTTGCTTGCAAACCAACTTGGAGATCTCCCATTTCTCCTTCAATTTCGGCACGAGGCACTAATGCAGCAACCGAATCTATTACCACTAAATCTACTGCGGCACTGCGTACTAATTGATCAACAATTTCTAATGCCGATTCTCCGTTATCTGGTTGAGCTACCAGTAGGTTTTCAATATCTACTCCTAATGCTGCTGAATAAGTAGGATCTAAAGCGTGTTCGGCATCGACAAACGCCGCAACCCCCCCTGTTTTTTGAATTTCAGCGATCGCGTGTAAGGCCAAGGTAGTTTTACCAGAACTTTCAGGCCCATAAATTTCAATAATTCTTCCTTTAGGCAATCCTCCACCCAGAGCAACGTCTAGGGTTAATGCACCACTGGGAATTGTCGCAACTTTCATTTGAGTTGCATCACCCAAACGCATAATTGCCCCTTTGCCAAAGTTTCTTTCAATCTGTTTTAGTACTAGGTTGAGAGCTTTTTCTTTATCGGGATTGCTGGGAATATTTAGGCTAGCTGTCATAAAATAAAATGCCTCAATTTAATTAAATGAAAAATAGTTATTAATAGTGGCTGCTGATTTCGCAGCAATGCTCAATACTATCTCTAAAATTGCGCTTTCGGCACGGTTGAGGTACACAATGCGATCGCTGTCTCCAAAATCTTCGATAATTTCGATCTACTGAGTTTATGAAAAACAGCCATGCTCGTACTAATTGGGTAGTTGATATTTCTATTGTCTCATGCGTTGATTTTTAAGTCAACTAAGTTTGGCTCTGGTATTATTACCTTAATCCATCGGCAAGAGTTTTCACCTTGAAAGATATGAATTACCCAGAGAAATTTAATCTTTTTTAACTTTTTATTTTTCTTAACAAAATGGGCAAGCTAAGAACAAGCTTCTAATTAGAGACTTGTGTATGTTGCCTTCAATTTTTGAAACTTGTATCCCCAGAGAAGAAATATTAGCAGGAGAACTTTCAGTAGATCTGTTTGCTGCTAAATTACGCTTGGTAGTTGAAGGAAAAGCTCCTAATATTTATCAAGATCCTAAAAGTTTTTTTGCTAATACTTTTGCTACAGATGGAATTAAAACTTTAATTAGAGAGGTATTTAGTAGGTTAACGGGCAAGTCGTCTGGTTCACCTGTAATTAGGCTAGAGACTAGTTTTGGGGGTGGTAAAACCCATGACGAAATTGCTTTATGGCATATTTGCAAACAGGCAAGAGACATTGAAGGTTTAGAAAGATTTGCCGATTTGAATTTAATTCCCGATCGCCCTGTACAAGTAGCAGCAGTAGATGGAAGAGATTTAGATCCCGAAAATGGCATTTATCATCAAGATTCGGGAATAACTACTAAAACTCTTTGGGGTGAAATTGCCTATCAGGTAGGAGGAGTAGAAGGATATCGGTTATTACAAGGCAGCGATCGCTCTGGTATTAGTCCTGGTACAGATGTTTTAGACAGGTTGCTAAATGGTCAGGCGACCCCATCGACGTTTCGTCGATTTGGGAACGCGCCTGACCCGAAGGGTAACCCAACAGTAATTATTTTAGATGAAATTGCCCGTTATTTAAGAGCAGCTAAAGCGAAACAAATAGGCAGAAGCGACTTGGCAAAACAAGTAGTAGCTTTTCTTTTTTCTTTAATGGATTTAGCGGGAGCTTGTAATAATTTAGTATTTGTGTATTCTTTGGCTTCGGCTATCGATACTTTTGCTGAAGAAACCACAGAACTACGGTAGTGGCTGGGGTACTTAATGAAAAGTGCGATCGCAACTGTACCGTAGAATTGCCTGGAGGCTGTTTACAAATTAACTGGTCACAGGAGAATGACAAAGTTTATATGACTGCCCCTGCTGTGGAAGTGTTCAAGGGTAAATATCTCTGGTAGAACTTAAATTATTTTCCTAGCGCGTTAGATATTTCGCCTTTGTCTAAACCAAAGGCATCTTTAAACACGATAGGATCGTAATATTCGCGAAATAGTTCGATTTTGCCATCAACAACATGAAACAATCCGCCATATTGTTGTTTGTATTGTCGTCCTGTAGAAATTATCTCGACATCACCTCGCCATTCAGCAAAAACCATTGTCGAATTCTGCATCGGGTAGAATACTAAGCGATCGGTAAAATTGGCTTTTCCGCTTGTTTCTGGCCAAGCAGCATAGTGTTTAATTAGATTAGCTTTGCCTTCGACACGCTTGGGAAAACCATCGGGAGAAAAGGGCATATCTTGCACTGCATCTTCCGCCCAAACTGAGGCAAACTTCTCCATATTCTTCTCTTCTAAAGATGTTAGGAAATTGATTACAGCTTGCTTGGTTTGTTGGCGTTGTATGTAAGGAGAGGGGTTAATACTCGCTTGTTGAACAGCTTGATTAATAATATCGCGATCGCCCTGTTCGGATTCAGCAATAAAAGTCATTTTAGCGATCGCCCATTGTCCATCTTCTTTGACTAAGCCATATTCATAGCTACCTGCAATTTGCCAGAACATCTCGTTAAGATAATGATTAGCTACAACATCAGCCCTAGCAGTTGCCTTATTTCCCTTGACTTCTGTTTCGATATTGGATATTTCATGACGAGTGCGATCGAATCCTGGTAAGCTACTTGCCCATTGCGTCATTAAAGCCTGGGGACTTTTTAATTCTACTTCTCCCCCAAACGCTGATGTATAATCTACTTGAACTTCATCTGCATAAAGTTTTTCTAGACTTTCAAAATTTTCGCGATCGGCTAAAGTTGCCACACTTTCCACAATTGTCTCAATAGCAGCCTCATCTGGTGTTGGCATACTAAAAGAATTAGACGGTGTAGCTGCAAAGATCATTGTTAATGCTCCTATGATAAGTTTCATGGGTATTGTTTTTTGTTTCATTTAGATTAAATTAATGAAAAATTTTCCTTTATTTATTGCTAGTTGTTTTTTTCTGGTGGGTAGTGCTATTTTTACCCTGGAAGCGACACTAGAAATTATAAGAGCGACTTCTTTTTTTTCTTTTGCTCATTTTTTAGCTTGTTTATTCTTTACTTTTGGCTCTTGGCTTTTTTTACAAGATGCGAGAAACTGATTAAGACATTGCATCCCAGACAGTTTTTGTGTCGGCAACCTATTGGAAAACTGATGACTGAATATTAAAGTTTTTGCTCAAAATATTTTGCAACTGTATCGCTAGCATTAGTAACAACTTCAGGAGAATCATAAAAGTCAAACTGTGTAGTATTTTCTAACCAGAGTTGGTTTTTCTCTCCTGCCAAACGGTTATAAAATTCTTTTGCACCTTGAGGAATAGCAGCAGCTTCGGAGTGAACGATTTGAACGGGTTTAGTTAAATTATCAGCAATTTCAATGGCATCAAAGGTTAACCAACCTTCCCAAGAAGCAAGATTAAATTCATTGACGTATTCAGGAATTGCGCCTCGATCGCGATTTGAAGATTCTTACTATTTTGTAGATTACCTATGTAGATAATCAAAGTAGTAACTCAAGGAGCTTTGTTGTGCTGGGAAATTTATTTAGAAATTTAAAAGAACTACCAAAACCACTGGGTAAATATATTGTAGGAATTATGCAGTTAGATTTTACTGATCGCAGTAGAACCAAAGTATTTCCCTTCGAGAAGGACAACGCACATAGAAAAATTCCCGTAACTATCTTTTATCCAGCCGAAAGCAATCTAGCTGCTTAGGATTAACAATACTTTTGCCTTGTTTCCAAGTATCTCGTAGTTTGTAAGCCAGCAAGCGATCGCCATTAACTAAATGTTCTCCTAAGCGATCGCATTAATAAACTTCGTCATGAGTCCCAATATCAATCAAGAGAATTTCTTCTTCTTGTGTCTCCTGATTTTTTTCAAAACTGAAGACAATACGGCAATCATACTCTACCGAACAAGCCCAAGCTCCTGATAATTTCCCCTTAAGCTTGTGAGTGCGTAAAACTGAATTATATGGGTCTACAGCTAATAATCTTAATTTTTCCTCAATTTTTGGCTTTAAGTCTGGTCTACGCTTAATAATGTTCTTGAAAGCGCGTTTAAACGACGAACTAAAAACCAAAGTTATCATTTGTCTAGTTCTGCAATAATATCATCAACCGATCCTCGAAAAACTTCATCTTGTTTGTATTCAAGACGAGCATTAGTTATATTCGCTGCTATTTCTTCTCTTCTTTGTTCGATTTGCCTGTTTCGAGCAATATTGATTAAATCTTCTTGTTCGTCGAGAGTAAGATTATCAATCATCTCTAAAATTTGGTCAAAGCGTTTTTTTTGCATATTTTTTAGACAAATATAAATTCAACAATAATCTAACTCGATTGTAATATAGGGTTTAATATTATTCGTTAAAAAGATGAATCGCTATTTTCCTGTTGTTCCTATTTTGGGAATTGTCGCCACTGTTACCTTACAAAACCAACCTGTATTTGCTTTAGAAAATGCCGAAATTTCGGCAAAAATTAAAGAATTTACCGTACAAATTGATGGCGCGGAAGAATCGGGTACGGGAACAATTATCGAACAAAATGGCGATACATATACAGTAATAACTTGTTGGCACGTAGTTCAGTCATTGGGTAGTTATCAAGTTGTTACTCCCGATGGGGAAACATATCAAGCAACGGATATTAAAAACCTGCCAAATGTCGATCTAGCAACTATTAAATTTACTAGCAGCAAAGCCTATTCAGTAGCACAATTAGGAGATTCTCAAACCATCACCGAAGGAACAAATACTTATGTTGCTGGTTATCCAGATCCGATTCCTGGTATTCCCGATCGCATTTATACTTTTTTTTACTCCAATATAGTTGGTAGATTGACAGACGCAGATAAAGGCTATCAAATTATTCACGATAATCCTTCTACACCAGGAGGTTCGGGAGGAGGTATTTTTGATGTTAATATTCGCTTGATCGCAGTTAATGGTCAATCAGTTTCTGATGGTAATACGGGGAAGGTTTATGGGAAAGGAATCCCTCTTGAAATCTATTTAGCTACTCGCAACGATTTACAAATTCCCGTTGAAGTTGCTGCACAACAAGACTTTGTAAGTATGGGTATAACCAAGTACAAGCAAGAAGACTATCAAGGCGCGATCGCAGATTTTAATCGAGCTTTAGAAGAGGATGTTAATAATATAGAAGCTTACTATAGCAGGGGTTCGGCTTTTTTTGCCCTGCAAGATTATACAGCAGCCATTGCCGAATAGCTTAGTCCTCATCTAAAAATTATGGACACTAAAAATATTACAATTCGGGTTAATGCTGAAGTTGCCCGTATTTTTGAAACCGCCTCTGAAGAACAACGCCGTAAACTCGAAGCATTGCTGAGTCTAAAACTTAGTGATGCAACTCGAGATAAAAGAACACTCGAAGAAGTTATGAGTGAAATTAGCCAAAATGCCCAAGCACGAGGCTTAACTCCAGAAATTTTGGATTCACTTCTCAATGAGTAATTGGCTGCGATATGTTTTTGATACAAATGTAATTATTAGTGCGCTTCTCTTTGAAAATAGTAAACCCGCTCAAGCTTTCCAATACGCTCTGGCAAATGGAGAAGTATTACTCTCCCTCGATTTGTTAGAGGAATTAAATGAGGTGCTGGGACGTAAAAAATTCAACAAATATGTGACAAACGAAGAAAGAGAAGAGTTTTTAGAAACCTTAATTGAGCGAGCAGTTTTGATTGAAATACTTGAAAATGTCCAAGAATGTCGCGATCCAAAAGACGATAAAGTTTTGGAGTTGGCAATAAACGGAGATGCACAATAGATCATAACTGGCGATCAGGATTTACTTGTACTGAATCCTTTTCGTAACGTAAGAGTAATTACAGTAGAAGATTTTTTGAAGACAATTTAATTTCAGTAGCAGCAACGGTATCATAACAACCAAGCGATCGCACTTATTTTTAATCATCTCTACAACCAAGCGATCGCGCTTACTCTTAATCATCTCTATAATAGTGCGATCGCAGTTACTCTCAATTATTTCTCCAATCGGGCGATCTCATTGACTCTTAATTATCCCTAAAATCGGGCTATCGCATTAACTCTTAATCATCTCTA
>JBHJNX010000166.1:0-10906 GCA_050330335.1 Pleurocapsa sp. | reverse complement strand
GCTCTCAAGAAGTAAGAGGATGTTATGAACTTTTCACTTGTTTTTGCCTGCTTTTCGTGCCGACTGTATGGAGCTAGAAGTTACAGGAAGGATAAAGAGAAAGCTATTCGAGAAATACTAGACATACCTCCTGAAACTCTGCTAAAATTACCAAATAAAGACCAGTGGTATATTCATTTAACAACTTACGTTCAAGAAATTCTAGTTACAACTTCTTTTGACAACGGTTGTCTTGGAGTTGATTTCAATAAAGACAGTATTAAATGGGCGTATATTTTGGCAGATGTAAACATCAAAGATGAAGGTAAATTTAGTTTTGAATGGCGCGGTTTTTCGTCGGGGCAACGACAAGCAATGATGCGAAATTTGGTTGTCAAACTAACAGAAATAGCTTTAAAGCATCAATGCCCAATTGCAATTGAATCTTTAGATTTTTCCCAGAAAAAAGCTTCAATGAGTGAAGAATCTAAACTTTATAATAAGATGCTCTCTAACCTGGTAAATTGCGGGGAGGAATATCTCTACCACGATAAAATTTCTGTTCTAGTTGATCGAGTTGCCACCAAGTGACACTGGTAATGATTAAACTGCTGGATAAACTAACTGCTATAACTGTCGGAGAAATAGCAAAAAATAAAGTTAAAAAGGGAATTGTTGCCCAGATTATAATTGCCAGGGCGATCGCAATTTGTTTAATTTGTTGGATATTTTTTAAAGCTCCACTACAGCTGGCACAGTTTTTAGTGTGAGAATGGTAGCGGTCTAATAATTGTTCTCTAGTTAAAGCAGGGGAAAAATGCTGCTTTGGAAAGGGGTCTGCATGATATAAATTTACCCACTGTCGTAACTCGGAAACATATAAATCTGCTTTAGTGGGCAGATAAAAAGCCTTACTATATTTCTCGCTACCACCCAAGGCTGCCAGATAACGCTCTTGATGGTGTAGGAAAATCTGATCGTCTTCTAATACTCCATTTTGGTTAATGTGAGAATACCACTTCGGAGTAAGTTTAATAAAAAAGCGGGGTAAAGCAGAGGCAAATTTAAAAGGAAAACGAGCAAATAAACGACACTGACCCTTACTAATGGGGGTAGCATACACCACAGTTAGAGTGCGTCCGAACTGCTTAGAAGTTAAGTCGTGCCACATCAAACAAGGTGCGGTAAAAGTAGTATACTGCGTCCCTAACTGACCCTTGCGCGGTCCTTCTTGCCAGATTCCTTTAAAACCTTGTTTTCCCGATTCGGTAACTTCTAATTCTACGGGAGCAACATTAGTACGATTCCCCACAGTTTTGTGGTGTGTATAGGGAATATGGCTGGCATCAATGACATTTTCCAGTAAAGTTAAAGCATCATAGGGCAGATCCCGAAAGATATCTAAACACACCCAATCATCAGGATTTTCTTCCATCGGTTCGATAATCGGTATGGCAGTTTGAGCCGCATTTTCTTTGATCCCAGGATAGACAAATAATAACCCTTGGGCGATCGCTGTAGGGTAAGATCTGACACAAGCTCTAGCAGAAGTATGAGCCTGTCCTCCTGGTAGTTGTTGCGGGATTACCTCACAATTGCCATTGCCTGAAAATGTCCAACCGTGATAGGGACATTCCAATAATCCTGCTTCATTAACTCTTCCTTCACTTAAAGGGGCGAGACGATGGGGACATTTATCTTTAAATACCTGCCAAGTTGCAGCCGACTTATCCCACCAGATGACTAAATCTTTTTCTAGTAAAGTAAATCGAGCCAGCTTATTTTCATCCAAATCTGCAACATAGTAAACAGGATACCATGCTTCTTGTGGCTCAAAAACAGTAGGGTCATTACCCCCAGGTAAAAGAGTTGTTTGGTTGGGATTATCGGTGGTTGCGGTCATACCCTATATATTGTTAACTATCTAGTCTTGTAAATAATTGTTACACAATATTTTAGATCGTTGTCGTTCTCCACCATTCCCATTGTCGATCGCCGTAACGACGTATACAGTAATACTATTCTTAGCTATCAATTTGTAACTGAGTTATTGAGATTATGAGTGAGTCAAAGCGATCGCGTACCATACATTGTAATCTTCCTCAAAATCCCGATAGCGTTAATATTGCTGACTCAGAAGCTGCTTTTGAAGTCATTCACGATACAATTCTCAGTCTTTGGGATACAGTAAATAAATTATCTAGCATTCAACCCCCTAAACGAGAACGTTATCGCGTCACTCTATTTGGCTCGGCAAGAATTAAATCTGATCTACCTCTATACAATGGAGTACGGAAACTGGCTAGCGAACTGACTATCATGGGTTGTGATATTGTTACTGGTGGGGGTCCGGGGTTGATGCAAGCTGCCAACGAAGGTAGTGTCATGGCAGATCCCGAAGATCTAACTAAATCTATCGGTATCCGTGTGGATTTGGGATTCGAGCAAGAAACTAATCCCTTCGTCGAACAGGTTTATTTACATCGCACTTTCTTTTCGCGCCTGCATCACTTTGTTCTCGTTTCCGATGCTTTTGTAGTACTACCAGGGGGTATCGGTACGGCTTTAGAAGCTTTGATGATTTGGCAATTATTACAAGTGCGCAAGCTAGAAAATACCCCATTCATTATGGTAGGCAAGATGTGGAGTGAGTTAGCTAGCTGGGCTAAAAAATACACCATTGATGTTCATCCACCAATGGCAGATCCAGCCGATCTCAGCATTCCTCAATGTGTAGATACTTGCGAACAGGCCATCGCTTTACTGCGAGCAGCACATCAACAATGGCAAGATTGTCAGTAATTTAGTTTGACAGAATTTTTGCAAAATCCGCATTCACACGTGGCAAAACTTTTAAGTTGAAATTCCCGTTCTAGAGATAGTTCGGTTAGTCAAATAAACCTTCAACATTTTGTCGGAAAGCAATTAAGGCAAAAGTTTCTGGAAACTTATGCCTTTTTTCTCTTTAGACATAATCATTCTCCAATCGAGGTTATTTGAATCCGATCTTTGATTTCCAAGTTATTGACGTAGCCGCTTGAATGTATAAGCTTTGCAGGAGGGCAAGAAGGTAAACCACCATTTTTATGCTTTAGAGCTTAAAACACAAAGCTGATGGCTCATCACTCTTAAGCGCATTCACCGGACTAAACTTAAGTTCAGCAGCTCCTGGGCAGATGCCAGCACGTCAATTGCGACAAAGAAAATCTTGCCTTCAAGATCGAGCAAAAATCGCCAGGCAACGTTTATAAAAACACTGCTATCAAACCAGGGAGTTTGCACTTTTCCTGTCACTTTAATCTGGATGAAATCTTCTTCTGCTGGTTCAGATACCCCTCGCTCAGGTATTAGCTTAAGTCCGTAGCAGTCTTCACGCATATAGGCGAGAATCTTTTCTTTGCCAACAATCGGTTCTTCAAAAGGAGGTTGCAGAGAACCATCTTGGGCAAATAAAGCTACTGCTGACTCGAAGTCAAAGGCGTTCATATTTTCCATGTAACTCAGAACTGTAGAGTTTTTGATGCCCTTGATTTTGACACTTTTTCGAGATGCAAGTTCTTTAGGTGGAATTACAGGTTCTTTGACTTGTGGAGTACCGTCAGTTGGGGTATATCCCATTTTGGCAACGATATTCTGTAGAACGGTTAGTTGCTGACCTCCTTCAAGTTGACGAATGGCTTGAAGTACGTCTGATGCAGAAGCAGATAGTTTATAGTGTTCTGGAATGGGAGCAACAATTCCCTGTTTCATCCACTCGCTTAACTGATACCAGAAACCCAACTTGACATTCGTGCCGAAAGACGAATAGGTACGGCAAATGGCAGTGTCAGTATGGTTAACCAGATCGCACATAACTTGCGTCTGCTCAGCAGAACGCATCTGTTTAATTTGAGTCAAAGTTTGTTCTGCGAAAACCATGTTGACTGCCGACATAGCTGCGGGAGTGATGGTAACTCCCATCTCGGTATAGGCAAACCAAAGTAAAGCCAACTGATCCTCAGCACTGAGTTGATTGAATGATTCAATCATGGCTGGAATCGCTTCGGCAACTTGAGTATCGGGAAAAATTGTTCGAGCTGAGTCGATGGTATATGACATGATAAAAGTCTCCAAAAATTGATTGAGCTATTTAGTTAATTAGAGCTTGAATGGGATTGGGTTTAAGCCTAAGCGATCACAAACTACCAATCTGCGATCAGCACAGATGCATTCTCATCAGTCCCTTGTGACTATTCAATATGACATGATAAAAGTCTCCAAAAATCGGTTGAGCTATTTAGTTAATCAGAGCAGATGTTAACTAGAAAAGTAATTGCTCGACTCTATGAGATCGTTATGTATTCTTCCATCAGGCATTTTCATCCCCTTCAGATTAGCTCCCTTGAAATTAGCCCCTTTGAGTCCAGCAAAATTGAGATTGGCATTACTTAAATCTGAGTCACTCAAGTCGGCATTGCTCAAATGCGCCCCACTCAAATCTACGCCACTTAAATTAGCTTTAGTTAAACTTATACCTCTCCAGTCTGCCTCTCTAAAATTTCTTTCTCCCGCTGCATATCTTCTCAAAACTTCTTGGGCTTCCATTTTATTTATCTCCTGATAGTTGTGATTGTTGTACTTTCACTCCAAAAACCACCTGATGATCTACAAAAATAGCGTGGCGTAATCGCTTGTAGGTAATTTTCCTTGCCTATTGAAGAGCAGCAATTAGGTAGTCGAAGTACGTACTAACTTCGCTAGCATCCTCTCCAGACAAAATTGAGCTTGAGATATTCTTCATGGCACGGACACTTTCGGCAACAGACTCAATTGGGGTGCCAAGGGATTTGTACATTTGGCGAACACCAACGATCCCAATTTCTTGAATTGGTGTACCATCTCCAGCAGCAATACTGTAGGAAATCAATCGCAGGTAATAATCCATATCTCGCAGACAGGTGGCAGTCATCTCTTTCCCGTAGGCATTACCACCCGCAGAAACCAGGTATGGACGGTTTTGAAAAAGTTGATTGGCAGCTTTGGTAATAATGTAATCGCGACTTTCTGTTAAAGCTTTCACCAGCCGTAAACGGCGATCGCTACTGCTAACAAACATACCGATCTGCTCTAGTTCTCCAGGGGTGAGATAGCGAACCTCAGCATCTGCATTGACAATCATTTTGGTAATAATACTCATTAATTAACTCCTGAAAGGTTTAAATTATGTTGATGCTCTTAAAAACTGATATAGCTGTGGTTCACGAAACTACTCAAACTTTTTTGAGTAATGGCGGATGAGAATTTGTAGCCCGCACAATAGAAAAGCCCAGCAACAAAATTATCAAGATTCAACGGTTTGGTGAACCAATAATCAAACCCACTTGAGAGAGCAAGTTGACGGACGTTGTCATTGATATAAGCTGTCACAGCTATAACTAGTAATACTTTCTCTCGTTCTACGGCGATCGCTTTTGCTTGTTGAACCAGGGCAAAACCATCTACATCTGGCAAGGCAATTTCAGTAATGAGGATATCTGCTTGCCATGTTCCAAATATTTCCAGAGCTTGCTTGGCTAAAAATGCTTTTTTTACTCTTACACCATAGAATGCTAGCAGCAACTCAATCAAATCGCAGGAATCGATATGATTATCTACAACAAGTATTTTCAGATCTTGAAGACCTAGAAGGTTAGTCACAAATCCATCCTTTATAGCCATATCGCTCCAGGTGTGCTGCTGGGAAGTTGAGTTGAAGTAGTATCCTGTGTAAATGTCAAAAGTTTTTTTAAGACACTTTCAAATTCAAAGCACAAATTATTTCTGATTAAGTCTTAATTTACTCCTGACTTATGATGTAAGTCTATTTTGATTTAAACTTGTTGATTATTGAAGTGAAAAATTTTATAAATTCCAAAATCTCTTCACTTGTAAAAATGAATTTTTGCGTAGAAATAAATCTAAATTCAATCATGATCTACAACCCAACATTGTGTTAGTAAATAGTATTCGATTAATTTTTGCTAAAATTATAGGCTAGTGTTTATATATTTAATTCAATTGTCCCTTAGTTTCTATGTTTATAATCTAACAAGTGAATGTTTAAAATAATGTCTTGACGAATGTTTGAAATGTATAAAATTAGTTTGAGATGTTTGATTTTATTGCAAATTTTAACAAAAATGGAGGGCGGAATTCCTCATCCTTCTTATAAAGTGGGGATAAATGCCCAACCAAAATAAAACTGTGAAGCATCTTTATTCTTTTCCGCCAGATTGATTTTCAATATACTGTTTAATGAAGCAACTTGGGCAGTTTCAGAAATATAATTTTTAGATTATTACTTATTCCCATTCTCTCTCTTCCAGTTCTTTCTGAGGCAATAATAAGGCAGCTTTAATCTCTTTTCGCACTGCAACCGTTACTTCACAGTTACTATTCAGACAATCGATCAGCAACTGATTGGCATCGTAATAGCGTTGCAAAACTTCCTGCTGTTCAGGGGTAAAGTGCCAGCGAGACTGTATATTGCGATGAAGGGAAATCGCCGTTCTTAAACGCTCAGTCCAGGCAAGATGATTAGTTTGCCACCAGGACTGAAGCCTTGCTCTATTTCTTTCTGGATCGGGGAGTTGTTCTTTGAGTTGTTGCAGGGATTGCTGTAACCCAACATCAACAACAATATTGAGGGCATTGCTGAGGGCATCGCCAAGGGCATGGACATGAGCAAAATCAGGGCTAGAGCCAATAGCACATTCCAACACCAAGTTATCCAATAACGTATCGAGAAAAATACCTTGGTCTAAGGTACAGGCAAGAGCAAAGTGAGGTGCAAGATAAGGAGTTTGGGTAAGACCGAGATAAAAAGCACGAGTTGCAGCTAAGGTGGGTTGGGGTGTAGCCAGTGATTTTTGGCTTGCCCAGGTTAAAAACTCTTGGAGATAAGGGTCTTGGGAGACTAAAGCATCGATTTGTTGCTTCATCAAATGTACTAGGGAGTCCGCACTCCGTAACATAGCAGTCGTCAACAAAAAGATTTCACGCCACCGTGGTTCAGTGATGTGACTAACTAGGCTTTCTAAAGCTCGCTCTAAGGACTGTAAATTATGACTGGCAACAATTTTTCGGGCAGTGAAATATTCTTGAAAGGTTAAGGAGGAAAAAGAGAAAATTCCCCTTACTCGTTCCGCCAATAACCCGTGTTGCAACTCAATCGCTTTAAGCACTACCTCGCTATCAAGTTGTAATTCTTCCGGCTCGTTGGGAGCATTTGGTAAATTACTGATAAAGTCGCTAATTTGTTGTTCAGCTTCTCTTTGCTCAAAAAAGTAATTACCCTCCTCAAACGTTGCAGCAGCAATCTGACTCATCAGTTTGAGCCTTTGTGGCAATAAAAATCCGTGATAAATTTCATCTCGCTCAATGCCTCTAAGTTCATCCCATTTACCTAAAAGAAGGTCTAGACATTGCTTATAGAATTCCGCTCTCTTGCTGGGAAATTTTTCTTGGCGATGGAATACCCAACAAGCAAGATGAAGAAACAAAGGCGTGACGGCGAGTCTGCGGAATGGCAAGTTTTCGGGTAAATCCAGTTTTTCAATGAACTCTACTGCTATATCTAGTTCATCTTGAGGATTTTTTCTAGTAAATACTGTGAACCACTTCTGGGCGAAGGCGATGATTTGTGATTGGGTAAACGGGGCAATTTCAACATCGGTGAAGCGTCCAAGTTTAAATGTTTTGACAGCGGTTCGACAGGTGACAACAAACAAATTCTTGAGATATTTCTCAGAGAATCTGCGAATTTCTTTTAAAACTGCGTTGTTATCTTGATGGAGTACTTCATCGAGTCCGTCCAACAACAGTAACACCCTGCCCTCACGCAGTAAAGTTTCGACTGCGGACTGTTCGGAAATGTCACAGGTAATAAATTCAGAGTGAATGTAGTTTAATAAGCTGAACTTCCCTGTCTCTTTGGATTCGTCAGCAAAATCTCTCAAGGTGATAAAGATAGGAACTAGATGAGCAGCAAAATCACCTTGGTTACATTGAATGGCAAGATGTTGCAAAAAAGTAGTTTTACCAGACCCAGGTTTACCCAATACCCTAAGCTTAGAGTGGGTTTCGACTGCCCTCAGACCTGGTATTTGTTGCTGAGAAATCTCACCTAAACCAAAGCGATCAAATTCTTTTGAGGTAGGGTTTTGCAAGTCAGAAATTTCTAACCACTGTTGACTGACAATCTCTTCCAAAATATTGACATCGATGTAAATGTTTTCGATTTCAACAGGATGGTTAGTATCTAATAATTGTAAAGTACCGCACTGGTCTTGAATTTTGTCTCGGCGTTGCGATCGCACTTTTTTGACCAGAGCATCAATATTTATGGTAGTTCGTTCTCCCGGTTCTGAAAACTCGGCTGGCGGATTGTCTGCAATGTTCCGCCACTCTAGATCCAAGACAGAGCAAATTTCCATAAAAGTATAACGTTCGATCGGACGACCTGTAAAAAATCTCCAGACGGGCTGGCGAGTCTTCAGATTTACTTCCTCTGCCAGGTTTTCTTGAGTCCAACCCTTACTAGCAAAAGCTTTTTTTGCTAGTTTGATTCCTGCTGCTGATGCCTGGAGCGATCGTTTTGCCACGGTAAAAAGACCTCATCCAAGTTTTTTTGCAAAAGTGTTGTAGAAGTTACAAATAATATTTTCCAACCTCTACTCTTTAATCGTAACGTTTTCCTTTATTCCTAATAAATTAAGTTATACAAAATCGCTTTAATTGCACTCTAATTTTTTCAGGCAATAACCAAAATATTTTTACGTCTCTTCAGAGCAGGATTGTAGAGCAATGAAGAATTATCGATTGCGTGTATTTTGCAGTTTACGCGTTACTTGTAAACTGTCTTGGTCAGGAGTTTCAATACCGATTTTTGAATTAGGGCGTGGAAATCTGGTTTCTGTACCAACATGGCAGAAAGAATAACCAACTCACACCACTCCCAATCGGCATCTGTTTCCAGACTGACATTGCGATCCTAAAATCGAATCTCCCAATCCTGGGGAAGAAGTGACGCAATGGTAATAATTCCCAAGGGCGGGATGACTGCCTTCAGTCCAGCGATTTTCATAAAGCGATCGTAAGACCAAAAGGACTGGGGAAACTGGGGATATAGTAATAATACTTTCATGAGATTTTTGATAAAGCTTTGTTATTAAGATTCTCTACTTAATAAGCTCGATACATACTTTCTTTCTATTTATTACATCGTCTTTCCAAGACTATACCCTCGCCTGTCTAATAGAAATCAGCGATCGTTTTGCCTCGAAAAAAAGACCTCATCCAAGTTGTTTCAGGATATTTTAGAATTTAATGATTAGCTCAATCGGCAATTGCATTTGAGTAGTTAATAAGGCTGCCATTGTTAAAACCTAATTTGTCAAGAAGACAAATAATGTCATTGTTTAAAGGCGTTTATTGAAATATATCCAGGTATTAATGGAATAATGACTTGATATAGTTATTATTCCATTAATATTATTTATTCACTATGATTTACCATGCTTCGCGTTTGCTTACGCGGGCATCAACACTGTGTCAATGATGTGGATAACACCGTTGTCGGCTGCAACATCGGCTGTTGAAACTTTGGCATTATTCACTTTGACACCTTTACGAGCGTCAATTTTCACATCCGAACCTTCAACTGTTTTAGCTGAGTTCATCTTGGCTACGTCAGCAGCCATGACCTTGCCTGAAACAACATGATAAGTTAGGATTTTCTTGAGTTGGGGAATATCCTTAAGTAATCCGTCTACCGTACCTTTAGGAAGTTTGGCAAACGCCTCATCGTTGGGCGCAAAAAGGGTGAATGGACCCTTGCCTTTGAGAGTGTCTACTAAACCAGCAGCTTTAACCGCAGCAACTAGAGTCTCAAAAGAACCAGCATCAATTGCCGTATCTACGATATCAGTCATGTATGTCACCTAGTTTGGGGTAATTTGTTAACGAGTGCTAACAAATATCAGCATGACACCCTGTTGTTAGAAATCATGTTTGAGCCAGCGTTTGAGCAGCGTATAAATTGAATGGATTGCCCTAAAACGATACAAATCTTTACAATATAAAATATCTACTCATCTAGAACATAGTTGGAATCGTAAGTGAAGATGTTTGAATAGCTCTCTTTTGTCACTCTAGGAGAGGTAAAATTAACTGGTAAGTGTTGAAAGTTAGATAGAGTAATGGTTAAGCCTCGCCCAGTCAAGCCAACATTACAATTTGTGGATTCGTACTGTCAACTTTATCAAAACCTATTTCCAGAAGTAAGAAGCTTTGAAAACTTTAAATATCTTCATGTTGGGATGATTTCTGAGATCAAAAGAAAAACTTTTACTAGAGGAAATCCCAGCCCAAATCTCCAGTGCTAGAATTCTTCCTCTCGTAGCAAACGTCTGACACTTTTTACAAGGGACATCCATCGAGGTACATTCTCCAAGTTTCCCCATAGTTCATAAACTTGTTCCGCAGAACAAGCCACTTCCACTTCTACACTGCGTTCGAGCGTTAATTTCTTCACAACATTCATAGCTCGATTTTCTTTAGCTCTGAAAACAAATATTAGTAAAAAAAATTGAGGAACTTGTATTGATCGTCATTTTTCAGCCGTTAGATGTAAAAATTTTAGTCTACTAAATCGACCAAAGCTTCTGATTTAAACTGAATAGTCCCAGAGCTTGAATGGCGATAATTTTCTCCCAGAAATACTGATAGTGTTATGTTAGTGATGATCGCCACTAGAAATATGTTTGACGGTGCAAATCTGCATTTTATTTGTGACTTCTCCCGACGTTGATGCTACGCATACAACGCGGGCTTCTGTAAATTCCTTAGAACAGACAGAACTTCCTTCGAGGTATTATTAGTAGTAGATGCAACCACTACTGGATTCCCT
>JBHJNX010000165.1:0-5580 GCA_050330335.1 Pleurocapsa sp. | reverse complement strand
ACTTGGGCAGACATCTTAAACAGAGCTAACTTAGGATTTGAAGTAATGCACGAACGTAACGCGCACAACTTCCCCTTAGACTTAGCATCTGGTGAGTCTGCACCTGTAGCATTAACTGCACCTGCAATCAACGGTTAAGTTGTCGGCATTCACTGCTAACGATTAGCTAGTCGATAATTAAATTAACGCCTCTCGTTCTATTTAGATCGGGGGGCGTTTTTAGTTTTAAGCCATCTTTTGCTCAACAGCGATCGCAACAGAAGATTTAGATCGCAGGTAGTCTCTAATAACTGATGTTATAAATTAAAAAGCTCGATTAATCTAACTAAAACTTTATTGATTCTGTCTATGTCTACAATCGAACAAATTAAACCAGCCGGCAGAGCGGATGTAATAATCTACATACCTTATTATTCTAAAAGTAAACATAATTGGCTACCTCATGCGATCGCTCTTTATCATAATGGTTCTTTGGAGGGAAACCGTGAAGTTGAAGGAGGAGACAAAATCCCCTTTGTAGCTAGTTGGTATGTATCTAAATTACCGTCAGAATTAACTCGTTGTCGTTTACAATTTGACGGACAGGCAGACTTGAGTTATGAAGTAACTTTATCTAACTCAGAGTTTATTGATTACTTAATTGATGTCATCATGAATTTTAAACGCTCTAAAGTAACAGATTTTCCTCGAAGTTTTTATCGGAAGCTGTTGCGCTTTGAATAGCGAGGAGCAAAATAGGCCAACAAAAAATTAAGGAGTGCGGGCGTGACCAAATCTGCTAAACATTTACTAGTTGCTTCAACTGAAGCTCATAGCGGAAAATCAGCAACTATATCAGGTATCATCCATCTGGCTTTAAAACAACAAATTACCGTTGCTTACGGTAAACCCTTGGGTACTTGTTTGAGCGATCGCTGTGAAGACATAGTAGACAAAGATATTGATTTATTAACTAATATCTTGGGATTATCGGCAGATCTAGTACAACCGCCTTTATTATCTCTCAACCGCGAAATTATTGATCGCCGTCTTCGAGGAGAAGATACCCAAGACTATTCTCAGGCTATGAAAGAGTATATGAATCATCGGGAAGCAGATTTAGTGGTCCTCGAAGGGCCGGGAAACTTATGGGAGGGAAGTTTATTTAATTTATCAGTACCAGAAATAGCCGAAATAACCGACGCATCAATTTTATTAGTAGCTTCCTATGATTCTTTATTGCTAGCAGCTAGCTTAATGGCGGCCAAGAAATTTCTTGGCGATCGCCTGTTGGGAGTAGTAATCAATAATATTCCTGCTGATGAATGGGAAGAAACTCACAATACTCTCAAGCCATATCTGGAAAGCCAAAATATTCCCGTATTAGGAGTAATGCCTCATGATAGTTTACTCAATAGCGTTAGTGTTCGAGAAATAGCTAAAAGATTAAATGCTAAAGTTCTTTGTTGTGCCGAACATTTAGATTGGATGGTAGAAAGTCTCAGTATCGGGGCGATGAATGTCAATTCAGCTTTAGGGTTTTTCCGCCAACGAGAAAACATGGCAGTGATTACTGGTGGCGATCGCACTGAATTACAAATGGCAGCTTTAGAAACTTCAACTCATTGTTTGATTTTAACTGGTCGTATCCCCCCTCAACCCCTAATCATCAATCGTGCCGAAGATTTAGAAATTCCGATCATTGCTGTCGATAGCGATACTTTAACTACAGTAGAAATTGTCGATAATGCTTTTGGCAAAGTTCCCATTGCCGAACCTATTAAAGTGGAACAAGTCCGTAATTTAATCACCAAACATTTTGAGATCAATAGATTGCTGAAATTTTTGGGTTTAGAATCAGCAATATCAGTATAAAAATTTCAGATTTTAGCAATGAACTTTGTTCGTTTCAGAAAACAACTGTGTTTTTTCTACAGTAAAGTTGTATGGGCGAACCAAGACAATCGAGGGGCGCGTTCAATTTGTCTTACAGCCCCTTACGAATATTGTGACAACTAAATGACTTTGATTATCTGTTGATATTAGAATAGAGCGTCTGAATTTATTTTAGTTGGTGAATTAACAGATTTTGTTATTAAATCGAACGGTAGAGTCGAGTACTTGCAGTTATCGACGGAAGGAGGAGAATATTGGCTGAAAGTTGCCAAAGAAAGTAAGTATCTCCTGAGTCAGAAGTTGCACCTGGGATGTAAGTTAAAAATAACGGGGATGCAAAAAAATAAACTCCACCAAGGAGAAATAGAATATACAGCCTATAGAATTGAGTTAATAGTAGATACCACCAGCATCACTACAGACAAAATCACTGCGCCTCCTGATTTGGAGGCAAATTTCCAATCTCGACGTACTAAAGTTAAGATACTATTTTGTCAAAAATCTACTTGTTGGCAACAAGGAGGAAAAGCAGCTTGTGAGTTGCTCAAAGCCGAGTTAGAAAATAGAGGTATTAGGGAACAAGTAGAAATTAAAACTACTGGCTGTCTTAAACAATGCAAACAAGCTCCCAATATGGTTGTATTGCCAGATAATGTTCGTTATAGTAGAGTACAAGCCAAACAAATATCTGCATTAATTGCAAGACACTTTGAATAGATAATCAAAAAAAGTAATCATATCGTCTTGCTCTAGGGCGCAAAAATTTTTTTATTAGGGGTTGACAAGAGTTTATCGCTCATTTTAAAATTATACTCATAATGGGAGTAGTTGCGCTTATTCCTGAGGGTCAATTCTTCCATTGTGAAGATTCATTTTTGATTAAACCACAAACAGCGATCGCCTGTCAAGAAATTCGAGTTTTTTTAAGCGATCGCCTTTCAAAAAAATCAAACCTTTATAGCAGTATATCTTATTTTACCGCACAACTAAAACGTAACGACACTGCGAATAGATTCTCCTTTGTGCATCAGATCGAAAGCATCGTTAATCTTATCTATAGGCATTGTATGAGTAACGAGATCGTCGATATTAATTTTGCCTTCCATATACCAATCGACAATTTTAGGTACATCAGTACGTCCTCTTGCACCACCAAAAGCACTGCCTTTCCAGACTCTTCCCGTAACTAACTGAAAGGGACGAGTGCTGATTTCTTCACCTGCACCAGCTACACCAATAATAGTAGAAACACCCCAGCCTTTGTGACAACATTCTAAAGCCTGACGCATGACTTTGACATTACCAATACATTCAAAACTATAATCTGCACCACCATCAGTTAACTCAACTAAATAAGCGACTAAATCCCCATCAATTTCTTTAGGATTGACAAAATGTGTCATGCCATATTTTTCAGCTAGAGGGCGTTTATCAGGGTTAATATCTACCCCAACAATCTTACTTGCGCCTACCATTTTTGCCCCTTGAATGACATTTAAGCCGATCCCACCTAAGCCAAACACCACCACATTAGCACCCGGTTCAACTTTAGCCGTATTGACCACTGCACCCAAACCGGTAGTCACACCACAACCAATTAAACAAACTTTATCTAATGGTGCATCATCTCGGATTTTAGCGACGGCAATTTCTGGTAAAACGGTATAGTTAGCAAAAGTAGAAGTTCCCATATAATGATATATTTGATCGCCGTCAAGAGCAAAACGACTCGTACCATCCGGCATCAATCCTTTACCCTGAGTTGCCCGAATTGCCTGACAGAGATTAGTTTTCATGCTCAAACAATAGGCACATTGACGACATTCAGGGGTGTATAGAGGAATGACTTTATCTCCAGGTTTAACGCTAGTAACTCCCGCTCCTACTTCAGCGACGATTCCCGCTCCTTCGTGTCCTAAAATAGTAGGGAATATACCTTCAGGATCTGCACCAGAAAGAGTATAGGCATCAGTATGGCAGACTCCTGTAGCTTTAATTTCAACGAGAACTTCTCCAGCTTGAGGTGGTGCTAAATCTACGCTTTCAATACTTAAAGGTTTACCTGCACCAAATGCCACTGCTGCTTTTACTTTCATTTGCTTTATCCGATTGAGTTTATTCAAAATCTAGCAAGATTTTATCTTACAAACAATCGAGTAAATGTTTAAAAGCTTATAGTAAATTGAAATAAGTAAAAATATTGTTATTATGGATCAGCGATTTTCTAATATTTTTAATTTAACTGAAGACCAAGCGATCGCACTGCTAAAAAAGCCTTTGGGTACACAAGACGGAACATCGGAACGTTATGTCGGTGCGGCTCATTTAATCAATTTCCCCACAGAGCGATCGATTCGAGCTTTAATTGAAGCAGTAGAAGACCACACTCCCATTTTAGAACATCGTATTGCCCGACGCAAAGCTGTAGAAAGTTTAGGGCGTTTAAAAGCAGTGCAAGCTTTACCGATAATTAAATCCTGTCTGACAGATGAAGATCTTCTTACTGTGGAAACCGCTGTCTGGGCAATTGGAGAAATCGGCACGGATGATAAATCGATTTTAGCAGCAATTGCTAGCCTGTTACAAAAACCAGAGCTAAACCACCGTATAGTTATTCAAACTCTAGCTAAATTTCAATATAAGCCTGCAATTGAGGGAATACGTTCTTTTTACGACTCCGAAGATAAATCTACGGCAAGTGCGGCGATCGCGGCGGTGGCTCGTCTCACGGAAGATTACAGTCAGATGGAACGAGTGGTAGAGTTTTTACAACATGATAATGTTAATGTACGACGGGCTTGTATTCAAGATTTAATTGATGCTCAATACGTAGAAGCAATTAGGGCGATCGCACTTGCACCGATTTCCATTGCTTTTCGCTTAAGAGGGATTCGCTTACTAGCCCAGGCGGGATTAGCATTAGGAAAAATTACGGGCGGCACAAGCCCCCGAATTCGATTCGGGGGACGCGCCCTTACTTTTGCAGATATCGAACCTAGTTTAGATCGAGTGATTCGCGATCGCCCAGAAGATATCGTCATGGTACACGAATACGACCAGAAACCAAGTTTAGAATTTACGATCCGCGAACTCTATCATACAGATTTTGGACGTTGTTATCTAGCCAGTAAAACTCTACTAGAAGAATATGCAACCCAAGCACCAGATGCTTTAATGCAAACCTATGCCGAGGAAGCTCATAACGATTATGGCGCGCATTTTCATGTCGTCAAGTTATTAGGATTGCTTAAATATCAACCTGCATACGACTTAATCGTCACCGCTTTAAATAATACCTCCCCTCAATTTCAAAAATCTCGCGCAGCAGCAGCGATCGCCCTAGCTAATTTAGGTGCAACCCAAGCAATTCCTTTACTCCAACAAACGTTAAATACTCCCATTTTCGATTTAAAATATGCTTGCTTGTTGGCATTAGAACAACTAGGCGATAAGAGTAGCTGGGAAATAGTTAAGGATGACCCCAACCCTTTAATTAGAGGGAAAGTAATAAGTAATAAGTAGGGGCGATTCTATTACCTACGAACAGTTAAATAGACTTGTACTAACATAACTTTGTACGGCTATGGTTATTAAAAATATAGTCAAATATTACACTAAGCATTTTTAACTCTACCAGGAGTAACTCTGGTGGGACGAACTACAACCCCCTCTATCCCTTGGTCAAAGACTGTCGGGATTACTTTT
>JBHJNX010000164.1:0-2701 GCA_050330335.1 Pleurocapsa sp. | reverse complement strand
GTCACAATATTCTAGTTGGCACGGGTCGAAGCAGAAAGCCTAATTCGCGAGAGTTAGGAATCCCCTCCCTCAAAGTAACTGAGCATAGCGAAGTTGCTTAGGGAGGGGAGGATGTCAATGCCTTAAACATTGGGAAGATTGTTACTTCCATAAGTATCTAGTGCAAAAGCAGGAATTCTTTCAGCGTGGTTGGTTTCTCTGCCAGTAACGGATTTTGCTATTTGTTCAAAAGATTCTGATTTTAAATTACGTTCGTGGATAGGTTTGGTTTGTTCGCCTCGGAAATATGCCTGAGTACCGATAACAGCAGCCGCAGTCCAACCAATTAAAAATACAGCAATCAATAAAGTAATCATAATTTAACTCCGTCAAATTTTTGTTAAGTTTTATCTTTATCTGTAAATAAATGTAACAATTGCTTGCCTGTTGTCGCAATCTATCAAAAGTACGGTTTCCCCTCGATGGGGGTGTCAAAAACCGAATCGTGCTTTATTACTCTGTTCCCAACATTTGTAATTTATACAAACTGGCATACAATCCTTCACTGGCAAGTAACTCTTCGTGGCTGCCAGATTCAATTAATTCACCGCGTTTGAGAACTAAAATTTTATCTACATTACGAATAGTCGAAAGCCGATGGGCGATGATAATGGCAGTACGATTAATTAATAATTGTTCTAAAGCCTCTTGAATTGAAGCTTCTGTAGAGACATCCAAGCTAGAAGTAGCTTCATCTAAAACCAAAATATGAGGATTGCGAATGGCAACGCGAGCAAAAGCCAGGAGTTGTTTCTCTCCTCCCGATAGATTAGTACCTCTTTCTCGCAGCATGGTATTGTAACCGTCGGGTAACTGCTCGATAAAGCGATCGATATTGACCAATTTAGCTGCTTGTTTGACTTGTTCTAGAGAATAATCATCTCCTAGTGTGATGTTGCGTTTGACATCGCCAGCAAACAGAAAACTTTCTTGTAAGATTACGCCAATATAACGCCGTAAATCTGCTTGAGGAATATCGCGAATATCAATACCATCGACTAAAATTCTACCTTGACTAGGTTCGTATAAACGACACAGTAAACGGATAATCGAACTTTTTCCCGCGCCAGTCGGGCCTACTAAAGCGACTTTTTCTCCAGGTGAGATGGTAAAATCTAGGTTCTTAATTACGTATTCATCGGGTTTGTAGCCAAACCAGACATTTTCAAAGCGTATTTCTCCCGCATGAGTCTTGACACGATCGCCCCTGACAATATTACTAGCCTGATGACCTTCTTTCAAAGAAATAATTTTATCCTTGATTTCAATGGGTTCGCTCATTAATTCTGTAATCCTTTCAATCGCCGTAAACCCTGCTTGAAACATAGTAAATTTATCAGCAAACTGGCGTAAAGGATTGAATAGCCGTTGGGAATACAGAATAAAAGCTGAAAGTGCGCCAAAAGTAATGGTTTCTCTCAGTACAAATATACCGCCAAGCCACAAAACACCAGCGATCGCCACTAAGGCAATCCATTCTAAAGTTGCCGACACCGCCGAATCGTGGAAAATAGTTTTATCTACTTCTGTGCGATAGCGATCATTAATGATGCGATACAGTTCGCTGTTATATCTTTCTCGACGAAATAACTGCACAATATTAATTCCCACAATATTTTCTTGCAACATCGAGTTGAGTTTAGAAAGCTCTTCTCTAGCACGATAATTGGCTTTGCGATATTGTCTCTGGAAATAAATAATTAAACCCGTAACTGGAATTAACATCAGTACCAAAATCGATGCCAAACGCCAGTCAGTAATATATATAGTGACTACAATTGCCACAATAGAAATAACATCGCTAACGACTCCAATTGCGCCACTAGCAAACACATCTCCCAGTGCTTCCACATCGCTAGTAATGCGGGTGACTAATTTCCCTACAGGGGTGCGATCAAAAAAACGCGCGGACAGAGAAGTTACATGAGTAAAGAGATCTTCTCTAACGTCGGCGGTGATTTCCTGACCGATTTTCTGGACTAAATATCCTTGAATTGAAGAAAAAATCAGACGGAGAATTACCGTTAGGAGTAATAAACCGACGAGAGTATTTATCCCTTGGGCTGTAGACAAACCCGACAAAAAAGACCAAGTTGGCTCTTTTCGCAATAGAGAAATCGCCTGTCCGATAATCAAAGGCTGAACAGCACCTGCGATCGCTAAAGGAATCAGAAAAATCAAAGATATTACTAAAATTAAACGATTTTTGCGAGCATAAGGTACTAACTTTAAAAAAAGCCGCCAGTCATTATCTTGGTTTTTCGATTTAGAGTTTGTTCTAGTTGATAAGGGAGAAGCGGTCATGAATAAAATTAATGAGGACAATTAATCAATCTTAAAATATCTAGTGGTATAGTGCGATCGATAAATGGTTAGGTAAATCCTTCTAATCATTGACTCTCATGAAATTTGAACCACAGGAAATTAATCCTATCTTGTTTTATCTATTACCCAGTTCCCAAAATCACGCTACGTATCAATAATCTGTAGAAAACAATATATGGATCTAAAATCGATTTTGAATTACGTGCATAAAAAAATTCGACCCAACGTAACTGATTAATGTAAGCACACAACTCACACATTCATCTTTTATTAACGAGGTCTAGAAACAATGAAAAAATCTACTTTTGGTATCCTAGCTACAATCGCCTTGGCTTTA
>JBHJNX010000163.1:0-11476 GCA_050330335.1 Pleurocapsa sp. | reverse complement strand
GCAGGGCGATCGCTTCAGTCGCTCCCAATACTGGTTAAAATCGCCAATTGTTTCCTATATTTGTTTTGTTAGTAGCTTTACGGGTTGGTATTCCCTGGCTCAAAATTCCCTTCAGGCACAAATTACCAGCGATCGCACTTTAGAGACGGTAACTAATACGGTAGATAATGTAACGGAAATTACTGGAGGTACTAAAGCAGAAAGTAATTTATTTCACAGTTTCCGTGATTTTTCTTTCGATTCAGATCAAACTGCGGTATTTAATAATAGTTTGGCAATTAATAATATAATCGGTCGAGTAACTGGGGGAAATATTTCTAATATTGATGGTTTAATCAAAGCCAATGGTAATGCTAATTTAATTTTAATCAACCCCAGTGGTATTAACTTCGGTGCTAACGCTCGATTAGATATCGGCGGCTCATTTTTAGGAACTACTGCCGAAAATTTGATCTTTGCCGATGGTACGATCTTCAGTGCCACAGATACTCAAAACTCTCCCCTCTTAACTGTTAGTGTCCCCGTCGGCTTACAATTAGGAGACAATTCAGCCGCGATTCAAGTTACAGGTAAAGGATATCTCGGTTCGGATTTAACAATCAATCCGGGACTGGCAGTAACTTCAGGAAAAACTCTAGCACTTGTAGGCAATGGCATTACCTTTAATGGAGGAATAGTCACCGCCGAATCTGGAAGAATTGAACTGGGTAGCGTAAATTCTGGAGAAGTCAATCTTACCGAAACCGACGGAGGTTGGCAATTGAGATCCACAGCTACCAGTCAGTTATCCGATATAAAACTCTTAGACGCATCTTCGGTAGGCAATCCCAATTCAATTAATAATCCCGATGGCGGCATTCAACTACAAGGAAACAACATTACTCTAGAGCGGTCACAAATCGTGGCACAAACTTTAGCAGATAATCCGGGAGCAGATATTGTGATTAATGCCGGTGAATCTCTATCTGTGGCAGGATTGATTGAAGATGGAACAATTCCAGGCTCACAAATTTTGAATGAAGTCAAAGCAGGTGCTAATGGAAATGGTGGTGCTGTTGAGATTACTGTTCCTCAGTTATATATCAATGATGGAGGGAGTATTTTTAGTATCACTAGAGGGGGTGGTACAAGTGGGAATATTACAGTTACAGCAGAAAAGATTAAGCTAGAAAGCACTAGTGCCTCTGTTCCCGGTTTCGGCGGCGGAATTATTAACTATACTACTAGCCAGGCAGACAGTGGTCAGATTGAGATTAACACTCAAACCCTACGCATACTAGATGGTGCAGAAATTTTTACCACGACAATAGCAGAAACAACCACAGCTGGAGCAGTGATTCCGGGTGCAGGAACTGGGAATGCTGGGAATGTAAAAGTATCTGCCAGCGAATCGATTGAAGTTCTTGGAGCCAGTACCGTGACTCCAGAAATTCCCAGTGATCTAGGTAGTTTTACTTTTAGTGCAGGCAACGCCGGGGATGTCACCGTCTCCACTAAAATATTGACCATCGGCAACGGTGGCTTTGTGGAATCTGGAGTATTAAACTCCTCTAGCAGCTTAGGAGAGCCAGTTGTGGGTTCGGGAACTGGAAATGGCGGTGATTTGGTTGTCAATGCCAGCGAATTGATTGAAGTATTTGGTGTTAATCCCAGTAATTTTGATCCCAGTGCTTTAAACACTTTTACTTTTGGTTCGGGGAATGCAGGAGAAACCACCGTCAACACTCCTCAATTGATCGTTAGAGATGGAGGGCAAGTAACGGCTCAAACTTCAGCCACTGGTAATGCAGGAACACTAACCGTTAATGCTCCTAAGATTGAGGTTAGGGGTAAAGATTCTAATACGGGAGTGCCTTCAGAAATATCAGCCAATGCTTTTCTGTTTAACGAACAAATTAGGGCAGATTTTTTTCTGCCAGATGTTCCCACTGGCAACTCAGGAGAACTGACCATTAACAGCGATCGCCTGATAGTTAGAGATGGAGGACGAATTGCTATTCAAAATGATGGCACAGGTAATGCTGGAACTCTCAGGGTGAATGCCGATTTTATTTCCTTAGATGATCGCGGCAAGATTTCGGCAGCCACTCAATCTGGAACGGGGGGCGATATCATTCTCAACGCTGGTAACATAGTCTGGCAAGGTAATAGTATTATTACGGCAACCGCAGCAAAAGAAGGTAACGGTGGTAATGTTACTATCGATAGCGATAGTTTGGTAGTTTTAGACAATAGCCGTCTTACAGCTGAAGCTGATCGCGGTAGGGGAGGCAATATTCAAATCAATACCCAAGGATTATTTATTTGCCAAGAATGTGAAGTCAGTGCCAGTTCTCAACTGGGTATAGATGGCGTAGTGGAAATTGAAACCTTAGAACCTAATAGTAAATTAGAAATAGTCAACTTGCCACAAAAATTAACTCAACCCCAAACAACAGTAGCTATAGCTTGCAGTACAGAAAAAAACGCCAATACTAGCGAGCTTACCATTACCGGACGCGGGGGATTGCCTCCCCGTCCCCAAGAACCGTTAAACAGTGAATCTGTGGTAAATTTTAATCCTCCCGTGACAACAAAAGATTCTAATTTGACAATTAAGAATACTGCTAGTTTGCCACCCCCCGCTCGTAGCTGGTATGTAAACCACCAAGGTATGGTAGTCTTGACTGCTCGCTCGGCTGCAACTTTACCCCACAATTCCACTTTAACTACCCCTGATTGCCATGTCCGTTAAATCACAATTAGTTGAGAGACCGACTTGTTGGATTGTCCGACAAGCTCGAACTTCCCGTCAAGTTATGAGTTATTGTTGCTCGATTTTAGCTGGCATACAGTTCAATAATCTCTCCGCTGCGGCACAAGCGATCGCCCCACTGACTCCCGATCCTCCCGAACCAGTAAAACCAGAACCCCTACCCAGTCAACCCACCCCTTTAAATCCCCAACTCATCGCACCCCCCGTTCCCGAATCGGTGTTGGATATTCCAGGTACAATTACAGTAAAAGAGTTTCAGTTTGTCGGCAACACGGCATTTTCTCAGGCAGAATTAAATAAAGCGATCGCGGAATTTACAGGAAAACCTATTTCCTTTGCTCAACTGATTCAAGCTGCCGATGTGATCACTCAATTTTATATCAACCAGGGTTATATTACTTCAGGAGCTTATCTCCCGGCTCAAAACCTCCGGTCCGATACAGTTAAAATTCAAGTAGTTGAAGGCAGTCTGACCAATATAGAAGTTAATGTAATTGAGGGAAAGCTCAAACCCAGTTACATTCGCAGTCGTCTGGAGAAAGCCACGACTAAACCTTTAAATATCGATCGCCTGACGGAGGCTTTACAATTATTACAACTCAATCCCCTCATCGATAGTTTAAATGCCGAACTGTCGGCAGGAATACACCCCGGTACTAATTCTCTATCGGTTTCTGTAGTCGAAGCAGACACTTTTAAAGTTACAGCCCAAGTTAATAACAACCGCAACCCTAGTATCGGTACTTTTGAACGGGGGGCGAAAATATCTAATGCCAACTTATTGGGCATTGGCGACAAAATTACTATTGCCTATAACGATACCGATGGTAGCGATCGCACCTCCGGTAGCTATACCCTGCCGATTAATGCCCGCAACGGTACGTTGGGTTTTAATTGGAGCATTGCCAATAACAAAATCATCGAAGCTCCTTTTGAAGATTTAGATATCCAAGTAGACTCTCGTGATTTCAATCTTACCTGGCGACAACCAATATGGCAAAAAGCCACCTCAGAAATAAATCAAGAATTGGCCTTTGACTTAACTGCATCCCGTAGAGAAAGCAATGCTTCAATTCTCGATGTCGATTTTCCAATTTCCCCCGGTGCAGACGAAAATGGCGAAACTCGCACTTCTGCCATTCGTTTTGCTCAGGAATGGTTGGAACGCAGTCGAACCCACGTTTTCTCGGTTCGTTCTCAATTTAATCTCGGTATTGATGCTTTTAATGCCACTGTTACCGACGAAGAACCAGATAGTCAATTTTTTAACTGGCGCGGACAATTTCTCTATTTAAACATTCTTGGCTCTGGGGAGCGACTATTTACAGTCAGTCCCAGCATTTTATTGCGCTCAGATCTGCAACTATCAACCGATGCACTGATAGCTGTAGAACAATTTAGTTTGGGTGGTTACTCTACAGTTCGAGGTTATCGCCAAGATACACTACTTACTGATAATGGTTGGTTTCTTTCGGCAGAAATGCGACTTCCCCTGGCTACATTTCCTTCAATTCAAGGAACTTTGCAACTTACCCCTTTTCTCGATCTTGGTATTGGTTGGAATAGGGATGGAGAACCCCCAGACGGCAATACCCTGCTCGGTACGGGATTGGGTTTACTCTGGGAGTCAAGCGATCGCCTTAGTGCCAGAATTGATTGGGGTATTCCTCTAATTAATAGCAATGCAGATAAAGCAACCTGGCAAGAAAATGGCGTATATTTACAGCTAGAATACGATCTGTTTTAAGAATTTTTATGTTCTTCAATCTTAAAAAGTTATTAATTTTTTTGGCGATCGCTCTGGTTTTTACCAATAGTTTATTTAGTTCGGCTCTAGCTGCTACTCATGACTTTCAATTGCATGGTAGAACGGGCTATTTGGTTAAGGGTACATTTGACTACGATGAAGTTACTGAAGGGGAGATTATTTCTGTAACTGGTGGGCAAAAAAGCGATAGATTGCACTCTTTAATAGTTAGTTTTTATGATCCCCAAGGCAAACTGCTTTGCACCTATAACAATATAGTTGATCACACCGCTAGGGGAAATTATTTAGAATTGCATTTTGACACTCATAATCAGCAACTTGTAGGTAATTTAGACTTAGGTGGAGAGATAGCTGGAGAAATGTATGTCAAAGGCAATGTTGCCGATGAATTAAACCTAATTGAAGTAGATTCAAGCGAGCGCGAGCGCGTAGTTGATTCATTTGCTACATTTTAAAAAACCTAAATTCGATAGCTTTTAATTAATAGTGACTTAACCTTAAGCTTTTAGGATCTTAGCGACAGGTCACAGGTTTCTTAATTTACGACAAACATACTAAACCCCCATAAAAGGAGACTCCTCATGGTTTCAGCACCACGTAGAGATGCAGTATCTAAACCAGCTTTGACTTCAGAAGAACTGCAAAAAATCGATGCCTATTGGCGTGCTTGCAATTATCTAGCAATTGGTATGATTTACTTGCGAGACAACCCCCTACTGAAAGAACCCTTACAAGCCAAACATATCAAACAACGCTTACTGGGACACTGGGGAGCATCGCCAGCTTTGAGTTTCACCTATATTCATTTAAATCGTCTGATTAAAAAATACGACCTCAACAGCATCTTTATCGCAGGTCCCGGACATGGTGCGCCTGGGGTACTAGCGCCGGTATATCTCGAAGGAACTTATTCTGAAGTTTATCCTGACAAAAGCCAAGACATCGAAGGAATGCAAAAATTCTTCAAACAGTTTTCCTTCCCTGGTCATATTGGCAGTCATTGTACTCCAGAAACTCCTGGGTCGATTCACGAGGGAGGCGAACTAGGCTATAGCGTTTCCCATGCTTACGGTGCAGTATACGATAATCCCGACCTAATTGTTGCCTGTGTCGTTGGCGATGGCGAAGCCGAAACAGGCCCTTTAGCTACAGCATGGCATTCTAATAAATTTCTCAATCCTGTACGAGATGGAGCAGTATTGCCGATTTTGAATCTTAATGGTTATAAAATTGCCAATCCCACCATTTTGTCTCGCATTAGCCCTGAAGAACTAGAGAATTTATTTAAAGGCTATGGTTACACTCCCTATGTAGTGGAAGGTTCCGAACCAGAACTGATGCACCAAAAAATGGCTGAGGTCATGGAAGAGTGCATTGTCAAAATTAGAGAAATTCAGACAGAAGCACGAAGTCAAAACAAGGCTTTTCGTCCTCGCTGGCCGATGATTATCTTGCGTACTCCTAAAGGTTGGACTGGTCCCAAAGAAGTTGACGGTCATAAAGTTGAAGGCTTCTGGCGCGCTCACCAAGTTCCTATGGGAGGGATGCACAGCAATGCCGACCATGTCAGACTCTTAGAAGAATGGATGAAGAGTTATAAACCAGAAGAACTATTCGATGCAAACGGTACTCTGATCCCCGAACTCAAAGAGTTAGCACCAACTGGTATTCGTCGCATGAGTTCCAACCCTGTGGCCAATGGTGGATTGCTGCGTAAAGATTTAAAATTACCAGATTTTCGGAACTACGAAGTGCCAATAGAAAAACCAGGGACGACAGAGGTAGAAAACACCAGGATTTTAGGTCAGTATCTGCGGGATGTTATGGCGAAAAACATGACTAACTTCCGCGTCTTTGGCCCCGATGAAACTGCTTCCAATCGCTTGCAAGATATTTTTGAAGTAACTAAAAAGACTTGGATGGCAGATTATTTACCAGAAGACCAAGATGGTAGTCAATTGTCTCCCGATGGTCGAGTCATGGAAATGTTGAGCGAACATACTCTAGAAGGCTGGCTGGAAACTTATCTGTTAACTGGAAGACATGGCTTTTTCCACACCTATGAAGCCTTCGTTCACGTTATTG
Source organism: Pleurocapsa sp. (assembly GCA_050330335.1). Classification (GTDB taxonomy): domain Bacteria; phylum Cyanobacteriota; class Cyanobacteriia; order Cyanobacteriales; family Xenococcaceae; genus Waterburya. Next base: position 4,868 of record JBHJNX010000163.1, on the reverse strand, counting down.
ACTCGATGTTCAACCAACACGCTAAATGGTTGGATATTTGTAAAAAAGAAGTTCCCTGGCGCGCTCCCGTTTCTTCCCTTAATATTTTGTTGTCTTCCTTAGTATGGCGACAAGATCACAATGGTTTTTCCCATCAAGACCCTGGTTTTATCGATCTGGTAACGAACAAAAGTGCTGATGTTACCCGTATTTATTTCCCTCCCGATGCTAATTGTTTATTGTCAGTAGCCGACCACTGTTTGCGGAGTAAAGACTATGTTAATGTCATTGTTGCCGACAAACAGCAACACCTCCAATACCTGACTATGGATGAGGCGATTAAGCACTGTACTAAAGGTATTGGCATTTGGGAATGGGCCAGTAACGATGATTGTGGTAAAGAAGCCGATGAACCAGACGTAGTCATGGCTTGTTGTGGCGACATTCCTACTATGGAATCTCTAGCGGCGACAGCAATTCTGCGGGAAGAATTCCCCGAACTCAAAGTTAGGTTTATCAATGTAGTAGATCTATATAAACTTCAAACCGAAACCGAACACCCCCACGGTCTATCTAATAAAGAGTTTGATATTTTATTTACTCCCGATAAACCAGTAATCTTTAACTTCCACGGCTATCCTTGGTTAATTCATAAATTAGCCTATCGCCGTACCAATCAAGAAAGAATTCATGTTAGAGGTTACAAGGAAGAAGGTAATATCAATACTCCCCTAGAATTGGCAATTCTCAACCAAATCGATCGCTTTAACTTAGTAATCGATGTTATCGACCGCGTTGACAAACTAGGCTCAAAAGCTGTCTACGTCAGAGAACGCATGAGAAACGCCATTATCGATAATCTCGCTTATGCCCACGAAGAAGGCATGGATAAACCAGAAATGATTCACTGGAAGTCGAACTTATAAAGGAGAAAGTTCATAGTTCATGGTTCAAGGTTCATAACCCTGAGCCTTGAACTTCGCTCAAGCCATAACTTTATCTTGGAAGATTTTATCGAACTCACATGAGTAACAAATAATTCTCTACCTTTTTCCTTCTACTGCTTGCCTTCTAACAACTAATAACTAATGACCAATAACTAAATGAAGCCACTTGTAAATCGAACCAAAATTGTTGCTACTATTGGTCCTGCTAGTAGTTCTCGCGAAATCATCAGAGAGATGGTATGCAGGGGAATGAATGTAGCTAGACTAAACTTTTCTCATGGAAGTTATCAAGATCATGCTGAAATCGTCAAGTCAATCCGTTCCGTTGCCAGAGAATTAAGCACCCCCATTACGATCCTGCAAGATTTACAGGGACCCAAAATTAGGGTGGGTAATCTACCAGAAGAAGGTTTATTGTTAGAAGCAGGGAAGAAAATAACTTTAGTCCCTCAATCTGATTGGGAAGCAAATAAGGATGATATTGCTATTGATTATCCCTATTTAGCAGAAGAAGCTGAACTTGGGGGGCAAATCTTATTAGATGATGGATTATTAGAATTAGAAATTAAATCTATTGACGGCTCCGCGGTTATCTGTGAAGTTGTTGAAGGAGGAATACTCAAAAGCCGCAAAGGAGTGAATTTACCCAGTCTCAACCTAAGTGTGCCTTCAATGACGATAAAAGACCAAAAAGATTTAGAATTTGGTTTATCTCAAAATATCGATTGGGTTTCTTTGAGTTTTGTGCGTCAGGCAGCAGATATTAAAGTTTTAAAACAGTTTTTAGCCGATCGCCAGGCTGCTGATGTGCCGGTAATGGCTAAAATTGAAAAACCTCAAGCGATCGCCAATTTAGCAGAAATTATTGCCGAGTGCGATGGTTTGATGGTGGCGCGGGGAGATTTAGGAGTGGAGATCAAACCAGAAAAAGTTCCTCTGTTACAAAAGGAAATTATCCGTCAGTGTAACCTGAAAAATATTCCTGTGATTACTGCTACTCAAATGCTCGACAGCATGATTCATAATCCGCGGCCTACTCGCGCCGAAGCAAGTGATGTGGCTAATGCGATTATTGATGGTACAGATGCAGTGATGTTATCGGGAGAATCGGCAGTAGGGAAATATCCCCTGAAAGCGGTAGAGATGTTAGCCAAAATTGCCACTAATGTCGAACCCCAAATTAAATTTGAGAATAATCCCCCAGCGAAAGATGATGAAACCCATGCCCTGAGCGAAGCACTTAATACCATCGATCGCATTCTAGATTTACGTTACATTGTCTGTTTTACTGCCACTGGTTATACCGCATTAATTGCTTCAGGAGAACGTCCTCGCGCTGCGGTTATTGCTTTTACCCCCAGTATTGATGTCTATCACCGTCTCAATCTGATTTGGGGAGTTAAACCAATTTATCTCGAACGAGAAGGAGAAACTTTTGAAGAATTAGTTACCACTGCCGAAAATTACTTATTAAAAGCCGAATTAGTCCAAAAAGGCGATCGCCTGTTAATTATGGCAGGTATCCCTACTCACATCTCTCAAGGTACTAACTTTTTAAAAATACACACGATTTAAGTAATAAGTAATCTTATCTTCTGCCTCTTAATGCACCAATAAATGAATATTTTAGTTTTAAATGCGGGTTCTAGTAGTCAAAAAAGTGCTTTATATCAACTGACATCGGAGTTACCTATAGCTGCACCAGAACCGATTTGGTCGGCTAATATTGACTGGACTGTGCAAACTGGTAAGGGAATTTTAAAGGCAAAAACTAGCCAGATAGAACAAAAAACTACTTTGGAAACTAACGATAAATCCAAAGCGATCGCCCTGATGTTGGATACTCTAGTTACAGGAGAGACCGCGGTTATCACAAAATTATCGCAAATCGATTTAGTCGGACATCGAGTAGTTCATGGTGGTGCGGAATACGACCGCTCGACGAAAATTACTCCTGAAGTCAAAGAAGCGATCGCCCGTTTAATTCCCCTCGCTCCCGCTCACAATCCTGCTCATTTAGAAGGAATCGAGGCTATAGAGAATATTTTGGGAACAGTTCCCCAAATAGCAGTTTTTGATACAGGATTTCATCGTAATTTACCTCCAGAAGCCGCAATTTATCCTATTCCCTACCAGTGGTACGAACGAGGCATTCGTCGCTATGGGTTTCATGGGATCAGCCATCAATATTGTAGCGATCGCGCCGCGCAAATTTTAAATATTCCCAAAAAATCTTCCCGCATTATTGTCTGTCATTTGGGTAATGGTTGTTCTCTCAGTGCGGTTAAAAATGGAGTTAGTATCGATACGACTATGGGATTTACACCCCTAGAAGGCTTGATGATGGGTACTCGCAGTGGTTCGATCGATCCGGCAATTTTAATTTATTTGATGCGAGAACATGGTTTTGATGCTGCCAGCTTAGATACTATGCTCAATAAAGAATCTGGGTTAAAAGGCGTTTCGGGAGTATCAGCAGATGTCAGAGAGATCAATAAAGCGATCGCATCAGGCAATAAACGCGCTCGATTAGCATTAGATATTTACATTCAGCGACTTAAAAAAGCAATAGGTGCAATGCTTCCCCTACTAGGTGGTTTGGATATCTTAGTCTTTACCGCCGGTATCGGAGAAAACTCTAGTGTAATTAGAGCCGAAACTTGTAAGGCTTTTGAATTTATGGGATTGAAACTAGATCTCATTCAAAACGACAATAACATCACCGAACAAAATATTGCTCTTCCCGACTCCCAAGTCAAAATTATCGTCATCCACACCAACGAAGATTGGGCGATCGCTCGTGAGTCTTGGCAGTATTATGAAAAAAACTGACGAAGTTACCCTACAAGAAAATTAATATATGGATAGGGTCTGGTGAATGTGGGTTTAAAATGAGGCACGATAAGCTGGAAAAAAGTCAGATTTATCAAGTTTATCAGGTTCGAGATCAAGTTCTTTAGCTCGCAATTTGACCAAATAATGATATTTCTCTGGATCGATAATCAGTCGCATCGTATTAAATTGGTGTCTGAGCTTTGAAAAACCTGCTTTGAAACCATAGACATAATCTTTTTTTCCGCCAACTCCACCACCTAAGTGTAAAAATTCATTACCCCGCCGATGCGCCCAATAGCGAGCATAATCGGTTTCCAAACTACTGGGAGAAAGATTAACGAATTTATCTTTTGTACCCCCCAAAGTACTTTGGACGATACCACAAACTTCTGTATATAATCCCACACAAGCTATTTCGTTTTCATATTCAACGATACAGAGGTGAAGTTTATCTCCTAAAGCTTGAGACATCTGTTGATAATAATTATGATCAAAAGAATAGTAACTGTCTGTAGCACCAACTCTTGCCATAGTTTCTTGGTAAATTGCCGTAAATTCATCCAGATATTGGTTAACTGGCACGAATTTAGCTTCCATGCCTAATCTTTTGCACTTATTAATCGTACTTTTGTGTCCTTTTCGCGTATGTGACCACAATTGAGATTCGGGAATTCTCAGATCAATAGAAACAGTTTCTCCATTGGGAGTAAAGCTATCTGGAGAAAACAATTGCTGGATGTTTTCGTTCAGAATTGGATGCATTCGCAAAAAAACCGAACATACATTCTTGTGGCTTACAATTTGTTTAAATTCATGCCAAGCTGTCTCGATAAATTCTGGAGAATTAATAGCTGTTGGACTTAATAAAATTCCAGGATAACCATAGGGTGACTTGAGATCGAAAATATCTTCTGCACATTTTGAAAGTAAATAAGGAACAAAAAATATTTTATCTCCTTCACTAATGGCGATCGCTTCTGGTATTCCATCGCTTCTGCTGGCTTCTAGGGAAATATATTCTGGTAGTTGGTAAATATCATGGCGAACTTGTTCGAGGATTTCTCGCCATAAGGGGTTAGCTAGATCAATTATTTGGGATTTCATTGG
>JBHJNX010000162.1:0-30094 GCA_050330335.1 Pleurocapsa sp. | reverse complement strand
CTGTTTCTTTAAACGAAGTTAACGACCAAGAAATCAAACAAGTAGTTGGTGGTTACTATTACCGCGGTTGGTACGGTTATGGCAGTTATAAAAAAGTAACATTTCAAAGTAATACTGGCGTGGCAGTAGCAATTGGCGGCGGAAAATTCAGTGGTACTTATGCAGGTGTCTCTCAAAGTAACTATGCATAACCATAGATAACTTTTACCACCCAGGTTGAGGATAGTTGAGATTGCTAAACTGAGCAGACAGTCAGTGTACTAGCATTTCATTCATTGGGGAGTAAGGTCTTATAAATTTAATCTAAAAAAATATAAGATTATTACTCCCTTTTAGGATGCATTTTTCTATTATTTTACTTGTGGCATTCTTACTTATCGAGTTCAATAATTATGGAAGATGTCATCAATAATAGTTATGATTTTTAGTTAAATCATTGCTGGTGAAGCTGGTGACTTTGATTTTAGTTTGGCAAACATACATATTATCTATTTTCTACAATATTCACTTGAAAAACTTAGGAAGAAGGATAAATACTATGACGGACTTAAAAATTCATGAGCTAGAAAATGATTATTTGACTGATTTAACATCATCAGATATCAATCAAGTGGTTGGAGGAAAACGGAGTTTGGTGAATATAAAATTACCTGACATTACTACCCAAATAAATGTAGGATTAGCAGGTGCTTTGGGTTTTGGTTCTGGCAGTGTTAGTGCCTATGTAAGTGGTTATAACGTGAAATGGTAATAGCTTAAGTTTATTATTAGACGAGTAACCTTTATTTATGAAAAATAGTTGATAGTATAGCAATCCTATTTGAGTTGTGAACATTTGTGAGCATTGTCGTGTTGATAGTCATTTGTTCTCTGTTATTTTTTACAAATTATTTAGGATTGCCGTACCATTCAAATAAATAAAAATCAACTATTTAATTTGTCCCATGGTAGCAAAACGCAACTTTACTACCAATTGAGACAAATCGGGAACGTACTTTAATTGGCTCAACGGTTTATTAGGACTAATCCCAGTTCTGAGCCAATCTGATATTTTCCTTAGTGTAATTTTACTACAAACAACTACTTTTGTATTGAATACATTGAGGAAAATAATTATGGCACTTATTAAAATTTCTGAATTAACTCCTACTTCTTTAACCAAGTTAAATACATCAGAAACTCAAACAGTGATAGGAGGTCGAGGTAGGGGTCGTGGCAGAGGTCTAGGTCGTTGGAATAACTTTTATAGTTTTTCTATTAACCAACAAACTAATATAGCGTTAGTTTATGTTGTTGGTGATAATAGCACTATTTACGTATCTCAATCTAATGTAATTAATTCCAACTAAAATTAATTATTTAATAGCCTTTTTAAAGCGATTAATGTGAGTTTTAAACCCACAGCGATCGCTTTAACTGAGTTTCTAAATCTAACCCGCAACTTGATTATAATATTTAGGAAATGTTATATGACAGAACTAACTTTAGACCCTACAACCCAATTACTCACAGTAGAAGACTCTACCCCAACCATTTCTGTTATTTGGGATCAAGCGGCACAACAAGCTGTAATTAACACTGCCGTCGGACCTACTATAGCTTCTCGCGCCTATGGTATAGTTCACACTGCAATGTATGATGCTTGGGCAGCTTACGATCCTGTTGCCATTTCTACTCAACTTAGTGAAGAGTTCCAGCAACCAGAAGCAGAAATCACTGACACTAATAAGCAAGAAGCTATGAGCTATGCTGCTTATCAGGTTTTAGTAGATTTATTTCCTGGTGAAGCAGAGCTATTTGAGCAATTGATGGTGGAATTGGGCTATGACCCTAATAATCACACCCTAGACCCTAATACTCCAGCCGGAATAGGTAATCTTGCCGCTCAAGTCCTGCTAGAGTACCGCCACGACGATGGCTCGAATCAATTAGGGGATAACCCTAATGGCATACTAGGAACGCCCTATTCTGACATTACTGATTATGAACCAGTTAATCCTGCTGGAAATACTATTGATATCGAGCATTGGACTCCTGAATTTATACCCATTGATGACTCATCTGGTTCAGTTCAACAGTTTTTGACTCCCCACTGGGGGGATGTTACTCCCTTTGCTTTAGAATCAGGAGATGCTTTGCGTCCTGTTGCTCCAGAACCGTTTTTATTAGTAGAAGGAGAAGTAGATTTAGAAGCCCAAACCATTATCTTAGAAGATGGTTTAGTGTTAGATATTGATCGCAGCTTGATTGGAACTGTAATCAATCCCGAATTTATCAATCAAGCAGAACAAGTTATCGAATACAGTACTAAACTAACTGATAAACAAAGATTAATTGCAGAATTTTGGGAAGATGGTGAAAGTACTTCTTTCCCCCCAGGAACATGGATGACTTTCGGTCAGTTTGTTTCTGCTGAAAATGAACACACCTTAGACGAAGATGCCCAGTTATTTTTTGGTCTAGGGAATGCAGTATTTGATGCTGGTATTGCCACTTGGGAATCTAAGACTTATTACGACTATGTGCGACCAGTCAGGGCAATTCGGGAATTAGGCGAATTAGGTTTAATTGGAGAATATAATGCCGAACTTGGTGGTTACGCGATTAAAGCATGGCAACCTGGGGTTGGTACACAAACAATTTTAGCTACAGACTTTATTACCTATCAAACTCCTGGGGGTCATCCTTCTCCTCCATTTTCTGAATATACCTCCGGTCATAGCGCATTTAGTGCTGCGGGAGCAGAATACTTGAAATTATTTACTGGTAGTGATGAATTTGGAGCTTCCATTACTTTTGGTGTTGGGGAATCTCGTTTTGAACCAGGGTTGACTCCTCAAGAACCAGTAGTTTTAGAATGGGCAACTTTTTCGGAAGCTGCTGACGAAGCTGGTATTTCTCGTCTATATGGTGGAATTCATTTTGAAGATGGAGATTTAAATGCTCGTCTTTTAGGTGAGCAAGTAGGTCAGGCTGTTTATGAAGAAACTCAATTTTATATCAATGGTGGTGTAGACTTAGAGCCTAATATGGCAGAGAATTTTGAAGTATTTTTTGGCACGATTGAAGAGGATTTAATTGAGGTTAACGGCACTGGGCAGTTAATTTTTGCTGGTGCAGGTAATGATTTTGTTGATGCCACTATTAATAGTGAAGGGAATAATCGTATCTATGCTGGCAGTGGTGATGATATCTTGATTTTGGGTGCAAGGGATCTGTTTGTCGGTGGAGAAGGAAATGATCAATTTTTTGCGAGTGTCTATGGAGACAATCGTCTTGTTGGTGGTGATGGAGAAGATCAATTTTGGGTTGCAGTTGCCGAATTCCCTGAAACACCCAATATTATTGTTGACTTTGTTAGTGGGGAAGATGCCATTGGCTTAATTGGTTTAGGAATCGGCTTTGAAGACTTAAACTTAAATCAAGATGGAAGCGATACCCTGATTGAAACAGCAGGAATAACTCTAGCAAAACTACTGAATATAGAAGCTATCAGTTTAAGTGCCAATGATTTTACCTTTGTTTAGAGATAGAATAATTCTCAAACTTATTTGAAAACTGCTCTTAAAAAACGAGAGCTAGAACGTAAGAAAACCGCCTATAAAGCACTAGCCAGATAAGTCAAGAGAGGACTACAAGCTAATGTTCGCTTCTAGCCTGAATCCCCCTTTTTCTAAAAGGGAGAGAGGCTCAATTCTTTGCTAAATTGCCGTACCTTTACCATTAGCAGGAGATCTTTCAATAGTATCTAGTTCGGTAATAATTTCTAATGTCTGCATTTTTTGCTGCAACCATTGAGCAAATAATTCGTTGATAATTTGATTTTTGGTTTGTTCGTTTAATTCTGGTTCGATTATTTCTTCAACTAAAATTAGATGTACTCCCATAGAAGTTAGAATTGGTTTGATAAACTGGGGAGGGTTAGCTGCGAATACAGCACTGGCAATTTCTGGAGCTAACTGTTGACGATTGAGTATACCTTGGTATCCCCCAGCACGACGTAAAAAAGGATCTCTAATATACTGGCGAGCAACTTCATGAAAACTAATTTCCCCTTCTTGCAAGGCACAAAATAACTCCATAGCAAGATCTTCATCATCTAGAGACACTTCATAGATCGCCACTTGAGTATAATCTAACTGATTGGCATGGAAAAAAGCTTCTACGCGATCGCTGAATAAATGTTGTGCTAATTTTTTCGATAGGGTATTGGTATAAATCAATTGTTCAAAGTCATCTAAAGATAGATAATTTCGCCCCAGCCAATTTTGAGTATCTTGGATTGTATGCAGTTTTTGCATTAGACGAAAATCATCAGCACCTTGTTGTAACTCCTGCGTCGTTACTGAAATTTTGTGTTTGGCAGTTTCAGCTTGAACAATTTTACAAATAACCGCCCCTTCCAAAACTTGAGGAGTCTGACAAGATATTTTTAAATACTCAAATATATCATCTCGGTCAATATGAATCGCTTTTTTCATAATTTTTGGTTGCGAGCATCACTTCTCACCTTTTATTGTGACGATTTAGTCAATGCAAGTGAAGCTCTTTTTTAATAAATTAAAGACTTAATTCTCTCAGTTTTACTGCTTGTGATGAGTTTTTAGCGATTGCCATAGGCTGATGAATAATTCCTGAAAATAAAGGTATTATCGCACCTACAAGATGAAGAACATAGGCAAAAATCAGTATTGAGTATAAAAAAAGTAGTCGACTATACTAAAAATCGGACTTAACTTCTTGAGTTAAGGGATCACAAATTGTTGTCAGGTACTTGAAATGTAAGAATAAATACTGAAAAATGATACTTAGGGTTGTGGTTATTTTAGCTATGATTTCGCCAAAAAAGTTCTTTAAATAACTCACAACTTATTATATTTTGCTTTCAATTGTCAATAGCAAAGATGTGATGGCAACCCTGAATGATTCGTCAGAGAGACTCCGCCGTAAAACGACGCAGCTTCCTCTGACTTCGTGAGAACTTCTTCTGCCTCCTGCCTTTTATCACTAGCAAAGTTCATAACTCAAATAGGACTGCTAGATATTTCCAACAGTAATGGTTTTCAGGCTTGATTTTAAAAATCTATTGGAATTTACTGCAAAGAAAATCAAAGCTATCTGACATTTAAGTTTCAATTTCAAAAATTTCAGTTCATGCTATTTTTGGGTAATTAAAAATAGTATTTAATTATTTGAAGCTTGGCTTATTTTAATAATTTCTAGAGGTTTTAGGTGAAAACATGACTTTAACTGCCCTTTTGACTACGGAAGATTTTAATGATAATGTCAAGATAGAATTGGGGATCAACTATGGTTTATCTGAAGATAGTTTAGATAATTATCAAATTAATTTGACTTTTGGCGATGATAATTCTCTAACAACTACTGTAGGAGATATTAATCTGAATGAAAATCAAACCAGCCCTATTCTGTTTACTTCTTTAGATCCAGATGAATTGCTTTCGCCAAACCAAGAAGACTATTTACAAGTTGTTATCAATTTAGATAATGACAATTTAACTGGAAAATCACAACAGCAAATTGTCTTAACAGTATTTGATAGTCAACAACTAAGTGGTCGCCAATTCATCGATCCCCTCAGTGGTGCAGTTATTAACTCTACCAACAGTGAATTAGTAGTTGCGATCGATACCAGCAACAGCAATATTAACGAAGAAAGTAGCCTTTTATTTGAAGAAGCAAGTTTTACTTTGGCTCTTGATCGCAATATTTCTGGTGTTGTAGTCTCAGATCTTCTAGTGGAGGAAGATTCTCTACTGAGCTTTGGCTCAATAAGTTATCATTATTCTGATTCGTCCACTGACATTACTTCTAGTAACGATAGTGAGTTGGTGACTGTCACTCAAGTTAATTCCGATTCTATGATTATTAATGGTTAATTGTTCCCTGTCGGTATTATTGTCAATAACAATAACCATGAATTAATTGGTTACTAAATGTCGGTAATATTAGCTTGTTTAGTTAATTTGTTCTACTACAATTAGAACAAATTATACTTTTCTTTAGAGCGATCGCTAGTGTCCTATTGTTTTAGTACACTATTTTTTTTGTTGCCAATTTTTTTGACTATGAGAAACTATTCTTCACAACTTCCTCAAGTTTTATGCTTACAATGAAGCTATTCTGTATCTGGGAGGATGAAAAATGGTTTTAAAATTAAGGATTGTTATTTATGTACTATTTTAAATAAATCAGTATATTATATATTTACTAATTTTTCAACAGTAAATATAAAAAGAAGATTTAAATATCTTACTGCAAACAATCTGTTAAATGTAAAAATTTAAATAATATTACAAAATAAACTAAATTCAAGATTCACACATGGTAAATGTGATAGAAAGGTTTCAAAGGTAAAGATCAGAATAAATATATAAGTTACTTGGTATAACTCAGTGCAGAAAAGTTAGAATTACTACCTTTTAGATAAGTCAACTAGTGGTTAATTTTCAATTAAAACTATGACTAGCAAAACTTTAGTACCAAATTGCTCCGAATCTCAAAACCGAGAATTAGAAACCATTGAAGATCCAGAGAAAGGATTATTACTATCACCATTTCAAAGAAAATTATTACAAAAAAATTTGGCAAAAGAAGAGTTACGCCCAGAATATGCACGGCGCATTAAAATTATGTTGCTAGCAGATTTGGGTCGTACTCAAACAGAAATTTGTAAGTTGGTTAACTGTTCTCAAGAAACAGCCAGATATTGGATTTTTGCTGCCAAAACAGGACAGGCACATGACTGGAAACGACTTTCTATTGGCAGACCCAAAAGAATTAATGAGGAATATCTCAATCGACTACAAGAATTAGTCAATCAAAGTCCCCGTGAATGCGGTTATGCTTTTACTCGCTGGACGGCCAATTGGTTGAGCCGACATTTAGAAAAAGAATTGGGTATTGCTATAAGCGATCGCCATATTAATCGCTTATTAAAGAAAATGGGACTGTCCACTCGCGAGAAGCAAACAGAAACAGAAACTAACGTCTCTACAAAACCCCGTCAAAGTTGCAATATAGTTATTGCCGATCTCAGCCAAACTGCACAGCCAGATCGTACTGATTTCCAACTATTTCCCGCCCTCAATACTTAAGTTACACAAGATTTCACTTTAAAGGGCAAAAGCCATGAATTCAGAGCTATATTCGCAACCGAGTTTTTCCCATAGCCTCCAAGAGAAAATATTGCAAACATTGGGTTCAGAATTATCCCCCCAAGAACTCCAACTATGTTTGCAAGCTGTCAAAATACTTGAACCAAAACCAAGCAAGCAATTTTGGCAATCTTCCGAATCCTTAGCGGGAATTTATACCGTACTCGCTGGTAAAGCTAGACTCTTAGATTGTCAGAATAACTTTTTAGTTTCACTAGAAGCAGGGGAGTCTTTTGGAGAGCTAACCTTATTTCCCCAAGCAACACTACAACCCTATGTAGCTAGGGCTTCTTTCCAATTACAGCTAGCTTATTTGCCGGGAAAATTGTTACAGGAGATCGCAGGACAAAATCCTCGAATTGGCCAGCGGTTATATCATCAAGCAGTGCAGCTAGATTTATTATTACTCTGTCGCCAAAACCACAGGTTCAAAGATGTTTCCGTCCCCCAGTTAAAAAAAATAATTTCTCTACTAGAAAGTCATAATCTATCGGTAGGGGTATTACCCGATTCCCTACGTGAAAAAGTTTTGTGGTTGGTCAAAACAGGAGAATTAGTCAGTTCCCAACAAACCCTAAATAGCGATCGCCTCTATTGGCTAGATGCACAACTCAGACAACAAGACTGGCGTATTGCTCGACCCACACAACTATATAGTCTCAGTCAAGAAAATTGGCAACAAATTGTCTCTTCCATACCTCAATTAGACACCAAACTAGCTTCGCCAAAACAACTGTTAGTCACCCCTAGAGAAAATACTAATTTTCCTAAATTAGTCAGAGTTCAAGATCAGTCTAGTTCTTCTCCCCCACGCCAACCCTTATTTCCTTCTCCCACCCAGCGAGTCGGGCATTGGTGGCAGAAATTAGTGCGTCGCTATCCTTTTTACGCCCAACAAAGTGCTTCAGATTGTGGTGCTGCTTGTTTGGTAATGGTAGGGCGATATTGGCAGAAAAAATTTAACCTCCATCGACTGCGAGAATTAGCTGCTGTCAACCGCAGTGGTTCATCTTTAAAGGGTTTGGTAACTGCGGCAGAAACTATGGGGTTTAATACCAAACCCGTCAAAGCCACTTTAAGTCAATTAGCCCAACAAAAACTGCCAGCGATCGTCCATTGGGAGGGCAATCATTACATAGTTGTCTATGAAATTAGAAAAGACCGCGTTGTTGTGGCAGATCCGGCAGTAGGACAAAAAACTCTGAGTAAACGAGAATTCTTAGAAGGTTGGACTGGTTACGCCCTGTTGCTCGAACCTACTACTTCACTCAAGAGCGATCGCACTTCTTCCGGTCTGTTGTGGCAATTCTGGGAATTACTTAAACCTCACAGAGTGGTAATTTCTGAAGTTTTTGTGGCTTCAGTGTTGATTCAGCTATTTGGTTTAATTACACCATTGCTCACCCAAATAATCCTAGACCGAGTGGTAGTGCAGCGCAGTAGCGTCACCCTAACGGCAATAGGCTTGGGTTTACTAATATTCGGGCTATTTCGCGTAGTAATGACGGGTTTGCGACAATACTTACTCGATCACACCGCCCAACGCATCGATGCCGCTTTAATTGTTGGTTTTATTCGCCATACATTTCGTCTGCCCCTGAGCTTTTTTGAATCCCGTTACGTGGGAGATATTATGGCTCGCGTCCAAGAAAACGATAAAATCCAGCGTTTTTTAACAGGAGAAGCTCTATCGATCATTCTCGATATCCTGACAGTATTTGTCTATATCGGCTTGATGTTTTGGTACAGCTGGCAAATGGCTTTATTAGCCTTAGCGATTATCCCACCGTTTCTGTTTTTAGCTCTAATTGCCACGCCGTTTTTACAAAAAATCTCTCGCGAAATTTTTGGCGCAATGGCTAAAGAAAGCAGCTATCTAATCGAAGCTTTAACGGGGGTAAATACAATTAAATCAATGGCAGTAGAACAGCAAGTCAGATGGCACTGGGAAGAACTGCTTAATAATTCGATTAAAACCAGTTTTCGAGGGCAGGTAATTGGTAACAAGTTGCAGGTTTTTAGTTCCATTATTGAAGTTGTAGCTACTACTGCTGTGTTGTGGTTGGGGGCTTGGCAGGTAATTAACAATCAACTAACTATTGGTCAATTAGTGGCATTTAATATGCTGTTAGCCAATGTAATCAGTCCTTTTCAAAGATTAACTGTTCTGTGGAATCAACTACAGGAAGTAATTATTGCCGTAGAAAGAATTAATGATGTCCTAGATGCTAAACCAGAAGAAGAACTAGAAAAGCAACAACGTCAAATTATCGGTTCAATTCAGGGACATATCGCCTTGGAAAACGTAACTTTCCGCTATCATCCCGACAGCGATCGCAATATTTTAGAAAACCTTAATTTTGAAATTCAGCCAGGACAGACTATCGCTCTAGTAGGTCGTAGTGGTTCGGGGAAAAGCACCTTAGCCAAACTAATTTTAGGTCTGTACGTTCCCACAGAAGGCAGAATTCTCATTGATGGTCATGACTTGACTACCATTTCTCTGCGATCGCTACGGTCGCAAATAGGAGTTGTAGATCAATCTAATTTCTTGTTTGGCGGTACGATCCGCGAAAACATCAGTATTTCCCATCCAGAAGCCAGTATAGAAGCCATTACCGAAGCTGCGACCCAAGCAGGAGCAAATGAATTTATCGAAAAATTGCCTTTAGGTTACGATACTCCCATTGGTGAACGGGGAGGAACGTTATCTGGTGGTCAATGTCAGCGTCTGGCGATCGCTCGTGCCTTATTAGGCAATCCCCGATTGTTAATCTTAGACGAAGCTACCAGTAATTTAGACGCAGAATCAGAAAGAATTATTCAAAACAACTTAAGTACTATTGTCAAGGGTCGCACCAACATTATTATTGCCCATCGCCTATCGACAATTCGCCATGCCGATTTAATTTTAGTTCTCGACCAAGGCATTATTATCGAGAGCGGCACCCATCAAGACTTAATGAGAAAACGCGGTCACTACTTTTATTTAAATCAACAACAATTAGCAATCAATCATTGATATTTGTTAGCAATGTCACACCAAACTCCAATTCAAAGTTCTCTCGTTCCCATACCCTATAGGGAAAAAATACAAGTACTGATCGTTGACGACCAAAATCTCGTCTGTCAATTACTATCAGTGGCGTTAAAAACCGAACCCGATATGGAAATTATCGGCATGGCAAACAACGGTGCAACAGCATTAAAACTCGCCAAACAATTGCAACCCCATATTGCCCTGGTAGATATCGAAATGCCGGGGATGAGTGGTATTAAAATTACTGAAAAACTCTTACAATGTTCTCCCGAAACTAAAGTAATTATTTTAACTAGTAACAATCGACAAGAATATATAGAGCGAGCTTTTAACGCCGGTGCAAAAGGATATCTTCAAAAAAATACTGGTGCTACAGAGCTAACTCTGGCCATTCGTTTCGTTCATCGTCATTATCTACAATTCGGTCAGGGCTTATTTTCAGCTAACAGTCTTTCACCCTCAGCTTCCCAGAACTCTATAGCTCAAGCCAAACAAAATAGCCAACAAGAATCTTCAATTCAAAGAGTATCCCCAACTTCAACAGGGGAAATCTACCAACAAGATCTAGCTGATAGTAATGCTTTAGCTACAATATCTTCCGAAGAAGATTCATGGTCTATGGCAACCAAAGATTTACTCGATGCCTTACCCCGTCTCTGGACTAGGGGGTTATTTTACTTAATTATTGTCTTTACAGCAATCTTATTACCCTGGTCGATTTTGGCAAAAGTCGATGAAACTGGCACTGCTCGCGGTAAATTAGAACCTCAAGCGACCACAGTTAAATTAGATGCTCCCGTAGCTGCTACCGTAGCTGCACTCAAAGTTAAAGAAGGAGAAACAGTTACAGCCGGACAAGTTGTAGCCGAACTAGAATCAGATACCCTGCGTGCCGAACTTCAGCAGCTACAAGCCCAACATACAGGTCAACAAGGACGATTGGCTCAATTAGAATTAATGAAAAACCAGCTATTGCTGACGCTGAATACTCAACAACAACAAAATCAGGCAGGAGAATTAGAAAAACAGGCACAGATAGAACAAGCCAGGCAAAATTTAGCAGGACTAGAAACTCTAGCTGAAACTCAAAAAGTCGAAAAACTAGCTCAAATCGAACAATACGAACAGGCATTAGATGCCAGCAAAGCCAACTATCGCTTGTCAGTTGTCACTCTAGATGGGGCAAATAATAAAGCTGTTCGTTATAATCAAGCCTATCAAGATGGCATTATTCCCCAAGACCGCCTACAAGATATTCAGCAAGAAGCCGCAGAAAATAAAGAGCGTTTGGCTCAAGCAGTTTCTCAATTAGCACAAGCTCGCTCTCGTCTCAAAGAAGAGCAAAGCAACTATGATAAATTAACCCAACAAACTGCATCTGAAATCGCCCAAGCTAAACTGCGCTTACAAGAACAAAAAAGCGGTTATCAAAGTTTGCTTCACTCCAATCAATTAGCACTACTCAAAACCGAAGAACAGTTAGAAGATTTGACAACTCAAATTATGACTCTGCGCTCGGAGATCGAGCAAAATAATAGCAAAATCGAGTCCTTAAAATTTCAATTATCTCAACGAGTGGTTAAAGCACCTAATAGTGGTATAGTCTTTCATTTACCTATTCAGGGAGCAGGAACAGTAGTACAGCCAGGCGATCGAGTAGTAGAAATTGCCCAGGGAAATTCTCCTCTAATTTTAAAAGCTTATATGCAACCTACAGAAAGCGGTTTTTTGAAAGTAGGAATGCCAGTTAAAGTTAAATTTGATGCCTATCCTTTCCAAGATTACGGAATATTAGCAGGTGAAGTAATTTGGATTTCTCCAGACTCGAAAATGACCGAAACCGAGCAAGGCAAACAAGCAACTTACGAACTAAAAATTAAGTTAGAACAATCATATCTCACGGGACGTAATAAAAAAATTCCTCTCACTCCAGGTCAAACCGCCACTGCTGAAGTAATTATCAGACAACGCCGTCTCATTGATCTCGTTATTGATCCTTTTAAAAAATTACAAAAAGACGGTTTAGAAATGTAAGACTCTATTTACTTACTTAGTCTTGATTTGCGTTCCCTCGTTCCGTTGATATGTACAACTAGAAGTACAAGTTTCTCGAATTTCTACGGCATAAAGTCCTGGTAAACCTGCTTGCTCTAACTGCTCAAAGATCCATTTAGCTACCAACTCACTAGTAGGACTTTCTAAGTTGAGAGTTTCATTGAGATAATAATGATCTAAAAAATTATCCAATAATGGTTGAATATACTTTTGGATGTCACCATAGTCAATAATCATACCCTGTTTAACACCGCTAGCCAAAGTGCGATCGCCCTTAACATAAACTCTTCCTACCCAACTGTGTCCGTGCAGCCGACGGCATTTGCCATTATGATGGGGTAATCTGTGAGCCGCTTCAAATTTAAATTCCTTATAGATCGACCACTGTTCCACTTGATTCTGTGTTTCCTAAAATAATTTCTTGCCAGCGACATTAATCTTAGTGTATCATTAACGATTGTGGTTAAAATCAACCAGCCTCACATAGATCGATAACGATTTAAGTGTCCCCCCATTAAAAAAACAAAAAAAAAGTGGTAATTATCCAGTTTTTATTTTAAGCCAAAGATTAATGGGGATTGTGAGAGATTTACTGTGTATACGACCTCCTCAAATAAAGATACTGAAGAAGCTATTTCTTTAAGTCTTTGAGGATACAGGTAATTATAAAATTCGGAAATAATTTAGGATCAAAACCTGATTAAGTTCCGAGCGTAAATCTTAAAAAACAAAATTATATATTTGCTGCTGCAATCTTGTCATAGGGTTTTGTTATCTATGAGGTCAAATATTGTGTCATTGATAGCATCAACTAAAGCAACAAGGTGGCTGTTTCATGTCAGTAGGTATTTTTAAGAGTCATTATTATTTAGACTCAATTGGTGTTGTTTAGCAATTATAGAGAGGCTAAAATCCGTGTCTATCGGCGTTCTTGGTACAAAACTAGGCATGACCCAAATTTTTGATTCAGAAACGGGAGCGGCTATTCCCGTTACGGTAGTCAAAGCAGGTCCTTGTTTTGTAACTCAGATTAAAACTAAAGCAACCGATGGCTATAGTTCGATTCAAGTTGGCTATGAAGAAGTCAAAGAAAAAGCGTTAAACAAACCAGAACTAGGTCATCTAAACAAAGCAGGAACTAATCCTTTGCGTCACCTCAAAGAATATCGCACCGAGTTAACCGATGGGTATGAATTAGGCAAAGCTCTGGATATTTCTGAAATTTTTAACCCCGATACAACCGTTGACGTGAGTGGTAACACTATTGGTCGCGGTTTTGCAGGATATCAAAAACGACACAACTTTAAACGAGGGTCTATGACTCACGGTTCTAAAAACCATCGTTTACCCGGTTCGACAGGAGCAGGTACTACACCAGGTCGTGTCTATCCAGGCAAAAAAATGGCAGGACGTTATGGCGGTACTCAAGTAACCATCCGCAAACTCAAAGTGGTCAAAATTGATTCCGAACAAAATTTGTTGCTGATTAAAGGTGCAGTTCCCGGTAAACCAGGAGCATTGCTGAGTATTAGTCCTAGCAACATTGTCGGCAAAAAATAATCGCTTGTTAGTTATTTAACAACCAACAGATAACAAACAAATAACTATGGTTAATTGTGTAGTCAAAAATTGGCAAGGGGAAAATGTCGGCGAGACAACCCTAGAATTAAAGGTCGCCAAAGAAGAAACTGCGGCTCATGTAGTTCATCGAGCCTTAGTCAGGCAGTTGAATAATGCCCGTCAGGGAACGGCATCTAGTAAAACCAGAGCCGAAGTCCGTGGTGGTGGACGTAAACCCTGGAGACAAAAAGGAACTGGACGCGCTCGTGCTGGTTCGATTCGCTCTCCCTTGTGGCGTGGAGGTGGTGTAATTTTTGGACCCAGACCCAGAGATTTCAGCACCAAAATGAATCGCAAAGAGCGACGCTTGGCATTGAGAACAGCATTTAGTTCTCGTATAGAAGATACGATTGTTGTCGAAAATTTTGGTTCTGAGCTAGATCGTCCTAAAACTAAAGAAGTCATTGCTGCACTACAACGTTGGGGTATTGAAGCAGATGCCAAAGTGCTATTAATTCTTAAAGAAGTACCTGAAAACGTCAACTTGTCAACTCGTAATATTAGCAATGTCAAGTTAATTAAAGCTACTAATCTCAATGTTTTTGATGTGCTGCACGCGAACAAAATTGTAGTCACCACCGACGCATTAGAGCAGATACAGGAGGTCTACAGTGACTGAATACAATCCCAGAGATTTAGCAGATCTAATTCTCAAACCAATTATTACCGAAAAAGGCACAATTCAAATGGAGCTTGGTAAATACGTCTTTGATGTTTTACCCAAAGCTACCAAACCAGAAATCAGAGCAGCAATTGAAAGTCTGTTTGATGTCACGGTAGTAAAGGTCAATACTCTAACCTTACCTCGCAAAAAACGCAGAGTAGGTAGATTTGTGGGTTATAAAGCTCAATACAAAAGAGCAATCGTGACTTTGAAAGATGGGGATTCTATAGTCTTGTTCCCCGATGTATAACATCTAACACTCGAAAAAGCTAATTAAAAGCCAATTATGGGTACTCGTTCGTTTCGACCATATACGCCAGGCACGCGCCAGGCAATAATATCTGATTTTTCTGAGATTACTAAATCAACCCCAGAAAAATCTTTAACCAAATACAAGCACAGAAAAAAAGGGCGTAACAATCGCGGTGTCATTACCAGTCGTCGTCGCGGTGGGGGACATAAACGCCTCTATCGGATTATTGATTTTCGTCGCGACAAGCGTAACGTACCAGCCGAAGTAATTGCCATCGAATACGATCCCAACCGTAATGCTCGCATTGCCCTGGTTCAATATGAAGATGGTGAAAAACGCTACATTTTAGCCGCAGTGGGCATGGGTGTCGGTACACCAATTATTGCCAGCCCCAATGCTCCTATTGAAGTGGGAAATGCTTTGCCTTTAAGTAATATTCCATTAGGGGAAACTATTCATAATGTAGAGTTAGTAGCAGGAAGAGGCGGACAAATTGTTCGTGCTGCCGGTACTGCTGCCAAAGTAATGGCAAAAGAAGGAGACTATGTAACTATAGGGCTACCTTCTAAAGAAGTCAGAATGGTGCGCAAAGAATGTTACGCTACCATCGGTCAAGTAGGTAATGTTGAAGCGAGAAACCTTAAATTGGGTAAAGCTGGTAAAAGTCGTCATTTAGGTAAAAGGCCTCAAGTTAGAGGTAGTGCGATGAACCCCTGCGATCACCCTCATGGTGGCGGTGAAGGACGCGCTCCTATTGGGAGAAGCGGACCAGTTACTCCTTGGGGCAAGCCGGCATTAGGTCGTAAAACTCGCAAGAAAAATAAAGCCAGCGACAAACTAATTGTTCGCCGTCGTCGTTAAGATACTTTTTACTAACTACTGAACTATGAGTCGTTCTCTCAAAAAAGGGCCATTTATTGCCGACAGCCTGCTGAAAAAAATCGAAAAGTTGAACGCTAATAATAAAAAAGAAGTGATCAAAACTTGGTCGCGAGCTTCAACAATTTTGCCACAAATGGTCGGACACACCATAGCCGTTCACAACGGTCGTCAACATATCCCTGTATTTATTAGCGATCAAATGGTCGGGCATAAATTAGGGGAATTTGCTCCCACCCGCACCTTTAGAGGTCATGCCAAAAGCGATAAAAAGGGGAGAAGGTAAAAACACTGGAGGAAATCAACCGCCAGTAGAAATACTTAATCTTAGATACCACCATGGCAATAGATACTAATAACGAAGTCAAAGCGATCGCCAAATACATTCGGATGTCTCCTTTTAAAGTCAGACGAGTATTAGACCAAATTCGCGGTCGTCAATATCGAGAAGCACTAATTATTCTCGAATTTATGCCTTATAAAGCTTGCGAGCCAATCTTGAAAACCTTGCGTTCTGCGGTTGCTAACGCTGAACACAATAACGGACTCGATCCCGCAACTTTAGTAGTCAGTCAAGCTTTTGCCGATGGAGGTCCGGTTCTCAAACGTTACCGCCCCAGAGCGCAAGGTCGAGCTTATCAAATTCGCAAACCGACTTGCCACATTACCGTTGCAGTCGCCCCCGAAGTTACAGACTAAATCTAGATTAACTACTAAAGAGGAAATATTTGTGGGACAAAAGATACACCCAACGGGTTTTCGTCTAGGGATTACCAAAGAACATCAATCCTGTTGGTATGCTGACACCAAACGCTATCCTGAACTACTACAAGAAGATCGTTTGATTAGGGAATACGTCAACAAAGAACTGAACAATGCTGGCATTTCTCAAGTCAAGATCGAACGCAAAGCAGATCAAATCGAACTAGCTATTCATACTGCTAGACCCGGTGTGGTTGTAGGTCGCGGTGGTTCGGGAATTGAAAAATTACGTACCGAACTTCAAGGATTAGTGGGCAATGCTCGCCAAATTCGTATTAATGTTATTGAAGTTCCTCGTGTCGATGCCGATGCCGCTTTGATTGCCGAATATATTACTCAGCAGTTAGAACGAAGAGTTTCTTTCCGTCGGGTGGTTCGCCAGGCAATTCAAAGAGCGCAACGAGCAGAGGTACAGGGGATCAAAATTCAAGTTAGTGGACGCTTGAATGGGGCTGAAATTGCTCGTACTGAATGGGTAAGAGAAGGTAGAGTTCCCCTACATACCCTTAGAGCCGATATTGACTATTCCTATAAAACTGCTTTAACTATTTACGGCATTCTGGGAGTCAAAGTCTGGGTATTCAAAGGAGAAATTATCCCAGGACAAGAAGAAATTGCAACAGCAGTTCCCTCTCAAGCACCACGCCGTCAACGTCGTCGTCAAAAATTTGACGACCGCTCAGAATAACTATTAGCAAATTGATAGATTATGCTCAGTCCCAGAAGAACTAAATTTCGCAAACAGCATCGGGGTCGTATGAGAGGTATGGCACAACGCGGCAATACCTTAAATTTCGGCGACTATGCCCTTCAGGCAACAGAACCTTCTTGGATTACTTCCCGTCAAATTGAGGCAGCTAGACGAGCAATGACTCGTTATGTCAAGCGGGGCGGTAAAATCTGGATTCGGATTTTCCCGGACAAACCCGTAACCATGCGTCCGGCTGAAACTAGAATGGGTTCGGGTAAAGGTTCTCCTGAATATTGGGTAGCAGTCGTCAAACCTGGACGCATCATGTTTGAAATGGCAGGGGTTGCCGAACCTATTGCTAGAGAAGCCATGCGCCTAGCAGCACAAAAATTACCCATCAAAACAAAATTCATCACTCGCGAAGAGGAATATTAAATTATGGCTCTACCTAAAATTGAAGATGCCAGAAACTTAGGTGATGAAGAACTGGCAGAAGAAATACTAGCGGTTAAACGGGAGCTATTTCAATTGAGATTAGAACAGGCAACTCGCCGTCTCGAAAAACCTCACCTATTTAAACACGTCAAACACCGTTTATCTCAATTACTTACTGTAGAAAGAGAACGTCAACTGGCTAACTCAACTGAAGAAGTCACACCTGCTGTCAGTAATACACAAGAGGATTAAATTAACATTATGGCAGTTAAAGAAAGAGTCGGGGAAGTAGTTAGCGACAAAATGGAAAAAACCATAGTGGTAGCCATTGAAAACCGCAACAAACACCCTAAATACGGCAAAATCGTGGTTAGAACCAAAAAATATAAGGTTCACGACGAAGAAAATAAATGCAAATTAGGCGATCGCGTTCGCATCCGGGAAACTAGACCTCTCAGTCGTACCAAACGCTGGACGGTTGCCGAAATTCTTGAATCTAAAAATTGATAAATTCTATTAATCAAACTATTTACGGTCGCGATCAAACATGATTCAACAACAGACCTATTTAAATGTTGCCGATAACAGTGGCGCGCGCAAGTTAATGTGTTTGCGGGTTATCGGTAAAGGAAATTGTCCCTATGCTTTCATTGGCGATGTAGTGATTGCTGTAGTCAAAGATGCTTTACCCAATATGGGGGTAAAAAAATCTGAAGTTGTCAAAGCCGTTATTGTCCGCACCAAGCAATCAGTGCGTCGCGATAGTGGAATGAGCATTCGCTTTGATGATAATGCAGCCGTAATTATTAACGACCAAGGAAACCCCAGGGGAACTCGTGTTTTCGGACCTGTTGCACGAGAACTGAGAGATAAAAACTTTACCAAAATAGTTTCTCTAGCTCCGGAGGTAATCTAATGGCAAAAACTAAACCTCAAACTCGCTTTAAAATGCACATCAAGAAAGGAGATACCATTCAAGTTATCTCTGGTAAAGACAAGGGCAAGATCGGCGAGATTTCCCGTGTAATTCCCAAAACTAGCCAGGTAATAGTACAGGGAGTTAATGTCAAAACCAAGCACGTCAAGCCCCGCCAAGAAGGAGAATCTGGTCAGATTATAACTTTTGAAGCTCCCATTCATAGTTCTAATGTGATGCTCTATTCCAAAAAAGAAGAAACAGCCAGTCGTGTTGGTTATACTTTCACCGAAGACGGTCGTAAAGTACGTATTCTAAAAAAAACTGGCGAAATTATCGATTAAATCATTTTAAAATCTCCTGACCAAGCCCAGGAATTAAACAGGTGAACACTAATGCCCAAACCACTCAAAACTAGATATTTAGAAGAAATCGTTCCCAAGCTAACCGAACAGTTTAGCTATAGTAACGTTCATCAAGTCCCAAAAGTAGTCAAAATTATTATTAACCGTGGCTTAGGGGAAGCATCTCAAAATGCTAAGGCTTTAGAATCTTCTCTCAACGAACTGTCCGTAATTACAGGACAAAAACCTGTTGTCACCAGAGCCAAAAAAGCGATCGCTGGCTTTAAAATCCGCAAAGGAATGCCCGTAGGAGTTATGGTAACGCTACGAGGAGAGCGAATGTACGCTTTTCTCGAACGCTTGATTTCTCTAGCACTACCTCGGATTCGTGACTTTCGCGGCATCAGTCCAAAAAGCTTTGATGGTAGAGGTAACTACAGTCTGGGGGTGAGAGAACAACTAATCTTTCCCGAAATTGACTACGACAGTATAGATCAAATCAGAGGACTGGATATTTCTATCGTTACTTCAGCCAATACTGATGAAGAAGGACGATCCTTACTCAAAGAAATGGGAATGCCCTTCCGTAATAATTAAATTCTTAGATCGAAACATAACAACAGGAAATAATGGCGGCAACCGATACTATTTCAGATATGCTGACCCGCATTCGCAATGCCTGTATGGTCAAGCATGAAACCACTCAAGTACCTTCTACTAAAATGACTCGCAATATTGCCAAAGTCTTACAAAGTGAAGGTTTTATCGAAGGTTATGAAGAAACAGGGGAAGAGCCTAAAAAGTTTATTGTAATTACCCTGAAATATAAAGGCAGAAATCGTCAGCCAATTATTAGTACCCTCAAACGGGTCAGTAAACCAGGATTACGGGTTTATTCTCGACGTAAAGATATTCCTCGCGTCCTTGGTGGTATTGGTATTGCGATTGTATCTACCTCTCGTGGAGTTATGACAGATAGAGAAGCACGCTCTCAAGGAGTTGGTGGCGAAATTCTCTGTTATGTCTGGTAATGAACAAGGAGCAGTAAATTTATGTCTCGTATTGGCAAACAGCCTATCCCTATTCCAGGGAAAGTAACCGCAGAAATTAAAGGACAACACATCACAATCAAAGGACCGAAAGGAACTTTAGAACGGGAAATTCCTGCACCGATTGCAGTCAAACAAGAAGGTGACACTCTTGTAGTTGCCCCGACAGATGGTTCTCGCATCGGTCGCCAGCGTCACGGTCTCTGCCGAACTCTTATTGCCAACATGGTGGACGGAGTATCTCAAGGATTTCAAAAACGCTTGCAAATTCAGGGTGTAGGTTACAGAGCGCAAGCTCAAGGTAAAACATTAACTCTTAACGTTGGTTACAGTAAACCAGTTGAGATGGTAATGCCCGATGGTATCGATGTAGCTATAGATAACAGAAATACCGAAGTAATTGTTAGTGGTATTGATAAAGAAATAGTAGGTAATGTCGCCGCTCAGATTCGGGCTGTGCGTCCCCCTGAACCCTATAAAGGCAAAGGTATCCGCTATTTTGACGAACAAGTCAGACGTAAAGCTGGTAAGACAGGTAAGTAGAAATCATGAAGCCTTCACGCAAAGAATTAATCAAACGTCGTCATCAACGAGTACGGAAAAAAGTAAGCGGTACTCCCGAAAGACCCCGTTTGTGTGTATTTCGTTCTAACACTCACATTTATGCTCAAGTGATTGATGATATTGCGCAACACACTTTAGTTGCTGCATCTACTTTAGATTCTAGTATTAAATCGGGGTTTTCCTCTAGTGCAGCCTGCCCTGCTTCAGCAGCCGTTGGTAAATTAGTAGCCGAGCGAGCTTTAGAAAAAGGTATAGCTCAAGTAGTTTTTGATCGCGGTGGCAATCTCTATCACGGTCGCATTAAAGCTTTGGCTGAAGCAGCCCGCGAAGCAGGATTAGACTTTTAAACCGAAATCAAGATACAGGATATTAATTATGGCTAAATCATCAAAGTCACGCAAAAAAAGTCGTGCTAAAGATAAAGATACTAACTGGCAGGAGCGGGTAGTCCAGATCCGTCGTGTCAGTAAAGTAGTAAAAGGTGGTAAAAAACTAAGCTTTAGGGCGATCGTTGTCGTCGGTAACGAAAAAGGCCAAGTGGGAGTTGGAGTAGGTAAGGCTGCCGATGTTATTGGTGCCGTACGTAAAGGTGTTGCTGATGCCAAAAAACAATTGGTGGAAATTTCTCTGACCAAAGCTAATTCAATTACCCATGTCACTAACGGTGTGGCAGGTGGTGCTAAAGTATTTATGCGCCCTGCTGCTCCTGGTACTGGTGTAATTGCAGGTGGTGCAGTACGGACTGTCTTGGAATTAGCTGGAGTTAAAAACATTTTAGCCAAACAGTTGGGTTCTAATAGCCCTTTAAACAATGCTAGAGCAGCTATTGATGCTTTAGAAGGTTTGCGAACTTTTTCAGAAGTAGCTAGAGAAAGAGGCATTCCCGTAGAGCAAATGTATGCTTAAAATTGTACAATTTTGGGAAAAAATCGATGAAATTAGAAAATCTCGCTCCTCAAGAGGGGTCTAAAAGACGTAGACGAAGAGTAGGACGCGGTATTGCTGCCGGACAGGGAGCTAGCTGTGGTTTTGGAATGCGGGGTCAAAAATCTCGTTCCGGTACCGGAACTAAGGCTGGCTTTGAAGGTGGTCAAATGCCTTTATATCGTCGGGTACCAAAACTAAAACATTTCCCTTTGGTCAATCAAAAACATTACACCATCGTCAACGTAAGCTCTCTATCATCTTTGCCAGCTAATACCGAAGTTACTCTGGCAACATTGCTAGACAATGGAGTCGTTACTGCTAATGATGGGCCTTTAAAAATATTGGGTAATGGAGAGTTAAATGTTGCTTTAACCGTCAAAGCCGCAGCTTTTTCTAAAAGTGCTATCCAGAAAATTGAAGCTGCTGGTGGCAGTTATGAAATTGTTGGCAATTAAGCAAGATAGCCCTATTGGTTTATCATAAGTAGCAAAGGTGAAAATAATTAAAATAACATAAAGCCTTTTCTGGATAATTTAATTTGCTAAACTGCCAAGCATACTTAAAGAGGTAATCTTGCATGGTTCGAGATAAAACGCCATCGGCACAAGAAACATTTTTACAAATGGCACAAGCAGCCGGTCTAAGAGGTCGTCTGCTTGTCACTATTGGACTTTTAATATTAGTACGTTTAGGTGTTTTTATTCCCATTCCAGGAATCAATCGCGAAGTGTTTGAGAGTTTTATGGGTAGCTCTTCTAATTCTTCCATTGTCGGATTTCTAGATATCTTTACTGGAGGAGGGATTTCTGCTTTGGGTATATTTGCTCTGGGCATTTTACCGTTTATTAACGCCTCCATTATTATGCAGTTGTTAGCATCGGCGATTCCTTCGTTAGAAGATTTGCAAAAAAATGAAGGAGAAGCTGGAAGGCGTAAAATTTCTCAAATTACTCGTTATGTAGCTCTAGGCTGGGCAATTATTCAAAGTTCTGGTATCACTTTTGGTTTGTTAGTCAGTAATGGTATTATCGAACGCAGCTTTTTTCCTGTCGCCGAAACAGTCTTAGCACTCACTGCTGGCTCGATGTTTGTCATGTGGGTATCGGAACTAATTACCGAACGGGGAATTGGCAATGGCGCTTCTTTATTGATTTTTGTCAATATTGTAGCCGTATTGCCCAGAACCTTGGGTAACACCATTGAATATGCTCAAACCGGTGGTCGAGAAGCGATCGCTCAAGTGGTAATTCTACTTTTAGTTTTTCTCACTATGATTGTCGGTATTGTGTTTATCCAAGAAGGTACTCGCCGCATTCCCATTATCTCTGCCCGCAGGCAAGTAGGTAGAAGGGTTTATCGCGAAAGAACTAATTACTTGCCTCTCAGACTTAATCAAGGAGGGGTAATGCCGATTATTTTTGCTTCTTCGGTGTTATTTTTACCAGCTTCCTTGGCAGGGGTAATTCCTGGAGAAGGTGTAGCGAAAAATATTGCCAATCAAATTGCCATCGCCATTCAACCAGGTAGTTGGATTTATATTGCTACTTACTTGGTTTTAATCCTGTTTTTTAGCTATTTTTATGCCTCTCTAACGGTAAATCCCGTGGATATGTCCCAAAATTTAAAGAAAATGGGAGCTTCGATTCCGGGAATTCGTCCTGGTAAAACCACCAGTGCTTATTTGGAAAAAGTTCTCAATCGTTTGACCTTATTAGGGGCAATCTTTTTGGGTCTAGTGGCTACCATTCCCACTTTAGTAGAAAGCGCAATTCCCGCAGGTACTACAGTATTTAGTGGCTTTGGAGCAACCTCTTTATTGATTCTAGTTGGCGTGGCAATTGACACTGCCAAACAGATTCAAACCTATGTAATTTCCCAACGCTATGAGGGAATGGTCAAACAGTAGTATTGATGAAATCATGAGGAGGAATTGGCAATGAGACAAAAAATAGATTGAAGTATAACAATATAATGAAACGATTAATTTTTTTGGGTCCTCCAGGAGCAGGAAAAGGAACTCAAGCACAAATACTCTCAAAAGACTATCATATTGCCCATATATCAACTGGTGATATTCTTAGGGCCGCTGTGGTACAGCAAACTCCTTTAGGGAAACAAGCTAAAGATTATATGGATCGGGGAGAACTAGTGCCAGATTCTTTGATTTTAGACCTGATTGAAGACCGTTTGTCTTATAATGATGCCTCAAAAGGTTGGATACTAGATGGGTTTCCGCGAAATGTCAATCAAGCAGCTTTTTTAGATCAACTCCTAGATAAACTCAATCAAACAGCTGATTGTGTTTTAAATTTAAAAGTTGCCGATGAAATTTTAGTAGACAGATTATTAGCTAGAAATCGTAAAGATGATAACGAAGTAACTATTCGTCGTCGTCTGGAGATTTATCATCAAGACACTGTGCCGGTGATTGACTTTTATACAGCTAAAGGAAGCCTCAAAACTATAGATGGGGAATTACCAATGGCTGACGTTACTCAAGTCTTGCATCAAGCACTCGCTTAAATTAATTTAGTTGTCCTCCAGCTTGGTTGTAATTTTGCTCTATCATGCTAAACAGGGTACTATGGAAGATAGTGCCTATAAAAAATTTAGGTTGAGCTAATGGCGATCGCCATATTTCAAATAGTAGCAAAAAGAGCGGAGAGTCTAAAAGTTGTCTAAACAAGATTTAATCGAAATGGAGGGGACGGTAACTGAGTCTCTGCCGAATGCAATGTTCCGAGTCGATCTCGATAACGGATTTAATGTGTTAGCTCACATTTCAGGGAAAATCAGACGTAATTACATCAAAATTTTGCCTGGCGATCGCGTCAAAGTAGAATTAACCCCTTACGATTTGACTAAAGGTAGAATTACTTATCGACTCAAAAACAAATAGAAGTTTAGTGATGAGATTTTATTTGATGCTAATAGCATACCAAATAGTTAGATCGATAAGATTAAAAGTTAAAGTATATTACTTGACATAATCCCACAAATATAAATATAATAATAAGCTTGCAGTGTTGCCAAAAAGGGCATGAAAGTTAGACCATCAGTCAAAAAAATGTGTGAAAAATGCCGCGTCATCCGTAGACGCGGTCGCGTCATGGTTATTTGTAGTAGCAATCCTAAACACAAGCAGCGTCAAGGATAGCTAACTTCAATCGGGATAATAAAACTTGAACAATTCATTAAACCAGTAAATAACATCAAAATAACAGGGAGAAAAAAACGTGGCACGGATTTCGGGCGTAGACCTTCCCCGTGATAAGCGCGTAGAAATTGCGCTGACTTATATTTTCGGTATTGGTTTATCGCGAGCTCAAGATATCATAGCAGCAACTGGTGTCAATCCAGATACCAGAGTGAAAGATCTAGCAGACGAAGATGTAGCCAAACTTCGCGCTTATATAGAAGAAAACTATCAAGTCGAAGGAGACTTGAGACGTTGGGAAGCGATGAACATCAAACGTCTGGCTGATATCGGCACTTATCGAGGTCGTCGTCATCGTATGGGATTACCTTTAAGAGGTCAAAGAACTCGTACGAATGCTCGTACCCGTCGTGGTAGAAGACTGACTGTTGCCGGCAAGAAAAAAGCCCCAGGTAAAAAATAATTTCGGATTATTTTTTCAGGCGTTGGAAATTTGGTTTCAAACAAACAACCAAAATACGACAAAAGTATATCTTTGGTAAACAATGTCAGGAAAGACTAGTTAAGATTGTTGGACAAATTTTCCCACATTGCCTCTTTGAATTAAGAGGCAGTAACTTGAGTAAAACTAAGTGATATCCCCAGCACAAGAATATGGCGCAACCCAAACGAAGAAGCGGTGCAAAAAAAAGCAAAAAAAACGTTCCCAACGGTGTAGCTCACATTCAATCTACCTTTAATAATACCATTGTTACTATTTCCGATACTAAAGGAGACGTAGTATCCTGGGCATCAGCAGGTTCAAGTGGTTTTAAAGGAGCGAAAAAGGGTACTCCTTTTGCGGCTCAAACTGCTGCTGATAGTGCAGGACGGAGGGCAATGGATCAAGGAATGCGACAAATTGAAGTAATGGTGAGCGGTCCTGGTGCAGGTAGAGAAACAGCAATTCGCGCTCTACAAGGTGCAGGACTGGAAATTACTCTCATTCGAGATGTGACTCCCATACCTCATAACGGTTGTCGTCCGCCTAAAAGACGTAGAGTATAACCTTAATTAATAACTAATAGCGCGATTAAATATAAGAAAGAGATCGGTTTGAATTGCGATCTTCTAGAAAATCGCTGTCGAAAAAAAGGGAGATTCGGTCTGTGGCACAATTTCAAATTGAATGTGTAGAGTCAAAAACTCTAAAAAATCACCAACAATATAGTAAGTTTGTCCTCGAACCTCTCGATCGCGGTCAGGGTACGACTCTAGGAAATGCTTTGAGGAGAGTATTGTTATCTAACCTAGAAGGAACAGCAGTGACGGCAATCCGCATTGGTGGAGGTATGGCCAAAGGTGAAGATAAACAAGAACACAAGTTCGGCTTTGCCACCCATGAATTTGCCACCATTGAGGGAGTAAGAGAGGATGTTTTAGAGATCATTCTCAATATGAAAGAGATTGTTCTCAAAAGCTACAGCAATCAACCTGAAATAGGAAGATTGGAAGCAACCGGACCTGGAACTGTAACGGCGGCTCAATTTCAATTACCATCCACGGTGGAAATGGTAGACTCCAGCCAATACGTAGCGACTATCGCTGAAGGTACTAGCTTGGAAATGGAGTTTAAAATCGAAAAAGGTAAGGGTTATCGAGCCGTAGAAAGAGGTAAAGAGGAGGGAAGTTCTTTAGATTTTCTGCAAATTGATGCCATATTCATGCCAGTTACTAAAGTCAACTATAGCGTTGAAGATGCCCGTATCGATGAATTGGGAATTCGTGAAAGGTTGATTATGGAAATCTGGACTAATGGCAGTATCAAGCCAGAAGAAGCTCTATCCCAAGCAGCAGGAATCGTAGTTGACTTGTTCAGTCCTCTTAAAGATTTAACCCTAGAAGAAATTCAAGATGACTTTCAAGAAGATGAAGATCCCACCAGCCAAATTCCCATCGAAGAATTACAGTTATCAGTCAGGGCATATAACTGTCTGAAACGAGCGCAAATCAATTCTGTTTCTGACTTACTCGATTATACTCAAGAAGACCTCTTGGAAATTAAAAATTTCGGGCAAAAATCTGCCGACGAGGTCATAGAAGCCCTGCAAAAACGCTTGGGCATCACTCTGCCCCAAGAAAAATCAGGTAAATAACTATCAAAATAACACTCAATCATGCGTCATCGATGTAAAGTCCCCCAATTAGGCTTACCCGCCGACCAGAGAAAGGCTCTGTTAAGGGCATTAGCCACTGAAATTATTCGTCACGGTCAAATCAAAACTACTTTGACGCGAGCCAAAGCTGTGCGTAGTGAGGTAGACAACATGATTACTTTAGCTAAAGATGGTTCAATAGCCGCCAGAAGAAAAGCTCTGGGATACCTATATGATAAAGAATTAGTCAGCGAATTATTTGCAGCTGTTGGCGATCGCTATGGTTCTCGTAATGGCGGTTATACTCGCATTATCAGAACTAAGCCTCGTCGTGGCGATAATGCCGAAATGGCGATTATTGAATTAGTTTAAGTAATAATTTAAGATGAAGGGTTGTGAGCCAACAAAACAAAGGATTGCCCTGGTTATTCAATATCTGGGAACTAATTTTCATGGCTGGCAAAAACAACCAAATCAAAGCAGCATCCAAGGAGAAATAGAGAAAGCGATCGCTTCTGTAGTCGGGCATCCAGTGATCATTCACGGTGCGGGAAGAACAGATTCAGGGGTACACGCTGCGGCTCAAGTAGCGCACTTTGAATATTGCGGACCAATTCCCCCTCACAAATGGGCTAAAATTTTGAATGGGAAATTGCCTGAAGGTATATTAATTAGAGCCTCAGCTAAAGTTTCTTCCCGTTGGCACGCTCGTTTTTCCGCTTTATGGCGGCGTTATCGGTACACTATTTATACAGATAAACGACCAAATTTATTTGTCAACCATTTAAGTTGGCACTACTATCACACTCCCTTACAGGAAGACCGAATCCAAGAAGCGTTGAATCCCTTAATTGGGGAACATAATTTAGAGGCGTTTAGAAGAGCGGGAGCAGAACGTAAAAATTCCCTTGTCGAAGTTCAAGCGGCTGAATGCTACCGACAGGGTTCATTTTTGCACTTAGAAATACAAGCTAATGGTTTTTTGTATGGCATGGTGCGCTTGATAGTAGGAATGCTAGTAGAAGTGGGAGGGCAAAAGCGATCGCCACAAGAGTTTACTGCTATTTGGCGAAAGGGGCGGCGAGATTTAGTTAAATATTCTGCCCCAGCTAAAGGGCTGTGCCTACTCAGGGTAGGTTATCCCGAATTTCCCTTTTCCAAACAAGTCTGGTTTGACACTCAACCTACTTTTCTCTTGGCATAGTTAGCAAACCATATAAAATTAATCCGCGAAATACTTAAAAAAATGAATAAAACCCCCTTACCAACTAAAGATACAATAGAGCCGACATGGTATGTAATCGATGCCGCAGGACAGCGTTTAGGTCGTCTGGCTACAGAAATAGCCATGATTCTGCGTGGTAAAAATAAAGCGACTTTTACTCCCCATATGGATACCGGGGATTTTGTAATTGTAGTTAATGCTGAACAAGTAGTAGTTACCGGACGTAAAAACGAGCAAAAATTATATCGCCGTCATTCTGGCAGACCAGGCAGTATGAAAGTTGAAACTTTTAATCAACTACAAAAGCGCATTCCCAATCGTATTATTGAAAAAGCAGTTAAAGGAATGCTTCCCAAAAATGCCATGGGTCGCAAATTATTTACTAAGCTCAAAGTTTACACTGGTGCAGAGCATCCTCACCAAGCTCAAAAACCTGAAGTTTTGAACATCAATACTATTCCTGCAAAAAACTAAATTTAAATTATGGAAGCAACACAAGATAAAGTAGTATACTGGGGTACTGGTCGTCGTAAATCATCTATTGCTCGGGTTCGTCTTGTACCAGGGGAAGGAAACCTCGTAGTTAATGGTAGACCAGGCGAAGATTATTTCAATCGTATTCCCAGCTATTTGATGTCAATCAGAGGACCTTTAGAAACTTTGGGTTTTGAAAACGAATATGACATCTTAGTTAATGCCCATGGTGGTGGTTTAACAGGTCAAGCGGATGCTGTTAAACTAGGAATAGCCAGAGCTTTATGCCAGCAAGATCCAGGAAATCGTCAGCCATTAAAAACAGAAGGTTACTTAACCCGCGATCCCCGTTGTAAAGAACGGAAGAAATACGGTTTACATAAAGCCCGTAAAGCTCCTCAATATTCCAAACGTTAATCAAATTCAGATAGAGGAATCATATGCCTAAACCCGATATTCATCCAACTTGGTATCCAGATGCCAAAGTCATTTGCAACGGTGAAGTAGTGATGACTGTAGGTTCAACTCAGCCAGAAATTCACGTTGATGTTTGGTCTGGAAATCACCCTTTTTATACTGGCACACAAAAAATTATCGATACCGAAGGGAGAGTCGATCGCTTTTTACGTAAATATGGAATGCTCGATTCTAGTTCCGACGATAAAAAATAGCCATTTAATTTATTTTATTAGCCCAGCAGTTAGTTATTTTTGACTGCTGGGTTTGTTTTATTTAAATAATTACCTTGTTTAGGAATCAAGATCATGGCTGAAACTTATTTACTAGATAAACTGAAATCTGTAGAACAAACTTTTCAAGAATTAACTTATCGTTTAGCGGACCCCGATATTGCCACCAATCCCGATGAATTACAAAAAATCGCCAAAGCTCGTTCTTCTCTAGAAGAAACGGTCAACACTTATCAGCAGTGGCAACAAGCAAACGAAGAATTAATCGGAGCCAAAGAAATTTTTAAAGAAGCTAGCGATCCTGAGATGAAAGAAATGGCTAGTTTAGAAGTAGGCGATTTAGAAGAGAAAATTGAGCAATTAGAAAACAGACTGAAAATTTTATTATTACCCCGCGATCCTAATGATGATAAAAACATCATGTTAGAAATTCGTGCTGGTACTGGTGGGGATGAAGCTAGTATTTGGGCTGGAGATTTAATGCGGATGTACTCCCGCTATGCTGAATCTCAAAACTGGAACGTCAAACTAGTCAGCGAATCTCTGGCTGATATGGGAGGGATTAAAGAAGCAATTTTAGAAATTCAAGGGGACTCGGTTTACAGTAAATTAAAATTTGAAGCAGGAGTGCATCGGGTACAGCGAGTTCCCGTTACTGAAGCAGGAGGTAGAGTTCACACCTCGACGGCTACTATTGCGATCATGCCTGAAGTAGACGATGTAGAAATACATATTGACCCTAATGATATTACCCTGAAAACCGCTCGTTCTGGCGGTGCTGGAGGACAAAACGTCAATAAAGTAGAAACCGCAGTAGATTTGATTCACAAACCCACCGGAATTCGGATTTTTTGTACTGAAGAGCGATCGCAATTGCAAAACCGCGAACGAGCTATGCAAATTTTGCGGGCTAAATTATATGAAATAAAACTCGCCGAACAACAGCAAGAAATCACCTCCATGCGGCGATCGCAATTGGGAACGGGGGCGCGTTCGGAAAAAATTCGTACATATAATTACAAAGATAATCGTATTAC
>JBHJNX010000161.1:0-13354 GCA_050330335.1 Pleurocapsa sp. | reverse complement strand
GCAGTTAATGCTACAGGTGCAGACTCACCAGATGCTAAGTCTAAGGGGAAGTTGTGCGCGTTACGTTCGTGCATTACTTCAAATCCTAAGTTAGCTCTGTTTAAGATGTCTGCCCAAGTGTTTACTACGTGACCTTGAGAATCCATAATGGATTGGTTGAAGTTGAAACCGTTGAGGTTGAATGCCATGGTAGAGATACCCATTGCAGTAAACCAGATTCCAATTACTGGCCATGCACCTAAGAAGAAGTGCAAGGAACGGCTGTTGTTGAATGATGCATATTGGAAGATTAAACGACCGAAGTAGCCGTGGGCTGCTACGATGTTGTAGGTTTCTTCTTCTTGTCCGAATTTGTAACCGTAGTTTTGAGATTCGGTTTCAGTTGTTTCACGTACTAAGGAAGAAGTTACCAAGCTTCCGTGCATGGCGGAGAATAAAGAACCACCGAATACACCTGCTACTCCTAACATATGGAAGGGGTGCATTAGGATGTTGTGTTCTGCTTGGAACACTAACATGAAGTTAAATGTACCAGAGATTCCTAAAGGCATTCCGTCAGAGAAAGAACCTTGTCCTAGAGGATAGATTAAGAATACTGCTGTTGCTGCCGATACAGGAGCAGAGTAGGCTACACAAATCCAAGGACGCATTCCTAAGCGGAAGGATAGTTCCCACTGACGACCCATGTAGCAAAATACACCGATCAAGAAGTGGAAAATTACTAGCTGGTAAGGACCACCGTTGTATAACCACTCATCTAAGGATGCTGCTTCCCAGATGGGATAGAAGTGTAGACCGATCGCGTTAGAAGATGGTACTACTGCACCA
The DNA here is from genome assembly GCA_050330335.1 of Pleurocapsa sp. Classification (GTDB taxonomy): domain Bacteria; phylum Cyanobacteriota; class Cyanobacteriia; order Cyanobacteriales; family Xenococcaceae; genus Waterburya. The sequence continues at coordinate 12,526 of JBHJNX010000161.1, read as the reverse complement.
GAGATGATGTTGTTGCCGTAGATCAAAGAACCTGCTACTGGTTCGCGGATTCCGTCGATGTCTACAGGAGGTGCTGCTACAAAAGCGATTAAGAAACAAGTTGTTGCGGCTAAGAGTGTGGGGATCATTAGAACACCGAACCAACCGATGTAAATACGGTTGTTGGTGCTAGTAATCCACTGACAGAAACTCTCCCATGCGCCGCGTGTTTCGCGTTGCTGTAAAGTGGTTGTCATATGTTTTATGATTCCTAAATTATTTAATTGTCAAGGTTCAAAATGATTTGACTGTCTTTAATATTAGAGCAATATTTGAGTTTTGTAAAGTATTTTAATGAAATATTAGCTTATTTAAATCATAAGTCATACTTATATAAACTAAATTGCAATTTTGATGATGGATTCGATCAATCGGATTATTACCTATAGTCCTGCTTACACTATTGTTCCTACCTACGAATGTTTTAATCGCTGTAGCTACTGTAATTTTCGAGTCGATATTGGCAAGGGTTCGTGGTTGTCTTTGGATGTAGCGAGAAAAATATTAGAATCACTCCCAACATCTCAAGTTAGAGAAATTCTCATTTTGAGTGGAGAAGTGCATCCATTATCAAGCGATCGCGGGCAATGGTTCGAGAGAATTGATCAACTGTGCCAATTGTCTCTAGCTTTGGGTTTTTTTCCTCATACCAATGTCGGTCCTTTACAATGGTGGGAAATGGAACGACTCAAAGAAGTTAATCTGTCTATGGGATTGATGTTGGAACAGTTAAATCCCAAATTGTTAACTACGGTACATCGACAAGCACCCAGCAAAAATCCAGAATTGCGCCTACAGCAATTAGAATGGGCGGGAAAATTACAAATTCCTTTTACGACAGGATTATTATTAGGTATAGGGGAAGATAGCAGCGATCGCGCTGCATCTCTAAAAGCGATCGCCGATTTACAAGCACAATGGGGTCATATTCAAGAAGTTATTTTACAACCCCATAGTTGGGGGACTCAACAGGAATTAAGTATTTCTAGTTTTCCTCTTGATTTATTACCAGAAGTTATTTTACAAGCTAGGGACATTTTGCCTGATAGTATTACCATTCAAATACCCCCTAATTTAATAACAAAACCGAAAATTCTACTTGATTGTTTAGATGCTGGCGCGAGAGATTTGGGAGGAATTAGCCCCAAAGATGAAGTTAACCCGAATTATCCTCATCCCACTTATGAATCTTTAGCGGCAATTCTTCAACCAGCCGGTTGGCAATTAGTTCCTCGCTTACCTGTATATCCTCAATATTATTCTTGGTTGCCATTATCTTTGCAAGCAGCAATTCAGCAATGGGTATAAAAGGTTTTATGGATGGAAGCCCTCAAACTCCCCTCAGGTTAATCTGACATTTTAAATTTCATGGCAAAAATTTGTTGTTGTTTGCTTCTAAAATCATGTCTGAGTAGTTGTTTGAGTTTAGGGGAAACGCGATCAATTACTTCGGGTCGATAATTATATAAATTGTTTTCTAAAGGATGAATATACTGGGGTGTAAAGTTACCTAATAGAGATACTCTGGGGCGATCGCTTTGGTTGATGGAAGTATCGTGCCAACAAAGTCCGTGTGAAATAATTGCTGTACCTGCTTTAGCGGTAATTTTGGTAGCAGTCTGTTCAAATTGTTCTAGATCGGGTTGAGTGGCCAACTTTTGAGTACCTTCGGCAAACAAAGGCGCGCCATTAGTTTCGGTAAAATCTTCTACCAACCAAATTAGCTGTATTTCTAAAATCGGATACTGGGGAAAAGGAGCAGACATCGCCCAATATGGATAGTCTACATGAACTCCCATTCTGGGGGCATGGGGATAGAGAACATGAGCAGAAAAACCACCCATGATGATATCTTCTCCTAAAATTGCTTCAATTACCCCTAGTACTGTGGGATGTTGTGCCAGCTTTTCAAAGATTTCTCCTTGATAGATTAGACCATAAATTCTCGCGCTTTGTTTTAGTGCGATCGCTTTGTCTTGCCTTCTTTCGATTTCGGCTAATTCTAAAATTAAATTTCTAGCACTTTCGGCTTCTTCTGAAGTAATTAAATCTGGCAGCAGAATATAACCTTTGCCATTAATAATTTCTTCGGTCAATTCGGTAATGTTATTAGTCATTGGTCAATGGTCATTTCATTTATCATTTATCATTTAATGTTCAATGGTCACTGTTTAGGTACAGCAGCAGTTAGAATTTCGTGTCCAGTTTCAGTTACTAATAAATCGTCTTCGATGCGGATGCCAATTCCCTTCCAGCGATCAGGTATTTCTGGCTGTCCTTCGGCTGGTTTAATCTGAGGAGAGATGTATATTCCCGGTTCTACAGTTAGGATATGTCCTGGTTGTAGATTTTGCCAAGTTTCTTCATTGTGTTTATAAACGCCGACATCGTGAACGTCTAAACCCAACCAATGTCCGGTGCGGTGCATATAAAAGGGTTTGTATTTTTCTTCAGCAATAATTTCTTCTAAATTGCCTTGAAGTAATCCTAAATCTAATAATCCTTGAACGATCACGCAAACAGCCATATCGTGAAACTCATTGTAAGGTTTTCCCGGCTGCACTTCGGCGATCGCTTTAAGTTGTGCTTCTAAGACAATATCGTATATGGCTTGTTGTTCGGGGGTAAACTTGCCACTGACGGGAAAGGTGCGGGTAATATCGCCGTTATAGTAGCCGTAGCAACAACCAGCATCGATTAATAACAAGTCGTTTTCTTGGATTTGGGAGTTATTTTCTATGTAGTGTAGTATGCAAGCATTTTCTCCCGAAGCCACGATGGAAGGATAGGCAAAACCCATACCTCCTTCTTTGCGAAAAATATGTTCTATTTCTGCCTGTACTTGATATTCATACATTCCAGGTTGGGCAAATTCCCTAGCCCGATTATGGGCCATTGCCGAGATTTTAGCCGCTTGCCGCATCAGGTCAACTTCTCCAGGACTTTTGAGCGATCGCATGGGGAAAATAATCGGTCTGGTATCTTCGATCGCTACTGGCACTCTACCGCGTTTTTGATATCCTCTCATCAATCTTTGCCAATGAGAGATGATCAGATCATTAAATTCGCGATCGCTGCCTAAATGATAATAAATGCGATCGGCATCAATTAAGTATTGAGGTAACTTTTCGTTTAACTCATTAATCGGATAAGCTTCATCTGCACCATAAATCTCTTTGGCTACTTCCACACCACAACGAGATCCCGTCCAGGTTTCTTTTTCGGGATCTTTAGGTTGCACGAATAAAACATAGCGATGTTCTGGATGATGGGGAGCAAAAACTGCTACTGCTTCTGGTTCGTTAAACCCTGTTAAATAATAAAAATTACTATCCTGACGATATACATACTCCACATCATTATGCATGGTAGCCATTGGTGCAGAGCGAAAAACCGCCGTACCGTTGCCAATTTTAGCCATTAATTGTTCTCGACGCAGATAATATTCCTTTGATTCGATACCCATTAGTTAACGATCGCCTAAGATGAAGATGATGAATAATTATATCTATTATGCAAGATTAATCATTATCGGTTAGCTCCCAGGCATCGAAATTAAACTTATTGGCATCAGATAATTGACCAATTGTTCAGAAAAGTGTTATGATTATGGTCGAGAACCAAAAGATTAACGATTAAGTAAGTTTGCATTCAGTATCAAAGGCCTTTTCCGTCAAGTATTGAGCTATTCTTTTTTAGTAATCTTGTCTCTCCAAACACTACACTCATTGAGAGGACAATAACAATATGTCGATTTATGTAGGAAATTTGTCTTACGAAATCAGTCAACAAGACTTAAATGAAGTCTTTACTGAGTATGGAACTGTGAAACGGGTTCATATTCCGAGTGATCGCGAAACAGGTCGTCCCAGAGGATTTGCTTTTGTGGAAATGGAATCAGAAGCTAACGAAGATAAAGCCATTCAAGCTTTAGATGGAGCAGAATGGATGGAGCGTCAGCTAAAAGTTAATAAAGCCAGACCCCGTGAGAACAGAAACTCTTTTAGTGGTGGTAGAAACAACCGCTTCTAAGTTTTAAGCTTAAATCAAAAAAATTAATTGCATTACCTCGGTACTCTAACCGAGGTTTTTTATTGGTAATAACTCGACTGCTCCTCAATCAATCTTGGCCGTATTTTGATACAAAACATCTGCGACGCTAAACTCTTCTCTAGTAGAAAATTGAGGTAGAATTTCTTTACTAAAAGCTTCTGCGGCTTTAGAACAATAGCGATTAGGATTAACAATTACCGATAAAGTTCGTCCTACAGTAACTTCATCAATCTTAGCTTGGTGTAAAACTCCCATTTGCAGTTCTTTTTCAATAGCCGTCGTCGAAACAAAAGCCGAACCCAAGCCAGATTGTACGGCATTTTTAATCGCTTCAATAGAATTGAGTTCCATCTCAATTTTCAGTCGTTTGGGATCAATGGCATAACGAGTTAAAACCTTATCGATCACTTTGCGAATAGTTGACTGAGAATCTAAAGTAATAAATTTGAGTTTGTATAAATCTTCTTTGTGAATTGCCTCTTCTTGTGCCAAATTGTGAAACACGGGCAAAATTAAAGCAAGTTCATCATCGGCATAGGGAATGATATTAAGAGTTTCTTGTAACTCAGTTGGCACTTCTCCCCCAATAATTGCCAAATCCACTTGCCCATTGGCAACTGCCCAAGAAGTACGACGGGTAGAATGAACCTGTAACTGTACGGAAACATCGGGATATTTCTGCCGAAATAAACCAATCATGCGGGGTAATAAATATGTTCCCGTAGTTTGAGATGCCCCCACAATCAACGTACCACCTTGGAGATTTTGCAGATCTTCGATCGCCCGGCAGGTTTCCTGACACAGAGAAATTACCTTTTCACCATAACTGAGTAATAAATGTCCCGCTTCAGTTAATTGCGCTCTTCGCCCACCGCGATCAAACAGAGGTACGTTTAATTGTTTTTCTAAATTTTGTACTTGAAGACTAACTGCGGGCTGGGAAACATATAGACTATCAGCCGCACGTTTAAAACTTCCTTCGGTAGAAATTGCCTTAAGTATGCGTAATTGGTCTAAAGTAAAAGGAATATCAGACATAAAATTTCATCGGCAGTTTTATTAAAATAGTCTGCATTTAATGATTAAATACGATATCAAATGCTTAATGTTTGATAAATTTTTTTTATCTTAATTTGAACAGTAGCACGATTGGGGAGCGTATTTATCTTTAAATTGTTGCTAATATTGACCATGACAAATAATACGTATATTAATTTATCTATGATCGCGAGAGAGGCTTCTGGTCAAGAAGCATCTCTAATCAAGGACGCGATGAGCGAGGTGTCCTCGCTCATTTCAGCCGTCCGTGCGATGTTGACAGGAGCAAGTTGGTTGACTGCCAGTCATTGGATTATCTTGGGTTTGCTATTGGGTTTTGCCATTATCCATAGTGGTTTGGCGGCTCTGCGCCCTTGGGGAGAACAAAAAATTGGAGCAAGGCTATATCGCGTAGTTTTTGCTTTGGTAAGTATTCCTCTGGCAACCATTTTAATTGTTTACTTTTTTAACCATCGTTATGATGGCTTGCAATTGTGGCAAGTTCAGGGGGTATCGGGTATAAAATCTCTGGTATGGACGCTTTCGGCTATTTCTTTTCTTTTTCTCTATCCTGCAACTTTTAATCTTTTAGAAATTGCTGCCGTTCAAAAACCCCAGGTACATTTGTATGAAACGGGCATTATGCGGATCACCCGTCATCCTCAGATGGTGGGACAGATTATCTGGTGTATCGCTCATACATTGTGGTTGGGTACGACTTTTACAATTGTTACTTCCATTGGATTGATCGCTCATCATTTGTTTGCAGTTTGGCATGGCGATCGCCGTTTGGCAACTAGATATGGAGAAGCATTTGAAAAAGTTAAAGCTCGTACTTCCGTCATTCCTTTTCAAGCAATTATTGATGGTCGTCAAACTCTTAAATGGCAGGAATTTCTGCGCCCCGCTTATTTAGGGGTTGCTGCATTCGTCTGGCTGTTGTGGTGGGGTCATCCCTGGTTAATGACAGTAACTGCTAAAGCTTATTGGTAAATTAGTCAAGACTTAAAAGTTAGGATGGAAAAGTGAAAGATTACCTTTTCAGTCGATCCCGATTAGTTGTAACATATTTTTAAGATATATAACAATCTGATAAAAAAGTTGATTAAGATGTCTTTTGAAGTAGACGAAAAAAATTTTGTGCGAGAAGTTGTAGAGTATTCAGAGCCAGTTTTAGTTTATTTTTGGGCTCCTTGGTGCGGTGTGTGCCATTTAATGCTTCCCGTAGTAGAAAAGTTACAAACAGACAAGCATTCAGCACTGAAATTAATTACAATCAATGCTGATGAAAATCTCAAGTTAGCCAATACTTATAAAATTAAAAATTTGCCAACTGTACTGTTATTTAATAATGGGGTTTTGTTTAAAAAATTAGACCATTTTAATAGTCGAGCAAAACTATATTCAACTTTAAATAAGTTAGTAAGCAACGTTTTGACAACAACTATAAATTAAAACCATGAAGACTAATAACCAATAACCAATGACCAATGACGGTACAGACAAGGTATGCCTTGTCTCTAATCACTAATGACTGAAATTAAATATTGAGATAAACAAACAGCATCCACACCTAGTTCGGTTCGCTCTTTGGCAGCTAAAATACCTGCTTGAGCGTGCCACCAAGCAGCAGTAGCAACTGTAGGGGTGAGTTGACGATCGCTTTTAGTCTGGGCTAACAATCCTCCCATCAAACCTGTCAAGACATCACCGCTACCACCTCTAGCCAATGCGGGAGTACTCTCGGCAATTAACCAAACCGAGCCATCAGGATCGGCGATCGCAGTTTTTGCACCCTTCAATAAAATGATCGCTCCTGATTCTGTAGCGGCAGTTTGTACGGCAGTCAGGCGATCGCGTTCTGGAGCTTCAAAATCGGGAAATAAACGACGAAATTCTCCTAAATGAGGGGTTAAAATAGTTTGACCTTCTCTGGCTGTTAGGGTGGACACTGTTTCTAGCTCTGAGAGAATGTTTAAGCCATCAGCATCTAAAATCAAAGGACATTGAGCCTGTAATACTTTATTGACTACAGAATTAGTATCTAAAGTTAAACCAGGGCCACAAGCGATCGTATCGAAATCGTTTAAATCTGTAACAGAAAAAGGCAGCGAAGCGATCGCCCCAGTTTTATTTTCAGGACAATCGATAATCAGAGCTTCTGGTAAATGACTGACCAATAAGGGTTTTAAGGATTCTGGCACGGCGACATAAAGCATACCCACGCCACTAGCTCTAGCTCCCAAAGCAGTTAAAATTGCACCTCCCGAATAGCGCCGAGAGCCGCAGATGAGTAACAATTTTCCCTGTTTATATTTGTGAGTAACTTTCGGACGGGGTAGGGGTAAAAATTTTTTAGCTATTGAGGCTGTAAGCTGGCGTATGGGTGGGGGTTGAGGTAAAACCGAGCGCACGTGGTGGGGACAGATACCAAAATCGATTCTTTCGATGTTACCCAGATACTCTAAAGCTGCATCTTGAAAACAAGCTAATTTCCACATCCCCAAACAAAAAGTATGAGTAGCACGAATAGCCCCTCCCAAAACTTCTCCGGTATCAGTATGTATTCCCGAAGGTAAATCGATACTAATTACAGGTTTTAACCAACTATTAATTATTTCTACTGTTTCAAGAATATTGCCTGTTAGGGGACGGGTTAAGCCAAAACCAAACAAACCATCGATAATTAACTGACAATCTTCCAGGACTCGAATATTATCATCCAAAGTAATTCCCAAACTGGCAACATAATTAGCATGAGCATTAGTTAAGGGTTTTAATTTGCTAAAAGGACGATAAACTTTGACTCGATATCCTGCCAGATATAGCTCCCTTGCCATCACCAAGGCATCACCGCCATTATGTCCCGGCCCGACTAATACCCCGACAGAGCTTATTTGCAACAGGGGATAGAGAGCAAGTAGGCGATCGCTACATAACCCCGCCGCCTTCTCCATTAACGCCGCTACTGGCATCCCTGCCTCAAACAGTCCTTCTTCAATTTGACCCATCTGTTCGGCGGAAACTATTGCTGTTTCTAAAATGTCAGTCATTTCATTCAACATTCATCAGATGTACAGTAACTAATACCGTTTCTCAAAAGTCACCCATTCAAAAGCGATGTAGCGCGGTCTTGGGGGGTTTACAGGGACTTGAATTCATCTCAAGTCACAGCCCTTTGGCTTTCCCTCATGAGCGACTGCATCCAGAAGTCAGATAGATTAAGGTTTTCAGAAGTTCATTCTAACAGTTAATAACCATTGGTGAGAAAATTAGATAATCAACTATTTGTCAATAAGCAATAATACTTAAGTATTGGGAGCAAATCGGGCTGAAAAAAAATTGTGTTTTTCAGACTGCGATCGCATGAAGTACTCCAACTTGCTTCACTGAAGTTAGTGTGACTTGAAGGATAAAAACCTTCAGATTGCAGAAATTCTGTAAAACGATCAAGTCAACTTGGGTACTCTCTAGATAGAGATGTATTTTCTACTGTGTTTAAAGATTTTTTAAGGAACAGAAGAGTCTGGGCAAGTACTTCATCAGAAGCAACTTCAATAGCAGCTAGCAGTTCTTCTTTAATGGTTGACATATGCATTCATCCCGATCAAACGCCATCTTAATGTTCTCACATCGCGTTCCAAGCTCGATCGACTTGGCTCTAACCTTTGCTTAGGAAAATTTACAGACAAGCCCTCTCCTATCAGACAAAACTGTTGACTTTTGACTGTTGACTTTTCTAAACATCCAAGATCAAATAAACAAACTAGAAGAAATTTTGAAGTATTCTCCTAACTTTTTAGCTTGTTCCTTACTAATTGCCCGTTTGCCGTTAACAATTGCCGAAATTAATCCTTTTGAGGGACTAATGATTCCCACTAAATCCGCTTGTTTAGTATGACTAACTTCTAAAAGATGTTGTAAAATTTCGTGAGGTGGAATATCTTGCCATTCTTTCAAGTGATAGTTAGTTTCTTCATAGTCTTCAATTAACTTTACTAGCAAACGAAGTAAAGTGGTTTCTTCAGGAGAGCGTTTCTTTTTTTTAGCAATTAACTTTTCTGCTACAGCAAGATTTTGTTCGTATTCTGTTTCAGTTTCAATAACTTTGGGGACAAGCTGTATTTCTTGTAAAAGCTTAAAATAGTCTTCTCGATTAATAGTAAAGGTCATTTTTCCATTTCCCTCGAGCGTATTCGGCATGGGTTAAAAAATACTTGAAGTAAGCAACTTGTTCTTCGTAATCTATATCGAGAATCAAGCGGTACTTATTGCCTTTAATATTAAAAACGGTGAAGTTTCCCACTGCTTCTGCATCTCTATAAACGTGCTGTACTTCAATTAAGCTTTGCCATTGTGCTTGTTCAATTGTTTTACAGAATGCCTTAATTGTAGTAGCAACATCTGAATACTTGGATGCAGCTTTTTTAAGCTTTCCAGCCGAAATTAAGTGCATTTGAATATGTCATAAACTGAGTTTTCAAAATGAAAACCTAGCTAAATGTTCGCATATTGAAAACCTAATGTCAAATTTCAGGAGTTAAGCTTATATTTTCGATAGACTTGGTGTCAAGTCAAAAGTCACGCATTCAGCGGGCTGGTTGCCTGTTCAAATTATAAATTAGTAGAAATTGCGGCTACAGGACAAGCAGGGATACACTGTTCGCAGACAATACATTGCGATCGCCTGAATTTTAGTCTAAAAGATTCAGGATCGAGAGTCAAAGCTTGAGTGGGACATACTCCAGTACACAACCCACAATCTACACAGCTTTCATCGTCAATAATAATTTCGCCGTTAGCGACAGAAACGTTAATATCTCGCAACCGCAACCATTCGAGAGAAGCGTCGATTTGATCGATATCTCCCTGTAATTCTAAAACCAGCTTACCCATTTGATTGGGAGCGACTTGAGCGCGAATGATGTTGGCGGCTACATTAAAGTCTTTTGCCAAACGATAGGTAATGGGAATTTGAATCGCGGTTTTGGGAAACGAGAGAGTTACCCGTTTTTTCATAGAAAATTAGGGGGTAAGGGCAAATTAAGACTGCAAGCTCGATAAAATAAACAGTGTATATGCAATCTATATAACAAGTTTACTAATGAGCGAAACTAAATTGGAATCTAATTCTAATAATTCTTTGAGAAATATCGTTATTGCGATCGTGGCTATTGTTCTTAGTGTAGCTCTATTTTTGGGATTGCAAACGGAAGCTAGTTCCTCCTCTTTAGAGGCACAGGTCAAACAATCTACTCCTTTAGATGTGGCTCTAAATAATCATCAACCCACCTTGACTGAATTTTATGCCGATTGGTGTACCAGTTGTCAGGCAATGGCAGCAGATTTAGCTACAATTAAACAAAATTATGGCGATCGCGTTAACTTTGTCATGCTCAATGTCGATAATACTAAATGGTTGCCCGAAATCTTGCGCTATCGGGTTGATGGCATACCTCACTTTGTATTCATGAATTCCCAGGGAGATACCGTCGCTGAAGCTATTGGAGAACAACCGCGATCAATTTTAGAAGCAGATTTAGAAGCTTTAATTGCCGATAATCCCATACCCTACGCCTATGGTAGAGGTTCGGTTTCTCAGTTTCAACCTCCCGTTAATGTAGATCAAAATACCGACCCCCGCAGTCACGGAAACAGCGATCAATAAACAATTATCAGTGAACCATTAACCAAATGACCATCATTGTCAAACATAGAAGGACGGGTAACGAGTATATTTTCTTGGGAATTAATCAAGCTGGAGGAAAAATTAATTTACCTTCTCGGTTTCTCAATGATCTGTTTACTCAGGAAGAAGGAGAAAATTCTACTTCGGTAACAGTTTGTGATGCTAGGGGTAATATTTTTATTGCTTACATTGACGACTTGATCGTTACGGAAATTGACGGTCAAAAACCTTCGGAAATTTTGCCAGAAGTGGTTACTTCTACTGTAAATAATGACTTTAATCCTCAAGAAGATGACAATCTCGAACCAAAAGATATTCAATGGCGCGATCGCCCTTCATCCCCAGCGAGTGTAACTGTAGATACAAAGGCGGAGTTGAGTTCTGGCGATAATCAACCAAACGATGATGAGGAAGAATGGATTTAGCCAATAAAATTATTTGGCTTAATTAAGAAATGTAAAAGGAATTTAGTACTTTGTTGCGATTTAAATAGTTAGATGTGGTGCTTGGTTGCTCGTTAAAAATTCTCGATAGTATCTATAGGGTCATTTTGGTGTTTAACTATAGTTATGTCGGAAACAATCTTTGAGTCAAGGCCAGTATTGTCATACATTCTGAGTTTTTACGGAAACTACTCCTAATTTTTTCTTAAGATTTCCGTGCAATTACCATAGTTTAATCGCCAAACTGACTTCACAATAAAATCGCTAGTTCAATTGTTACTAAAGTTCAATTAATCATGAGTCAACAAAATATTGTCAAATTAAGCAAAAGTTCTCACCTGGAACTCTTTTGGAGTCTAGTTAGTGGTGCAACCGGTGTTAGCATTGGTATTGCGATCGCTTTTTTATTAGGCTGGATTTAAGCTACTAGCATTTAGCCGTAAGTTATCTATAATTATCGCTCGCAACTTTGAAGGGGTTTGGTTTAATTACACCGAACACCTTTTTTATTTGAAATTGACGATAATGTTGCGATTAACTTGAAAATAAATTTAAGGGGTTGTTGGAAGATGAGAGAAAAAGCGATCGCCACACCCTAAACAGCTAGTTGTAAGCGAGTGGATTTAATTACTTCTTTTCTGACATTTTCGGCAATATAGGGCATATTATCTAGCTCGCCGGTAGCTATTCGATAATGAGTTTTAATTTTACCGCTCCACCAATTAAAACCACTGATTTCTGCGAAATATTCTGGTAGATTACCGGGTTTGGGGTCTTCTAATTCGGGGTCTTTTTCTGGAATTTGGGTATAGCGACGGTAAAAGGTGCTGTTGTAACCCGATAAAACTCCAGCCCACCAAGCTACTACATCGTTAAGACGATTATTGGCAAAAGCAGTACGATGACAACCTTCAATTATTAAAATAGATTACTTTTGAATGCGTGACTTTATACTAAGTTTCTAGTTACTTTTAAGAAACGGCATTAGTTATTCCATCATCTTGTGAAAGAAATCTATCGTCTCTTTCAAGGCAGTAATAAAAGTATCGATTTCTGTTCGCGTGTTGTAGAAGTATAAACTAGCCCTAGCACTACCAGAAGCACCGAATAAACGATGTAAGGGTTGGGTACAATGATGACCGGAGCGAATTGCTATTCCTTCGTGATCGAGTAAGGTTGCTAAATCGCTGGCATGAATTCCTTCGACATTAAATGCCACCAAAGCGGCTCTACCTTTACCATCACTAGTGGGTTTTTTACCGTA
>JBHJNX010000160.1:0-37590 GCA_050330335.1 Pleurocapsa sp. | reverse complement strand
GATTTACAGTTTCCTACCTTCTTGACTACTTTATAAACCCGATAGCCTTTGAGTATATCAATTCTTTAACTCTAGATCAGAAGTCACCCGTTCCCCGTCTTGAAAAGACGGGGCTTGCGGGTGACCGTTGGTAAAAACTAATGACCAATAACTAATTACTAATTACTGTTCAAGCGATCGCACAATCAAAAATAAAATTCCGACAAAAATAGCTAACCCAATCAACATATAAGCAATAATATTTATTCCTGCTATAAAGCAAGCTAATACTATTCCGCCATAAGGAATACCTAATAATGTTATGGTTAGAATTAGCTTTTTGGGTGTCCAATTAATATCTTGTATATTAGTATTAATTGCTCCTCCTCCTTTGAGGGTATATTGATGGAAGTCTTGACGAACGGGAGAAGATTTACCCTTGACAATTTTTTTATTGTGGTCTGAATCTGGTTGAGACATGGATCGAATGGGTGAGCCAACTAATTTAAATTGAAGCTTAATTCAAGCTGTTTTTTGAATTATCAACTGATAATTTTGATGAAGAATTTCATAGCAATTAGTAATTGTTTCCAAGAAAGTATCTATACCAATTTTGGGTTCTTGTTGCGGATTTTCAGGAGTTTTTAACAGATAATCGTCAAAAATGATCAATCCTTTTACTTTGAGTAAATCCCAAGACAATTTGGCATCTTGCAGAACATCATTAGCTAAATGAGAACCATCAATATAGATAATTTCGTAAGAATTAGGAGTTAAACTGGTTAAAATCTCGTGGGAATTACCACAGAGTTGAGTAAGTTTATCTTTGCCATGAGTTTGAGCAATATTGCCCTCGAAATTATCTTGAAAATAAATATCGATACAGGTAATTGTAGCTGAGGGATGAGTTAAAACATAATCTAACAGCCAACAGGTTGCCATCCCTTCAAAACTGCCAATTTCTAAGATATTTACGGAAGTGTGGCTGAAAGAGTGCAGTTGTTTTTGCCAAACTGGGATATTATGAGTAAACCAGTCATATTGAAAGCGATAATTGCGTTCTGCGGCTAACTCCCAGCCACGTAAAATGCTGCCCTGACGATGTAATTTGATCGCTGCTTCGCGATCGCCCAAATCGGCGAAGGTATTGCCTAATTCGGCGTATTTCCAAGCTGCTTGGGGATTGGCGATGATCTGTTGTTGGCAGTCAATGATATTTAATTGTAATTGCTGTTGTTGTTCTTTGGTTTGTTGGAGTTGTTGGAAAATGTTGGGGTTATCGGGTTGCAACTTAGCAGCCAGATTATAAAATACGATCGCGCCGTCATATTGTTTTGCTTGGGAAAGATGAGTGGCAATCTGACAGTAAAAATCTGCGGTTTGATTTTGAGATTCAAAAGGAATAATTGTGGCTACCTTAGTAGTGGTGGTTTCTAAATCTTCGATACTTAGGCAATATTTGCGTAAAGCTACACCTAAATGTTTATAAATGCCAGTTAGTTCACTATTAAGAGCGATGGCTTGCAGTAACTGAGCAATTGCGCCTTCCCATTGGCAATTCAGGAGATCAATAATTCCTAAATGAACGTAACACCAAGGATGTGCGGGATTTAAGGCGATCGCTTGGTGAAATGCTGCTTTACTTTCTGACCAATTTTGCAGTTTGAAACTGACAAATCCTAAATTATTTTGCAATAAAAATACATCTGGATTGGCAGCAATAGCGCGACGATAGATAGTTGCCGCTTCTTGCCATTCTCCCCGACGCTTCGATATTTCTGCCCAATAATAAAAAGCTTGCCACAGTTGGGCATCAATTTGAACTGCTTGTTCGTAAGCGGCTGAAGCTGCTGATAATTCGGCTTTTGCTTCTAAAATTCTACCTCGATATAAATAAACCGCCGCCCCTTGGGGATTTTCTAGCTGCAACTCTTCGGCAAGTTTAAAGCCTTCATCTAGCTGTTGGAGATGGCTAAATAGATTGGCTAGACGTAAATAAGCATCGGTAAAATTGGGTTTTTGAGCGATCGCAGAACGATAACAAAAGATCGCTGATTCGTTTTTTTGCTGTTGTTCAAGAGAATTACCCAGTTTGAGATATTCTTCTGGGGTTGCCCAAGTTGGTTCTAATTTTAAGGCTCGATACCAAGAGTCTGTAGCTAATTCTATTTGTCCGTTTTTATAGGCAACTTGACCCAAATTACGACAAACTACAGCTAAGTTGGGGTCGATTTTTAGGGCTTGTTGGTAAGCAGCGATCGCCTGTTGCCAGAGTTGTTGGCGAGCGTAGGAGTTGCCTAAATTAGCTAATTGTCGTGCCGTGTCTGGATGGTTTTGAGGTTTGGCTTGAATCGATTCTCGAACTACTACCCCCACATTTCCCTCAGTTGCAGTAGTATTATTTGCTGATGATAAAGTGTTGATAGCGGCGGCTGTTGGAATCTTACTGGCGATCGCTATCTGAGATGAAGATATCGGTTGGGATTTGTTGACAGTAGAAACAGCAGAAGATTTTTTTAACTTAATTGCCTGACGATAATAAGTAGTTGCCTTTTCCCATTCACCTTTTTGAGCCAAAGCATCGGCTAATTTTTTGTGAGCTTGGGGTAAATCAGGAGCAAGTTGAATAGCCAAATCATACTGAGCGATCGCACTTTCTACTTCACCTTTGGCTAAAGCGCGATCGCCATTACTCAAATAAATTTCTGGATTTGTTGTTGCTGCTGAATCGGACAATTGAAGGTTACAGTATTCTATTACCCGTTGACAGGTAACAATGGTTTCTTGCCATTGTCCCCGTTCGGCATGAGCTTGAGCTTGCTGTAAACTTGTGATAATTTCTTGTTGCCAGTTAATATTCATGTTTTTAGTTAATTATTAATTCCAGTTAAATTTCATGCCTAAAAATGCTTCTAACTGCTGATTGTAAGGTTGAAAATATTCAACTAAGGTATTTCTCAAATTGTCATCAATAGGTGGATAATAACCGACATTAACTTGAGGATAATTTTCTAAGAAGCAATCTGGTAAACCTAAAAAATCAAATACCCGTTGCATTACGTCGGCAGTATGGTCATAAAAATCTTCACTTTTAAGAATCAAAAATCTTTCTCGTCCTAATAATTCGATCCAAGGTTGCAATTGATAGACATAGAGGCTGCTCAACAAATTATCAGGATTGTGATAACCACCCGCACTCAACTCTGCTGCACTTAGGTTTTGTAAACGCTCTCGTTCTGTGGCGATCGCACTAGCTAAATCTCCTTTTGCTAAACCCGTATTTAATTTATGATAGTGCCAAGAAACGGCTCGTTCTACAGGATTGCGGAGTAAAACAATTAGTTTCAGTTGGGGACAACATTGTTTGATTCTCTGGGGTACTACGGGAAAACGCAAGTAATTGGGAGTCGCCTCCCCAGTAATAAAATCAGAGCGGTCACAAATTGAGGGAAAATGGGCTAAATACCAATCGATTCCCTGCTCGAAATATCTTAAGAAAAAGTCAAGTTCTTTTTTATGGGGTAACAAAATTTGAGGATGTTCGCTCAAATATCGATACAAAGAAGAAGTACCGCTTTTCGATGCCCCAATGATGGCAAAATCTGGGGGCAATTGTTTAGTTTTCGACCAATCTAACTGAGTTAGGTGAGGATATCGATTAATGGCTTGTTGATAAGAACTTTTACGATAACAAGCGATCGCTTCTGATGTAAGATTTTTTTGAGTTAGAGCATCTCCTAAATTACCCCAAGCAATAGGAATTCCAGGTGTTGCTTCCACCAAGTTACGATAAAACTCAATTAACTTGTCTAAATCTTCTGCATTGGCTGGAGTATATTGAATATTGATATGTGCCAGGGCAAAATGAGGATTAATGGCGATCGCTTTTTGAAATGCTGTTAAAGCTTCGGAAAAATAACCTTTTGCTCTCAACAGTGTACCCAGTTGTTCGTAAAGCTGTACCGTTGGCTGAGGCATAGTTTCTAGAATTTGCTGATAGTTTTCTAGAGCTTCTCTTTCAATCGTGGTGCCTACCTGGGCTAGTCGTAACAATTGATGATAACAATCTATGGCTGACTCATATTTCCCTAAAGTTCGATAAACCTTAGCCAATTGCTGTAAATTGGGTATAAATTGAGGATTAATTTGTTTAACTTGTTCGTAAGCTGTAACCGCTTGTGACCATTGTTGTTGTCGTTGCCAGACCATTCCCAATTGATAATAAGCTTGCCAACAATCAGCTTGTAGGGCGATCGCCTGTTGCCAACAAACTATCGCTCGTTCCGGTTTTCCCTCTTGAAAAAACTCTGCTAAAGCTTGATATTTCTGGACAGTACCTAAAGTAGGGTCTAATTGCAATCCTTGATACAAAAAGTCCGCAGCTTGTTGCATTTCCCCAATTTTAGAAAGAACATTGGCTAAATTATAATAAACAGTGGCCACTGTAGCATCAAGTTGAATTGCCCGTTGATAACTAGCGATCGCACTTGGCCATTGTTGTTGTTGAGCGTATAAATTACCTAATTGAGCGTGAAGCTCTGCTTTTTCGGGTTTTTGAGCGATTAATTGGTTGCATTTAACAATTGCAGCCACCATTTGAGATTGTTCCATCTAAATCAAATTTTAGTAATTTTATTATGCCGATCGCTTGCGGATGATTAACTGAAAAGCTTGAGGAACTTGGTGAACTAATTCCCATTGATTTTTAATTGATTCTAAAAAGCGATCAATACCCAATTTAGGTTGTTGTTCCGGATAGGCGGGATTGACCCAACCATAGTCATTGAAAACTAAAATTCCCTCTTGTTTGAGTAGTTTCCAAGATAAAATCGCACTTTGTTCGACATAATCTGGCTGCTTGCGTTTATCTTGAAGATTAACCAAGTCAATACTATTTTCCTCAAGAGAATTTAAATGTCGATGCACGTCTCCTTCTAACAAGTTTACTTTTGACTCAGCACCTGTTCGAGCGAGGTTTTCTTTGAGTTTGGGAGCAAATTGGGGTTCGATACAAATTAGTTTGTCCCCAGGATGAATCAAAATATTATCTAATAACCAACAAGCAGACATTCCTTGATGGCAACCAACTTCGACGATCTTGATCTCTTCTGTATTTAACAAAGGCTGAAGATGTTCTTGCCAAATAGGAATACGAAAACTAAAAACATCATAAGTAAAAAAATAACTATTTTCCAGACAGCGATGCCAATTGTGACTGGCACAAGCGTAGCGGAAATTATTGGCAGCTTCGGCAATTTGTCCCTTTTCTCGCAAGGCATTACCCAAATGTATGTATACCCAAGGAAATGGTTCTACTAAATTGATGATGGCATAACAAGTTGCGATCGCCTCATCCCATCGCTGGAGGTGCAGAAAAGTTTTAACTAAATCGCGATAAGCCCAAGGAAAATCTGGAGCATTTTTAATCGTCTGACGAAAACAATCAATTGCTTCTTCAAAACATTGTTCTTGGAAATAAATCGTACCCAATTTATATTGAGCGTTGGCTTCATTGGGAGCAGATTGTAATACTTGTTCAAAATTAGCTTTCGCTTGGTCTAATTTACCCTGTCTTAAAGAAATTTCGGCTAGCTCGTAAGTAGCCGCCAGCAAACTATTTTCTCCCTGACTGGCTTGTTGATAACAGGCGATCGCTTCCTCCGTTCTACCTTTTTGTTCGAGGGCTTTACCTAACTTATAGTAACCTCTGGAA
Organism: Pleurocapsa sp.; assembly: GCA_050330335.1. Taxonomy (GTDB): domain Bacteria; phylum Cyanobacteriota; class Cyanobacteriia; order Cyanobacteriales; family Xenococcaceae; genus Waterburya. Next base: position 31,898 of record JBHJNX010000160.1, on the reverse strand, counting down.
TTAACTAAATTAGGATTTATTTTAGTAGCTTTGTACCAGCATTCCATTTCGGCTTCTCTTTGCTGTAATTGACCATAAATTTGCGCCAAATTAGCATAAATTTGTGCCGAATCAGGTTGATGCAATGCCGCAGTTTGAAAACAAGTCAAAGCTTCTATCCAATTTTTTTCCAGTACATAAAGTCCACCTAATTGACAGTAGACTTCTGCCAATGCTGGTTGATTTTCTAAGGCTAGAGAATGCCAGACAATAGCTCTGTCAAACTCTCCCATTCCCTGCAAGAGATTGCCCAAATTTCTAAAAGCAGCTTGCCATGCTTCTGAATCTTCGGGTTTTGTTGCTAAAGCTTGTTGACAGTCTGATATTGCTTGAAGTAAGTAGCTAGAATCCACCGCTCGATAATTGGTAATTGGTAATTATAACGACAATAACAAATTTAATCGTCACTACAATATAGTCGATCAATTTTGTATCGGCATTTTTGTCAAGTAGGGGCGAACGGACGGTTGCCCCTACTGCTTGCTGTTATCTGGCAATTGCGGCAGTGTTTAAAATTAACTTTAAAGCCTGAATATCTACTAAGATGTCTTCTGTTAAGGAGTTTTGATGCATTAACTGTCGTAGGGACAGACAGTCAAAATTTTCACCCATTGAATAGTAATGTTGTAATTTTAATTGCTGAGAGAGAATCCAATAATCGGTTCTTAGGTAATTGGGTGAAAATAGTTCAACAATTGTGGTGTTGGGAGAACAAAATACTAAATTAGTCAATCCCGAACCATGTGCTGCCACAATAACCTTAGCACGAGCGAAGATTGCTACTTGTTCCAATACAGAAATTTCTTCGAGATAAACAGTTTGAAAACCCCATTGACTTAGTAGATCAATAACCTCTGGTTCATTAATTATCTGTCTGTTTTTAGCTTTTGCCCGACTGATATATATTTTCGTACCATACTTATCGGGAATAGAATTAATCTGGGGTAAAAAAGTTTGCCTAAGAAATTCAATTGTTCCAGGAGGAACCCAATCGAAATCTCCAGGAAAAGAAGGTACGATTAGTTCGGTAGCTTGAAAGTGAGTGTGGCGATCGCTAATGAGAATTTTACTGTCGGGAATTTCCAACAATTGTAAGGTTTCTCTTTGAAAATCCCTATCGATATTATTAACCACAAACCAGTCAACTGTGTTTAAGTCAATGCCACTACGTCTGATAATTTCAATTCTAGGTAAGATATCAAACATCCAATGATAATAAACGTGACCTGCTAATCCCGACAACACGGCTACTTTACCAGTAATTTGTTCGACTTGAGCAATTTCCTCGGCCTGATATATATTGTGGTTAGTTCGTTCTCGGTAGGGACATCCTGGTAACCACCAAGGATAGTAACGAGATAGATCTCCCAGCAAATATCCATCAGGAGTAATAATTGCGATCGCATTACAAATCGACCAATCATTTTTCTGCGGTACGATCCAAGCTCTACCATTGGGAATAACCGTAACAAAAGGCAAGGTAAAAGTTACTGGAGGAGGGGTAGCAAAAGAACATTGATAAGCTTTTTTATCCAGTTGTATTGGCGAAAAATAGCCGATTAAAGTTTGCATACAACTAGGACAATTAACTCCAGCACAGTTAATATCGGGTTGCTTTTTGCTTTCAACATCAGCAATCACTTGGGGTTGCCGATCTCCGATAATTGTTCCCGTCGGTTTGAGATTTTGTCCCCAAACTACTTGCATATAAGAAAAATCTTCTAACTGGCAATCATGTACCCAATCTTGAGTACGATGATAAATTGCTTGAGGTAGTTTCGGTGGTTGTGGATTGAGTAAGTCTTCAAAATGGTAATTTTTGGCAGTTTTTGATTCTTGTTTTTGTTCAAGTTGCTCTAAGTTAAGACAAATTTTTGGCTCGTCTGGCTGAAGAGTCAAGCCCATTTGATATACAGTAATTGCTGCTGTTAGAGATTTTTGCTTGACCAAACAATTACCCAAACGCAGATATAGATCTACTTGGTAGGGATCGATTTGTAAAGCCTGTTGATAATACCATCCTGCCTGTTGAAATCCTCCGTATTCGACTAAAATATCCCCAAAATAAACATAGGTTTGCTTCAGATGCTCTAAAATTTCTGACTCAGCCTCTTGTTGTTCTAAGGCTGTTAAAAACTTAGCGCAGGAAATTTTAACCCGATTGAGTAAATCAGTAGGTTCTAACTTCAAAGCTCTTTGACAATAAGCTCTAACAAATACTGATTGAAGATTAATTGCTCGTCGCCAACAATCTAAAACCGATTTGAGTTTGCCCAGTCGGAGTAAAGTTTCTGCATAATTGCTATAAGCAATGGTATTATTTGGCTCTAAGGCAATGACGCTACGCAAACATTCCATAGCATTTTGATAATTACCTTGTTGTTGCCATAACTGTCCTAAATTATGATGTGCCAGAGCCATTGTCGGTTCTAAAGCAATGGCATATTCAAAGTTTTTCAGTGCCAGATCTAATTGTTGATTTAACCAGTAAGCTTTGCCAATATTATTATGGAGACTCGCCCAAGTAGGATCGATTTTTAATCCTTCTTGAAAAACAGCGATCGCAGCTTGATATTCTTTTTGTTTAACCAGGGTGCTGCCTAAAAGATTGTACGCGCCAATGAAATCTGGTTGGAGTTCGATCGCTTTGGTGTAATTTTCGATGGCAATTTCGGGCTTACCCTGACGGTCGTGTAGTATTCCCAGTTTAAAATAAATTGCAGCATAATTTGGTTTGAGAGTCAAGGCTTTTTGATATGCAGCGATCGCCATATCCCAATTGCCCAACTGCTGTAAAACCGTTCCCAGATTATATTGTAATTCTGCCCAATTTGGTCTGAGGGCTAATGCTTGTTGATAGTACCAGGCGGCTTGTTCTAATTTTTGTTCTTTGCTGTATAATCGACCTAATTCGGCATTAATTTCGGCTTGATCGAGTTGGGTATTTAAAATTTGCTCGTAAACGGCGATCGCTTCTTGAGACTTACCCTGTTGGGTATAAGCTTTAGCTAGAAAAGGGTAAATTTGAAGATAATTCGGGTCTTGAGCGATCGCACTTTGGCAAATCGTGATAATTTCATTCCACTCTTGTTTTTTAAGATGAGACTCGATCTTCTGGATTAAGGGTTCGCCTCGCATCATCATTGGCAGCTAAGGGAATAACCCCAAAATAACTACAATATTACAGATTTAGATTTACCTAGAGTAGCTTATATTTTGCTGATTTTCACGCATTTACCATAAGCTCTATTGGATAGAGTACGATATTTCTGACTGTGGTGCGATCGAGAAAAATCTTCCGTATCACTAATAACTATTTAATTAGCTTATTAAAAAACCTACGGTGATCAATACCGTAGGCTGTTTGATAATTTTATATTTGGAATGATAACGAATAAACTGCTTAGTTAACTATGGCATGAAAAGTTGACAGCAACTCTCAAGTTCCATCTTGATCAAAATAGCTCCCAAGTTCCATCTTCATCAGAATCTTGTGCAGTAATGTCTAAATCTGGATCTATGAAAATAGCTGCTTTGCCATCGATAGACACTATACCAGTACTACTGTCATATTCGACAGTTTCCGCTCCTCCAATTTGAATTCTATCTTCGTCCTTTGTAAAGTCGAGGATAATATCTAGCTCACCATTTTCAAAGTCGGTGACATCAAATTGGAAGACATCAGCACCGCCGCCACCAAACAGAATGTCTGAGCCTTTGCCGCCATTAATAATATCATTACCATCGCCACCAAAGATGATGTCGGAACCATCACCACCGAACACTGTATTACGCCCGTTACCGGCAATAATAATATCGTTACCTTCTCCACCGTCTAAGACATATGCGCCATCACCACCAATGATGATATCATTGCCTGCTCCTGTGCTGATAAAGCCACCTTTATTACCACCAAAAACTAGATCGTTACCATCTCCTTCAATAATAAAGGCAGAACGTTCGTCTTGTTTACCAATAATAGTTAAGCCACCATTGTCATTTACATCTTGAAAAATTGGCGACGGCGAACCCGTATCTACTAAAACACTTGACACAATAAATAATACTCCCTCTTAATTTTTTAGTGTATTTGATCTAAAAGTACTGCCAAATAAGCAGGTGTTAGAACACTTTCTATAATTACTTGCAAGTCACTTGTTTTAAATAAAAATAAGCCGCAAAATAACTTACTCAAATATAATACATATTTTTATTTTGTCAATTTAATATTGATAGTATTTACACGGAAAAAATAGTGTTAAATAAAAATGTTTTTATTTTGTTAATTTTGACCAACGGTCACCCGCAAGCCCCGTCTTTTCAAGACGGGGAACGGGTGACATAAACCTAGTAAATCAATTAACTATTTAAGATAATGACTATGTAAAAAACATATTTCATTTAGACGATCAGTATGATTGATTTGAATAATTGGCCAAGAGTTACCTATTAATATAATTTTTAAATACAATTTTTAACTCCGAATAAATACTGATTTAATAGTTTGTCAAATTATTTTTTAATTTTAAATTAACTAGTGATTTACTGGGGCTATAAACTCATATTAGTTGTTATTACCTAAGAGAGATTAACCAATGACAAATAATTGGTTGGTTTAATGGTTTAAAAATTCTTGATTTTTCAGTAAAATTTATGATAGGAGTAGATGCAAAACTAATAAATTGACCAACGGTCAACCGCAACCGAAGAACTCAATAGGGGACTTCCAAATAAAACAACGTTCCGTCGCTTTTAAAGCTGGGGGAGCTTCGGGTGTAGGAGAGGCTTGAGGAGTAAATTAAACTTTTGACTTTTGATTTTTATACTACTATCCCTCAAATTAAGCTTGACTGACTAGTAGTTAGGGAACTGCATAAAAAATCGAAGCCAACGTATTTAGTTAATAAGGATTGAATCCCAAAGGATTAACCTGGTTGTATATACCAAAATATCTCAGTTAAACAAATACTAGTAATAACTAGATACCTAACTATCAATTCTATTCAATTTATTTTCTAACAATAATTAACAGCAGGAAACTCAATATGAAAATCAACACATATTTACTCGGCTTATTTTCTTTAACTACTTTATTACCTTTGATGCCTTCTTTGACTCCTTCAGTTAATGCCTGTGCAGTAGTTGCTCCAAGCGTTCAGGTAGCAGTTCAAGGTTCTGAAGAAGAAGCACAACAACAAAGCAACGTTAATGTCACCGATGACGGTAAATGTTTTAACAATAATATTGTTTCTCCTAACGTCCAAGTAGGAACGAGTTCGGGACAAGTACAACAAAACTATACTGGTGATTTTCATATTGGTGGTGGCGATTTAAATAATACTGGTTTAACCACTCCCACAACTGTAGTAGATCCTCATATCGGAGTTAGTATTGAAAACAGTCCTGCTTACGATCCAGAATTTCTCAACCATCTCAGATAATCCAAAAGTGAACTACCAGACGTTCATCGCTACGCGATAGAACGCTGGCTTCTTTCCCTCAATGGGGCAGTTTTAATTGAGGCAAGTCCCAGCCCCTATTGTTACTACTCACGCTGATTCCTTTCGTCATTTGTTCGAGAATCAGTGCCAGTTTCGGCACTTCCAGAATTAACTTTTGAATATAAAATCAGTATTTTTCATCCTTCTGGTTGGTCTGCATCGATATAATTATCCTGACTGGCAGGGAAACATTTAATTACCTCCCCATGCCCAATCTCCATCTTATCAAAATCAAACTGGTGGACTACTGGGTGCTAGAATTAACAGAGGGTCTAATTTTCCCTGACTATCTAGTTCATAAAGATCGTCGCAACCACCTATATGCTGTTCGTTGACAAAAATCTGCGGTACGGTTCTTCTGCCATTAGCACGTTGCGCCATTCCTTCTCTGGCTTTATTGTCGCCATCTATTTTATATTCGGTAAAATTAACCCCTTTCCACCACAACAGCAATTTGGCACGAATACAAAAGGGACAAGTCGCCCAAGTATAGATTTCAACATTAGCTTTAATCTTTTCTGGGTGACGATTTAACAGAGGATTGAGAAAATCGAGCATTTGACTCACTGGTATATATTGCGTAAATTATAGCGATTAAGATCGTGGTTGAGATGGTTGCTGATTTTGAGGACTAGAGGTAGCAATCAATGCTTGATATTCGTGGCGAAAATAACGAAGAGTACTAAAAACAGGATTGGGGGCTGATTGTCCCAAACCACACAAGCTGGTATGTTTGACCAAATCGCATAGTTCTTCTAGTTTTTCTAAATCTGCTAGAGAAGCTCTTCCTTCACGGATTTTGGTTAATAATTGATATAATTGGACAGTTCCAGCACGACAGGGAATACACTTACCACAAGATTCATCCATACAAAATTCCATAAAAAAGCGAGCTACATCTACCATGTTGGTAGACTCGTCCATAACGATCGCGCCACCAGAACCCATAATCGAGCCAAGGGCTGTGAGAGATTCATAATCTACAGGAGTGTTAAAAGCTGTGGCAGGAATACATCCACCTGAAGGTCCTCCAGTTTGTACTGCTTTAACTTTGCCGCCATTGGGAACACCGCCTCCCATATCTTCGACTATTTCCTGTAATTTAGTACCCATTGGTACTTCAATTAAGCCTGTATTGCAAACTTTACCTGCCAGAGAAAAAACCTTAGTTCCCTTACTGGTTTCAGTGCCAATACTAGAAAACCAGTCTGCACCCCGACGGATAATCGTAGGAACATTAGCAAAGGTTTCCACATTATTAATTAGAGTCGGACATCCCCATAAGCCAGATTCGGCAGGATAGGGAGGGCGAGGACGGGGAATTCCCCGCTTGCCTTCAATCGATGCCATTAACGCCGTTTCTTCGCCACAAACAAATGCTCCTGCCCCAATTCGCAGATCGATTTTGAAATCGAAGGCAGACTCAAAGATCTGACTGCCTAATAAACCCAAACGCTTTGCCTGACGAATAGCTGTTTGTAAATGATTAATTGCCAGAGGATATTCACCACGAACATAGATGTAACCCTGAGTTGCACCTACAGCATAGGCAGCGATCGCCATACCCTCTAAGATGCGATGGGGGTCGCTTTCTAAGACGCTGCGATCCATAAATGCACCAGGATCTCCTTCATCGGCATTACAAATAATAAACTTGCGATCGCTTCGCGCCTCGGCTGCGCTGAGATCGCCTTTAGCTTTGGCAACTGTTTGCCATTTCAATCCCGTAGGATATCCTGCACCCCCTCTTCCCCTCAAACCACTGCGGGCAATTGTTTCTATGACTGACTCTGGAGTCATTTCCCATAAAACTTGGTGAAGTGCTTGATAACCATCGGCGGCAATATATTCTTCGATTTTTTCCGGGTCGATTTTGCCACTATTTTCTAAGACAATTTTTAACTGTTGGGTAAAAAAAGGATGACTGTCTGGTTGATATTTAGAGGGAGATATCTTAGCAGTCGATTCTGACTTATGGTTGGCAGTAGCTACGATTTCGGCAGCTTGATTGGGAGTTACGCGATCATAGAGAATTCCTTGAGGTTCTATTCTGACTAAAGGTCCTTGACTGCACAATCCCATACAGCCAACGCCAGAAACAACTACTTTCCCCCCCTTACCCGTAGCAATAACCGCTTCTTCGAGTTGCTCTTTGACTTCTAATGCATTGGCAGATAAACAGCCCCCAACTGTACAGCAACAAATCTGAGTTTTTTGTTGTTTTTGATGTTCTCTAACTGCGATCGCTTTGAGTTCTTCAAGATCCATGATGCAAACATTCCTCAACTCGATGAATAACCGATTCAGGGGTTTGATGACCTTCGACACTGCCATCTACCACTACCGCCGGGGCAATACCACAAGCACCTAAACAACGAGCAGTTACTAAAGACAATTGACCATCAGCAGTAGTTTCTCCTACTTTAATCTGATGTTGTTGTTCTAAGGTTGCCAATAAATTAGCTGCTCCTTTGACATAGCAAGCCGTACCCATACAGACAACACAAGTATGCGCTCCTTTTTGTTTTAGAGAAAAGAAATGATAAAAAGTAGCTACGCCGTAAACTTGACTGGGAGGCAGCTTGAGGCTGTGGGCGATATATAATAATAAATCTTCTTCTAAATAACCAAACAATTCTTGTGCTTGATGTAACACCTCAATCAGCGCATCGGGGGCATACTGATAGCGTTTCATCGTTGCTAATAGCAGTTTAAACCGCTTGTCACCACTGGGATGTACTGGAGAAATTTTTTCACTCGTCGGCATATTAATTTAGTTCATTGTTAATGGTTAATTGCCTATGTATAAACGATTGCTAGTTTCTAGTTTCTAGTTCCTCCTGATTACTGTTTACTGTCTATAACCGCGCCATAAGGGAATACCTTTTTCATCTCGCAACACTAGAGTGTCATTACCTTTTTTAATTTGACTAGCAATTATGGCTGGTTCTCCATCAAAATTAATTCTCGAACCTGTAATGGCAATCTTGTCTTCTGGAGCAATAGCAAAATCTTGGTCTTCTAAATACCAAGAAGGGCCTAAGTGTACTTCTACTGTTTCTTTGCCCGTATCGACTATTAAATGTATTCCTTGAGCTACTCCTCTGTGAAATGTTGGCGTATCTACACTAAGCACTTTTCCGTCTAAGGTTTCGATTCGATCTAAATTGTAATAACTTCGACTATACCGTCCTCGACTTCCGCGAATGGAATTATCTTGACAGCAATAGGAATAGTCAACATTATCGAAAGGTTCTTCTGCGGCAACTGGACTGGCTGCAAGTGCGACGAATAGCAAGCTGGTAATAGTTACGGCTACAATTTTCCAGGCTAATTTTGTATTCATTTGCTTCTCCCTCCATTGCTTTAAACAAGTTCAGGAAGTATCTGTAATCCCAGGTTACATACACAAGTTGAGGATGTTGTGAAGATAAAAAAGTAGCTTTTGATACAGAAAAATGGTATATTTATGGTAAGGAATTAAGAGGAAAAGTAAAAATGTCTATTCAAAATCAAGCTCGTTCTTTGTTAATACGTCATCACAAAATGGTCATGAATCGTGAAAGATCTATGCTAGCTCGTGCGGCAGCAGAAATTGGTGTAGATGTAGATCCGCAATTTCACAGCCATATCCAAGGTAAAACCATCAATGATTTTAATACTGTCTACGATCGCTCTCCTGCGGCTATGAGCTAAAAGGTTAATTAACTTAAAAAACAATGAAATAAGTTTATGAACTCATGCAAATAAATGCTGAACGATTAAAATTAACTAGTCAGAAATGGGGTGTAATTCTAGTGAGGAAGCACCTCATTTTTAATGTTTTTCAATTGATTTCCATTGCGATTTATTAACAGGCGATCGCTCTATTGTTCCTTCGCAATAACCGAGATCGTACATACTGGCAGCTTGAGGATCGTGTTCTGGGGTTTGTTTGGCTTTTCCGTCCCAGGCATCGGCTTTACCGCGATTAATCCAGTCTTCGTCTGTCATTGAAGCGAATGTTTGCTTATTCATCAATTTATTCCCCGCATTAACTAAAACTTTTGAAATACTGTTAATCCAGACAATAGCAATCTACTTTCTTTTTCAATGGTACAGGATTCAGGATGATAAATGTTCCCTGATCAATGAAGTGTTGCTAACTATTAAGGTTTGGTTTTAAGATAATTACTTTAAATAGCCATAAGTAATTTAAAAATGCCAGATATTAAAGAGCGATTGAGTCAAGATATAGCTAATATCCCCTGGAAAGATTTATTGCCTCATGCCAAGAGAGATGCTGTAATTGTAGTTTCAGAAAAGTTAAATTTGTTGGATGTCGGCGCAGCGATCGCCCAAGATCATACGGCTGCCGTCAGTACCTGGATCGCTAATAAATTCATTGCCAAACCATCTGCTCAACAACTAACAGTTTGGAATAGGGAGCTAGACAAGCAGTTTACCACTTTAATTGTGCAGCCCTTTGTGATCGTTCAAGAAAATTAATTTAACTGTTAGTAAATTGTATGTCTTTTCATCTTTCAGCTTGGTCGATCAAAAATCCCGTACCAACAATTGTTACTTTTTTAATTTTAGGTGTAGTCGGAATTAGTTCTTTCTTAGGTTTAGGAATTGATGATTCTCCTAATATCGATATTCCCATTGTCATAGTAGATGCATCTCAAAGAGGTGCTGGACCTATAGAGTTAGAAACCCAAGTAACCAAAAAGATCGAAGATGCTGTTGCTGGGTTAGATAACATCGATGACATTACTTCTACTATTACTGATGGTAGTTCCAATACGGTAATTAACTTTGACTTAGGAACAGATAGTGATCGCGCTACTAATGAAGTCCGCAATGCGATCGCCCAAATTCGTCCCGATCTTCCCCAAGATCTAGATGAACCAGTAATTCGTAAGGCAAGGTTTTCTGGGGGGACAGTAGTTACTTATGCGGTTTCTTCTGCCGATCGCTCTGTAGAAGAATTAAGTAATCTAGTTGACCTGACCATTATTCCTCAATTGCTCAACGTTAAAGGAGTGGGACAAATCGAGCGTCTGGGGGGATTAGACAGAGAAATTAGAGTCAATCTAGACCTTGAACGTCTACAAGCTTACAACATTACTGCTACTGAAATTAACGACCAGATTCGAGAATTTAACATTAATTTACCTGGAGGTCGAGCAGAAATAGGCGGTAGAGAGCAAAATATTCGTACTTTAGGCAGTGCTGCCACAGTTGAAGAATTAAGCAATTATCCCATCGAGCTAAACAACGGAAATACAGTCAAGTTAGCTAATTTTGGCGAAGTAAGAGATGATTTTGCCCAATTAAGACAGACAGCCTATTTAGACGGTCAGCCAGTAGTTGCTTTTGCTGTCAAGCGCAGTACTGGCAGTACTTTAGTTTCCGTTGAAGAAGGAATTGCTCAAGCTGTAGCCAAATTAAAAACTACTTTACCCCCAGATGTAGATCTGCAATTAATTTTTACTCGCGCCGATGCCATTCGCGGTTCTTATCAGGGTACGGTTTATGCTTTAGTTTTGGGTTGTTTATTAACCGTACTTACGGTAGGTATTTTTCTGCGCAACTGGCGCGTTACCTTAATTACCGCTACCGCCTTACCTTTATCGATCGTACCGACATTTTGGGTGATGAAGTCCTTAGAGTATACCCTTAATTCTATGACTTTGCTGGCATTAGCTCTAGCGGTAGGCAACTTGGTTGATGATGCCATTTGCATGATAGAAAATATTGATCGCCATCTACAGATGAATAAAACTCCCTTTCAAGCGGCGTTAGATGGTTCAAGAGAGATTGGTTTAGCAGTAGTAGCTACTACGGCGACTATTGTAGCGGTATTTATTCCTGTTGCTTTTATGGGAGGAATCCCTGGTCAATATTTTCAGCCCTTTGGAGTTACCGTTGCTGTTTCTACTATGTTTTCTACTTTAGTAGCTTGTACAGTTACACCAATGCTGGCTGCTTATTTACTTAAGTCTAAGCCTCAAATAATTCAGCATCCAAATAAATCTAAATTACAACCCTATCGTCTGGTACTGGGTTGGGCATTAAGACATCGCATTACCACCTTGATTTTAGCGGTAGCGTTCTTTATTGGTAGTTTACAACTAGTGCCTTACATTCCCAAGGGTTTATTTGACAGTGGCGACACGGGATTTAGTATCGTTCAAATCGATCTACCTCCTGGTTCTCAATTACAAGATACAAAAACAGTAATCGCTCAACTCAATCGATTATTTCAAGAGAATCCTGCAATTAAAAATACTCTAGCTACGGCGGGTGATGAAGGTCAGGTTAACCAGGGAAAAGTTTATCTCAATTTAGTTCCGCAAGAGGAAAGAGAGATTTCTCAACAAGAATTTCAGCAGCAAATGCGCTCTGAGTTTAATCGCATTCCTGGGGCGAGGATTAGTTTTAGTTCCCAAGGACCAGGTGGTAGCAATAAAGATGTTTCTTTAATTCTGCGGAGCAATAACCCCGAAGTTTTAACTGAAGCCGCTAATGCCTTAGAAAGCCAGATGGCTGAAATACCAGGTTTAGTGGAAGTTAGTTCCAGTATCAGTTTAGTCAAACCAGAAATTATCGTCGAACCAGACCCCCAAAGGGCTTCAGATTTAGGCGTTTCCGTACAGGCGATCGCACGTACTGCTTCTCTGGCATTAATCGGCGACAATGAGTTTAATTTAGCTAAATTTAATCTCCCTGACCGTCAAATCCCAATTCGAGTCCAAATCACTCCCGAACAACGGCGCAATATCGAAACCCTTAAAAATCTGCTTATTCCCGCCCGCAATGGTTCTTTAGTACCTCTAAATGCTGTAGCTAAAATTAGTTTTGGTAGCGGTCCAGCCACGATTCAAAGATTTAACCGTAACCGTCAGGTAACAGTAGAAGGAAATTTAGAAGGTTTAGCTTTAGGGGATGCTATGACTCAAATTCGCGCCCTACCAGCTTTAAACCCCTTACCCCCAGAAGTGACAGAAGAACCCGCAGGGGATGCCGAAATCATGCGAGATATTTTTAGTCGCTTTTTAGGTGCGTTGGGATTGGCAATACTTTGTATCTACGCAATTCTCGTGTTGCTATATAACAATTTCCTCTATCCTTTAGCAATTTTAGTCGCACTTCCCCTATCCATTGGTGGTGCATTGTTAGGTTTGTTAATTGCTCAAAAAGAATTAGGACTGTTTGCCTTAATTGGCATTGTCTTATTAATGGGTTTAGTGACTAAAAATGCCATTTTACTAGTGGATTTTGCCTTAGCTGGAGTTAAAAAAAGCAAACCTCAAGCTCATGCCGTTATGGCTGCTGGTATCTCTCGCTTGCGTCCTATTTTAATGACTTCTATTTCTACCATTGCCGGGATGACTCCTATTGCCTTAGAACTGGGCGCAGATGGCGAAGTCCGCAGTCCTATGGCGATCGCTGTAATCGGTGGTTTTACCACTTCCACTCTCTTAACTCTGGTAATTGTACCAGTTTTATTTACTTATGTAGATCGTTTAGTTCGCAGTCTAGTTCAATTATTGCCTAAAGATGTTAAATCATAGTGGCGATCGCGTCGGTACAATCAGTAACCGAGAATTCATGAGATATTCAACTGAAATACGCAGTTGGAGTGTCAATAAGGAGTGTCTTCGTAAATAGTAACTAGCAAAGAATAATTTCTTGCCTCTCCAGTATGATTCCATTGAGGGGGTTTTTGCTCGATCAATCGAATATTTGGTTTGGACATTTGTAACTGATAAGAATTTTCACTTAAAGTACCTTCTCCTATAGCAAAATTCCAGCGATCAGAACTTCTCGATTCTAATTCACCGATAAATTTTACTTGGTCGTTTAATGGTACATTAGGTCTATCTAAACTATCAACGGATTCTTGTGCCGAGGTGTGGTTAGCAAATGTATTAAAACTAATTAAACTTATAGCAATTAAATAGCCAGCAGCCGATCTATAGTTACTATTCATCACTATACCCTTTTACTCAAGACTTACTTTAATAGTAGGTCGGGTTGGAGAATTTGAATCAATTTTTTACTCAACAATGTTTGGTTTCATTTAGCCTATTTAAAACAATATTGTGTTTGATTTTAATTGCTGGGATTGGTTGGAGTAGCTGGTGGTTGAATGGGTTGGTTAACTGTTCCTCCTGCAAAATTGTGTAATAGGGGATTGACGACATTTTGATATATTTGGGACACGCCGTTAATTAAAGTAGTAGTGTCTATTGGTTGAGGAATATTAGAGGTTGTAGTGTTACTTCTAATACTAGGAGTATTATGATTAATATTGCTTGAACTACTTACACCAGGTTGATAGTAATTTTGTGCTACAGTATGATCTCCACTGAGATAAATGCGATTGAGAACTTGTCCTTGATAAACCTGTTTGGTAATTTGCCAACCTGGATTTAAAATTATCTTCATGGCACTACCAGTTAGACCATTAGTTCTACCGATAACCAAATTCGGTTGAGAGGGGTCTTTATGAAAAGCAACTAGTTGTAATTCTCCATTATTTTCCACAATTTTGATGACATGAGCGACTCGTTCTTCTTGACCGTTGAGGCGTAAAGTATAGCCGTTAGTGTCAGTGATTCGCCGACAGCTATTGGTATGATTGAAATTTAGCAGTAGCATATTTACTTGGACTGGATTTTGACCGAATTCACTCCAACATTTTTGTTGACCGGGAATTTGTTCGATAATTTCTAAGCGATGTTCTTTATAACCAAAAGGAACAGCCACTACAGTAAAGCTATCGGAATTAACCCGTTGTTCTTGAAAATTAACTGCTTCAACTTGAGGAGTGGAAATTAAAGCAGAAGAAGCGATCGCCGATATTGATAAAATTAATGATTGTAAAAGTTTAGTGGGTTTCATCATGTTTAAATCTCTCAAATAAAATAACCAATAACTACTCTGTTAGTTATTTATGTAAAATTGCCGATTTTTATGCAGCAAATCGTTATCAGTTAATAGGGAACAAGGAACAAGGAAGGGAATTGGTAACAAGTAGCAAGTATGAACTAAAAACTAAAAACTAAAAACTAGAAATCAGTAATTATTTATGATTCAAACAACCGAAAAAAATAATCCCGAAGTTTTATTAGCTAAATCTCTGGCAGAATTAACTGAGTGGGTGCAGCAACAGGGACAACCCGCCTATCGTGGCAAACAACTGTATCAATGGCTCTATGAAAAAGGAGCGCGATCGCTCTTGGATATTTCGGTTTTTCCGAAGCAATGGCGGGATTCTGTGGCAAATTATCCTATAGGACGCTCTGAAATTCACTATCGTCAAATTGCTCCCGATGCTACCCGCAAATATTTACTGCGTCTGGCTGATGGTTTGATTATTGAAACGGTGGGTATTCCTACCGCCAAACGCCTGACAGTTTGTGTTTCCTCTCAAGTAGGTTGTCCGATGGATTGTGATTTTTGTGCTACGGGAAAAGGTGGCTTTACTCGTAACCTCAAAGCACACGAAATTGTCGATCAAGTTTTGACCGTACAAGAAGACTTCGGACAGAGAGTAAGTAATGTGGTGTTTATGGGAATGGGAGAGCCATTAATGAATCTCCCCCAAACTGTAGCTGCGGTTAACTCCCTCAATCAAGATGTAGGCATCGGACAGCGATCGCTTACGGTTTCTACAGTAGGAATTCGAGGAAAAATCAAACAGCTAGCACGACATAAGTTACAAATTGTCTTGGCTGTCAGTCTCCATGCATCTAATCAGCAATTGAGACAACAGTTAATTCCCAGTGCCAAACGCTATCCTCTATCTACCTTGCTAGATGAATGTCGGGAATATGTACAAATAACCAGTAGAAGAGTCACCTTTGAATATATTTTACTAGCAGGTGTGAACGATTTACCTGAACACGCTCAAGAGTTAGCCAAGTTATTAAAAGGTTTCCAGACTCATGTTAATTTAATTCCCTATAATCCAATTTCCGAAGTTAATTATCAAAGACCTAAAAGCGATCGCATTGCTATTTTTACCAACATTTTGCAACAAAAAAATATTGCAGTGAGTGTGCGCTATTCTCGCGGTTTGGCAGCAGATGCCGCTTGCGGACAGTTAAGAGCCTCCCGTACTCAAGCCGAAATTGGCGAATAACCTTTAAGACCTGGTGCATATGCTTCGATAACTTTACCAGTTTTAAAACACTGCACCAGCAAATAATCGCAATGCTCGCAAGAAGTACGAACTATAGAATTATCAATCAGATATTTTTGAGCGCGATCGCCACAATTGGGACAATGAATTATCTGTGATTTATTAATTTTTATTTTCTCTGTCTGAGTCATTTTTTATATCTGGTGAAATAGTTGTTTAAAGTTTGGTAAATGTCGATTATTCAATTTTTATATTTTTAATTATATATGCTGCAAAAATAAAAAAAACTATACTTTATATAGATTTTATATCTGTTAACTGCGATCCCTTTATGGTTAAAATATCGACTAATTATTCTTTACTCCCGAAACCTCAAAAAAAACGCATCAATGGATACAAATTAATTATTTCTTAAGATTTTTTGGTTCTGTTTTAACTAGCTAGTACCGCTTAAGATTGATTCTGAAATGACTATCGGGTTGCGTTCAGGCTACCCAAAGTTATATTTTCAACCAATAACCTCTTCAACTTATGGCAGTAAATTATGAAAATTGAATGGCAAACCGCCAAAACTTACGAAGATATTTTGTATCACAAGTGTGATGGAATTGCCAAAATAACCATCAATCGTCCTCACAAGCGCAACGCCTTTCGTCCTAAAACCGTGTTTGAAATGTATGATGCTGTTTGGGATGCTCGCGAAGACAGTAAAATTGGTGTAGTGTTATTGACTGGAGCAGGGCCTCATAGCGATGGTAAATATGCTTTTTGTTCTGGTGGAGATCAAAGTATCAGGGGTAAAGCTGGCTATATAGATGACGAAGGGACTCCCCGTTTAAATGTTTTAGATTTGCAACGTTTAATACGTTCTTTACCCAAAGTAACCATTGCCTTAGTAGCTGGTTATGCCATTGGTGGAGGTCATGTACTTCATGTTATTTGTGATTTAACTATTGCCGCAGATAATGCCATATTTGGCCAAACGGGCCCAAAAGTTGGTAGTTTTGATGGTGGATTTGGGGCTAGCTATCTAGCACGTTTAGTCGGACAAAAAAAAGCTAGAGAAATTTGGTTTCTTTGTCGTCAATACAATGCCAGAGAAGCATTAGCCATGGGTTTGGTGAATCATGTCGTTCCCGTCGAACAGTTAGAAGCAGAAGGTGTTAAATGGTCGAGAGAAATTTTGGCGAAAAGTCCCATGGCAATTCGTTGTCTCAAAGCAGCATTTAATGCCGATTGTGACGGACAAGCCGGATTACAAGAACTAGCTGGCAATGCTACCTTGCTGTATTATATGACGGAAGAAGGAGCAGAAGGAAAACAGGCTTTTTTAGAAAAACGTCCTCCCAATTTTCGTGACTATCCTTGGTTACCATAAAACCCTAATTAAGAAGTAATTTAAATTTAAAAAGTCGCACCCGTTGGAGATGCGACTAAGAGGATGTTTTTAAAAATATTAAATTTAATTAGATTGGCTACCATTCAAGCAGCAGAGTGTTTTGTAACTTTAATTTCAGTTTTTTGTTCGTAGTTTTCGGTTAATCGACTTGGTACTTCAGAAAAACTATCCAGTTTAAGCGAAGTTTCTAAAAGCAAAATTTCTTCTAAACTTTTTTCGAGAGTATCTATGGCAGTTTCAAACACAGGAGAGGCTAAAGCACAGGCTTCCCAAGCACTTTCAACTGGAACTCCCAACATTTCACAAGAACCACCTCTCCGTCCTTCGGGTTGATAGTGACGGCAATAACGACAAGCAGAAGTTAAAAAATGTGTTTGTTTCATTGGATTTTTATCTGAGGACAGTTTGTTGTCCATACCATTAATTCTATTTTGCTCTTTTTTTATAATCCTAGTTATTGAATCGGAGCTAATATCTGATATGGGTTTCAGCGATCCCCGTCCGTCTCTTTTTTTTATATTCTTTTTATTATTAGTTAATAAATGTATACAAATAACCAAAAAATAGCCTGAATAACTATTTTGCTATCGGTATATTTATCTAGACATCTGTTAGAAACTAATTAGGGATCGCGGCTAATTAGACAAATCAAATATAACTTATTTTTTTTATTGTTTTTTAAACTTGAGGTTACTGAGTTGGTGGACGATATTTTGTAGACCATTTTTTAGCAATACAGTGATGGCATAAATTCCACCTTTTTAGTTCTATTTCGGGGGTAGGTACTCCACACTCAGGACATAATTGTAGTTGTTCCTTTTTCGTTTTAGCTAATTCAATCCAACGTCGAACAATAGCTTGAGGTTCCTGATTTATTCTCTCAATTAATGATTCAGAATCTGTTACCAAATTAATATTAGTTGTAAGTTGGCGATCTTGTTCCACCATGGTTACAACATCCTGTTTGTTAATTGTCTCAATATTACTCTTCCACCCAGAAATAGAAAAACGAATATCTTTCAAAGAAAAAGGTAGCTGAGAGTTGAGTTTCTTGAGTAAAGAATACCTTTGAAAAGTAAGCTCTTGCGCTCTAGCAGCATTAGCAGTGGCAACCCATAAAACTTCTCTTTTAATATATAAAGGACGGGCAAATTTAGCTGTATTTTTAGTAACAGTTTTTTCCCAGCATTCTAATAACTTACAATACTGTTGGTATTGCTCCCAGCCTGGTTGTTGTTGAATTTTAGCTAGAACTTGCCCTATAGAATTGAAATACACGACTGATTTAATTTTTTCTTAGCCCAATAATAATCTTAATTATTTTTCATGATTCTAGGTTGACGAGAGATGCAGGGAGTACCCCAAGCTATTTGTTGCATGGGAATATTGCGAAAAACGCTACTTCTTGCCCCAATAACACTATTAGCACCAATGGTGACTCCTGGAGCAATAAAACAGTCAGTGGCAATCCAAACACCATTGCCAATGGTAATGGGTGCGGTGATCAGACGAAAAGCCGAGTCAGTGATATCGTGACTGCCAGTACAGAGATAAGATTCTTGAGAAATGACACAGTGAGAACCAATAGTAATGCGATCTATACTATATAAAACTACATCATCCCCAATCCAACTATAATCGCCGATCGCTATTTTCCAGGGATAGGTAAAACGAGCCGTAGGACGAATGACTACATCTTGACCAATTTTTGCTCCAAATAAGCGTAGTAGCCAAGCTCTAAAACCATTAAAATTATGTAGACTTAAAGGGAAAGCGATCGCCTGTACCGACCACCACAGAACGATAAACCAATTCGGTTTACCGCGCTCAAATTCAGATTGGTCGTATTTACGTAAATCTACACAAGACTTACCATCAAATACAGAAAGGTGTTTAACATCAATAGTCATATTTTTATCTTTAAAATATTCAAGCTAAACGCGATCTGGAATTGAGGTTGATAACACTGGTTTGTCAACAGCAGGAGAAGCAACATTAAGTTGCCCGCTAAAGTTTCGTAATTCGTATAATTTAACTCCAATTTGATATTCATATTGGCTCAAAAGCCGACCATAAATATAACCTGGTATGCCATCTAAAAAACCCAATCTGATAAAATAAAATAAAATAAATCTCAATAGAGGTTTAAAAGGCAATCTTACCCAAATTTGTTTTAAAAAACGCTTGCGTTGAACTGCATCGCCAAACAGATTTGCACCAATTGTTCCACTGTCATTTTTATTAGTAAGTAAATTATAATAAACGCGAGCTTCCCAATTAGAATAACGATTGTGTCGGGCTAACCATTGATAGATATCTCGAAAATCAATATGGAGCATATCTTCTTTTAAGTAGCCAACTTTACCCTGTAAAATTACGTGTTCGTGTACTTCATTGTCTCCAGTATTAGGAATATCTTCTGTATTCAAATTTTCATATCTTCCTAATTTATGTTTAAATAGTCTTAAATTCCAGTCAGGATATTTACCACCAAAACGAATCCATTTACCTAAAAAAAACACCTTCCGATTCAGATAGTAACCATCATCTTGATTATCGGCGATCGCTTTATTAATTTCTGTCCATAATTCTGGTGTAATGCGTTCATCACAATCAACAATTAATACCCAATCATTCCGAAAAGGTAAATTTTCTAAAGACCAATTTTTCTTTTTGGGCCAGCTACCATTAAAATGAAATTGAACTACTTTCGCGCCAAAATTTTCGCAGATTTCAATAGAGCGGTCTTCACTTTGAGAATCTACCACAAAAATCTCATCCGCTACCGCCACACTTTCCAAGCAAGCTGGCAGATTCAACTCTTCATTCTTGGCAGGAATTAGCACTGAAACAGGTATTTTTTGCTGAAAATAAGTCATAGTAACTATAAATGTTGGAAGATAAAAAGAACGTTAAAAATTAATCAATGTGTCCCTTCACAACGTTAACATTGACTTTAATGAAAAGCACGAATAATCAAACCCTCAGATCTCTATCTTTAAATACCAAACAGATTATTTTAGTAACTGGTGCATCTCGTTCTGGGAAAAGTGAATGGGCCGAAAAATTAGCAACTCAAATTGAAAAATCTGTGGTTTATGTAGCAACAGCAATGGTGGATTCAACCGATAGCGAATGGCAAGCTAGAATTATCCAACATCAACAAAGAAGACCCCAAACTTGGCAAACTATAGTAGCATCAAAAGAATTAGCAGCAACTGTTGAGAGAGCAAAAAGCGATCGCTGTTTGTTAATCGATTCAGTTGGAACTTGGGTGGCCAATTTTTTAGATGTAGATTTAAATTCTTGGCAAACCATAACTGACGATCTGTTGACCAGTTTGCAAACTACCAAAGCCGATGCAATTTTAGTAGGAGAAGAAACCGGATGGGGAGTAGTACCCCCTTATAAATCTGGGAGACTGTTTCGCGATCGCCTGGGTCATTTACTGCGAGAATTAGGTAATATCGCTGATACCGTATATTTGGTAACTGGGGGTCATGCTCTCAATTTAAGTTTACTGGGAACGCCTTTAGATAAGTAGATAAAAAGGTTCTTATCAAAATTTTATAATATATTCGAGTGGAGACAACACCTTAACATGGCATCAGAGCAACAAGTAAAAACTTATCTGGCCTATTGGTTTCAATTGGGTAAGCATTTATGTTGGGATAACGGTAAAGAACAATTACTACCTCAACCCGTTATTCAAGGTAATCGCTATTCTCAAGAGTTTGAAGCCTGTTGGCAAAAAATTATGGCTAACGAAGGTAAAAATTGTTATTTAGAAGGTACAAACCAAACAATCGATCACTTATTGTCTTCTAGTTGGGATATTGAATCTTGCGTGAGATGCGGTATGCCAGTGCCAATGGTGGATTTGGGTGTTCAGTCCTTACAATGCCCCTGTAATGATTTAGATAACTGGCCCAATCAAGAACTACCACAACCGCGATCGCCTGTCAATTCCATAGCGCGATTACAGAGTATTCAATCTCGTTTAAATCAGGTTAAAAACAAAGAGTAATGGTAGGGGAGAACGGACCCGTTCACCCCCTACATTTTTAAACTATTAAACTAATTTTAAGTTGGGATAGTAAGCCAAAATATCGTTAGTCGAAAGAGTATCTCCTTGTGCTTGAGGAGTCCAAAGAACTTCTACAGCCAAAGTGCGATCGCTACCCACACTACCTATTTGTTGTAATGCTTGACGCAAATCATCAGAACTATTTACGGCAGGTAATTCTAATTTACCAGTAACACCAACGATAATCGTAGCAATAATATATTCTCCCGAATCTTCTTGCAGTTGAATGGCTGATGATTCTGTGGTTTCTCCAGGTAAAGCTTCTATTTCTGCCTGTTTGATGGAACTATCGACATTACTTAAGGTTTCTTCGCTAAACTTACTGCGTTCAGTTAAAGCTAGCTGATTAAATTTAGCTTCTGCTGCCTCAAGACTGGCTTGTTGAGATTCAGTAGCACCATAAACCCAATATTCAGGGTGGCGTAATAAAGCTAGCGTAGATTCTTGTATTACAGCAGTACGTCCTGCGGCAGAAGCAGTATCGGCAGTTAAGGCTAATTTATTTAATTCGGGTTGCAACTCTCGCGCCGATGATAGTAACCCTACTTGTACTTGAGCTACAGAAACTTTTGAAGTACCACTATAACCAACATCTCCGCCTACTCCAGCATTACTAAAGCTTCTCACCAAGAAATTGACGATAGCAATAAAAATCAAAATAGAAAATATGCCTCCAAAACCACCAAAGCCGAAGAAAGGTAGCAAGAAAGGAAAGCCAAAACCACCGCCACCATAGCCATAGCCCGGAGCAGAGCGATAACCACCGCCGCTAGGAGGAGAATAGGTGCGAGAAGGAGCGCGAAACGAGCCACCGCCAATTCTGCCCCCAGTGCGTGCTGCTAGAGCATCATGAGCATTACCAAACACTAGAACACCTACCAATCCTAGTGCCAAAATAGATTTAAACCAAAATTTTCGTGTAAAGATCATAGTTATAATTTTTCTCTGTTTATAATTCATAACTTATCGTGGGATTACCCCCCACTAACAATGTGGGATTACCCTCCACCAACAATAGTAACGACTTCCAAGCGATCGCCAGACCCCATGGGAGTTGCCGACCAATATTGACGGTGTAAAATCTCTCCGTTATATTCCACAGCTACTAAACGGGGGTTGAAACCCATTTGAGTTAATAAATCTGGCAATAAAATTCCTTTCCTACAAGAATGAGATTCGCCATTTACTTGTAAGGTAATTAGATTATTCGTATTAGTATCTAACATTGCTCTCCAACCGTAGCTCGGTGAAATTTAAAATTAATTAGAAAGTAGCTAATTTAGCTATTGCTACCATCTTTATCGCCCGCCTAATTGGGTTAATAGTTGCCGCGTAACTAGTTTAGGTTGTTCTGCTTGCATGATAGCGCGAACCACTGCCACTCGTTGTCCCCCTGCGGCTATAACTTCATGAATATTGTTACTGTCTATACCACCGATCGCAAACCAGGGAATGGGACATTTAGCAGCAGCATAGCTGATATAGTCAAACCCTGCGGCAGCTTTACCCGGTTTGGTTGGAGTTTCGTAAACTGGCCCTACGCCTACGTAATCCACACCTTCAGCGATCGCTTTAGCTAGTTCTTGTTTATTAGTAGTAGAACGTCCGATAATTTTTTGCCCTCCCAACATTTCTCTGGCAAAAGCTACTGGTACATCCTGCTGTCCTAAATGAACTCCATCAGCATCAACTGCTAGAGCTAAATCCACGCGATCATTAATGATAAATAAAGCACCATATCGATGACATAGCTGACATAATTGTTGAGCCTGTTCTAAACGAATTAGATCGTCTAGTTCTTTTGCACGATATTGAACTAAAGTTAAACCCCCTTGCAAAGCCCCATCTACTATAGAAAGTAACTGTTCTGAAGGAGAAGTTACTAAATAAAGAGTAGAATTATGTAATTGTTGATGGCGATAACTATTCAATAAATTACTTTCAATGGTATACACCCGATAGCGCATCTGTTTGCAAGCTGCCGACATCTGGGGTTCATAAAGTTTGCCATATTCTTCTAAAACTCTCAATGCTTCTTGAGTCCTACACAAATTAGCTTGTAACAGTTGTTCGATGCTTTCTCTGACTTCCTCTTGAGGATGAGATAATTCAGTTCCCACATCATTAGGGGTATCTCTTGCCTGACGCAGTTCCCAGCTATGCCATCGAGCCAGTTCTTGCCGTATTTGCTTACATTCTTCAGCCAAGGGTTGATGGTTTAAACCCAAACGACACCATTCTTCAACAATCCGTAATCCTTCCCTAGCTCGGTCTAAATTTGCATCTAAAATACGATAAATAGCTCTTTGCATATATTAATTCACCTATCAATCTACCAAATAACTCAGATGACTATATCCTAAAACCATCAAATGCAAAATATAGATTAGAAACTATTAATTTAAGTAAGGGCGCGTCCCCCGAATTCGATTTGGGGGCTTGTGCCGCCCGTTATAGCTATCTATTTTGCCTAATAATTTATTAATTTAGGTGGGTAGGGAACTGTTGCCAACATTTCGAGATGCTTATTTATTGGTGCAATTGTATTAGCTGCGATCGCCCCACTAGCAGCAACGGCAGGAATACCGATACCCGGAAAAGTGGAATCACCACAGCATAACAAGCCAGATAGAGGTGTAGTCGAACCAGGAAATAAACCTTTACCAGCTACAATACCAGGGCCATAAGAACCATGATGACGGCGCAAGAAACGTTGATGGGTAAGAGGGGTTCCCACTAAAGTTACTTCAGCGCGATCGCGAATGTCGGGGATAATACGTTCTAAACCCTGCCACATAATTTCGGCACGGGCTTGTTTTTGCTGGATATATTCTGGACTGCGGCGATCCATTCCTTGCCATAAAGTATAAGGTTCGTTACCTGGAGTATAAACATGAATGGTATGTTTTCCAACAGGAGCTAAGGAAGGGTCTAAAACCGATGGAATTGACACGACTACTACATTTTGTGGAGCAGTTACTCCTTTTTTCCAATCGTTGACAATGATATAATGACATTGCAAATCTTCTGGTAAATTAGCCCCATCAATACCTAAATGTAAGTGCATAAAACTCTCACATTCTGGAGTAGCTTCTCGTTCGGTAATAAAACTCTGTGGTAATGTACCTTGAGGTAATAAGGGTAGAGTATCCCAAGTTGAAGCATTAGAAACTACGGCTGTTTTGGCTTTAATCTCTCGACCATCTTTCAGACGCACTCCCACAGCCCGTTTATTTTCGACTAAAATTCTGTCAACGTGGGCGTTATATAAAATCTTACCCCCTCTTTTAGTCAATCCCCTAACTAAAGCATCAACAATTGCTCCACTACCTCCAACAGGATAATCTAATTTCACCTCTGGTTGATACCATTCGGCAAACATAAATGCCATTTCTGCCGCTACTGTACCACTAGCAGGTAATCCAGATAACAAGAAACACAGCAAATCGAGCCAGTTATGCACGAATTCATCTTCTACAATACCGTCCATAATCTTGCTAAATGCACCCGTCAATCGAAGAATATTCGGCAGATGCCATAAACTACTAGGTAAATATTTAGCCAAACTAATGCCCGCCCCCAGATCGAACCGCATTGCCATTGAAGGGATGGCATTAACTGCTTCAGCTAGAGGTTTCATTTCTGCCTGAAGTTTGAGCCATTGGTTAACAGCATCTTGTCCTCGCAACCTTAACAACACCTCACAGAAACTATCCGCCCCCACATAAGCATCAAAATCTCCTTCTGGTAGACGACAACCCCAAACATCGTAATTTACCCATTCCAGGTCTTCTTCGATGGCATCTAGTACCTGACGGAGGGGATTATTAGAAGGAGAAGCAGATAAACCCGAATAGAGAGAAGGGCCAGAATCAAATTTATAACCCTTTTTTTCAAAGCTGTGTGCCGCACCGCCTGGGAGAGAATGGCTTTCACAAACAATTGTCTGAAAACCATATTTAGCCAACATCGCAGCGCAACATAAACCACCTACGCCACTGCCAATTATTACTACATCAGTTATTTCCGAGCTATTAATTTGAGTCATGCGATCAAACATTTACTAATTAGTCTAATTAATTAAAGACGCGATCGCTTGTTCTAATTCTGGTTGTTCCAGTGCAGTCAACACAAAAACTTCTTGAACGGTTTTTCCCTGACGGGCAATAATTTTATAACCACCCCGAATAGGGACCGAAACTCTCAACTTCATCTGAGGACAGCGACCTTTTACCGATTTAATTCTACCTGGAGTGACCGTACCGATACCATCACAGTCAATTAACTTTTTTAACAGGGGAATCAAGCCGGGAAGATGAGTCGAATGATTCCAAACCAACCTACCGTCAGAAGACTTACTCATTCTCAACTTAGGCTTCTTCTAGAGGTGCCATAGTCAACCCCGCTCGTTTGAGTTGCTGATGGTACAATTCGGCCTGTTCTTGAGGGCCTACCCAAACCAATGCCTGTCCTTCGTAGTGAATTTGGTTGGTTAATTCCCTAGCGCGATCGCCATCCATACCTGGAATATACTTCATCAAACAATCGATAACGTGCTGAAAAGTATTAAAGTCATCGTTAAGAACGATAATCTTGTAGTTAGGATAATGTTTCTTAACAGTTTGACTCGCTTTTTCTTTAACTACCGTGGGGCTGACACTCATATTGTTCTGGTTCAATCTTACTGGCACTAATAATACTTTTAAGACTTTCAGCTGAATCTCGATTAGTTAATCGACGATCATGAAAAATTATTTACCAACAGTCTAACTATTTTTAATGATTTCTTCAAAAATGATTATGGGCTAACCAGTGCTGAATTTGTTGAGAGTTGTTAATCTTTACTTTTAAACTTCTGGAGCGATATTCTTTACCCATGGAATTATCAATTGGCTGGCTCTACCCCACTTTAATGAGTACCTATGGCGATCGCGGTAATGTGATTTGTCTGCAACGTCGCTGTCAGTGGCGAGATATCCAGGTGACTATCATTCCTCTCAAACGAGAAACTCCTGCTAAAGTCTTTAATAGTGTCGATATCATTGTCGGTGGAGGAGCGCAAGACCGCCAGCAAGAAATAGTCATGCGAGACTTACAAGGAGCAAAAGCCAAAGCCTTAAAAACCAAACTGGAAGACGGTACGCCGGGGGTATTTACCTGTGGCTCTCCCCAATTGCTTGGTCACTATTACGAACCTGCTTTGGGACAAAAAATCAAGGGTTTGGGGTTATTAGATCTGATCAGCAAACATCCTGGTATGGACGCACCCCGTTGTATTGGCAATTTAGTGTTTGAAATTACCGCCTCTCCCCTTGCTGAAGAATTACAAGCCATGTTGGGAGAAAAACCAGTAGTTATCGGCTTTGAAAATCATGGCGGTCGTACCTATTTGCAGGAGGTTCAACCTTTAGGTAAAGTAATTAAAGGCTATGGCAACAATGGAGAAGACGCTACAGAAGGAGCATTTTACCATCACGCGATCGCTACCTACTCTCATGGGCCTTTGTTACCCAAAAATCCATTTATTGCTGATTGGTTGATTGAAAAAGCACTGCAACGGAAATACCAGCAAGATGTCAAACTCCCAAAATTAGAGGATTATCTGGCTTTTGAGGCACGTAAAGCAATGTTGCAACGCCTCCAGCTTGCATAATTTTGTTGCAGCAATTTAGAATTTTCTTGTAAATCTTTGCATTAGTTATGTGCTAGTAGACGCAATTTGCTTTAACATTGGCAATTACAAACTATGCAAGACATAATTGCAACCAATTGAGTAAAAAATTGCAACCACAACTATGACTGGAAAAGTATTAAACACTGGTTCTGCTGGAATTTTGATTCTCATTTTGCCCCTAGCATTTGCATTTGTACTGTTGTACAAGCTCTGGCCCTTCATTTTATTGTTGGCAGTATTAATTGTCGCTTTTAAAGTTTGGCAAGAATATCAATGGCGCAAATGGTGCGAGCAGATCGACCCTTACTTCAACCAAGTAATTAAAGAAAATCAGGGTTATTTAACATCAATAGACCTGTCAGTAAAAGCCAATATAAATGGTCGAGCAGCTATGGCTTTTTTAACTCGTAAATCTGATGAATACGGCGTAGAACCCCAAAAAATCAAGGACAAAGGCGTAATTTATTATTTTCCCACAGCTAGTGCCTTGGGTAGTATCTTCGATGATAGTGATATTGCTGATGATTCAGATACAGAACCGATATTAAGCTATCAATTAGCAGCTAACGATAGTAAAAAATATCCTCTTAAAGGAATTGCTCAGTTAGCTAAAGAACAACAAAGTCAAAAAGACTCTGAAGAATCTACAGTAACTAAATCTGGCTCTGTAGCGCAGTTAACTAAACCAGAAACGGCAACAGAAGAACAAGTGACATCGGAGGAAAATAATCCCCTTTCGATAGATATCAGTCGAGGTTTAATCCAAGCCGAACTAGCCAAACGTTTGGATGTTAACTCTAGTACTGTAGGCAGGCGTAAATCCGACCCCGATTTTCCTGAATGGAGTCAGAGTAAAGACCCTGAAGGATTGGCGTGGGAATATATTGCAGAAACTAAAATGTATGTGGTATCAGATTCTAACTAGAATCACTCTTAAGATCTATCGCTGAAACTTAGGTTCAGATATTTCTTTGGTTGTTGATGGATATCTGAACGACTCTAGAAAAATAACCGTATGTTACACTCACCTAAGCCCATTCTCCAGCGTATTATTTACATGAAGTAAAAAATAGCAAAATAATCGGTAATAACGTGGTTTCTAATTCTGCTGTATATCTGGCACGAGATTTCAATTCTCATTGGCAATGGTCTACTTGGGAAGGACTGCCTTATTTAACTTGTAGTTTGTTAAACAATTGGCAACACGGATTTTTTACCCAAAACTTTTTTCCTCGTATTCCAGAACAATTGACTCTCGTTTTAAATCCCCATGGAACGGTACACCGTGTCAGACAAGTACATGGAAATCGAGTTTTAACTCCCCAAGAAATCGAGTTATCCCGACAATTTTCTCCAGACAAGTCTTTGGTGGAAGGAGATGGCATGATTAGTGATGCAACCGCTCAGGGAGTTTGGGTGGCTAGTGCTGATTGTAATCCCATACTGATTGGAGATGTGACAACAGGAAGAGTTAGTGCCATTCATGCCGGCTGGCGGGGTACAGCCAAAAAAATTGTTCCTAGCGCGATCGCTTCTCTTTTAAAATCGGGTAGTAATTTGGCAGATCTTCGCATTGCTATCGGCCCAGCGATCGCAGGAGAAGTCTACCAAGTAGATGCAGCAGTTGCAGTAGAAGTTGGTTCTACTATCATTACCAATGCTAAGACTAAAACCACAACCACTATTGTAGAGGAATTACAACAGCTACCTAATTCTCCTATCTTAGAAGATGCTGCTCCTGACAAAGTGCGCTTAGATGTCCGTCGAGTCAATCAAATCCAACTCGAACAACTAGGAATTAGTCCGGCACAAATTGCGATCGCTCCCTATTGTACTTATCAACACAGCGATCGCTTTTTTTCTTATCGTCGTACTAAAGAAAAAAAAGTTCAGTGGTCGGGAATTGTTAGTAAATAGTCATCAGTTATCAGCCAGGTGGCAATTACTAAAATTGATATTTATTAAGGAATAATAGCTGATGTCTGGTCTTGATTTTATTCTGGGGTTGATTGTAGGACTGACAATTTATGCAATTCAGCAATATCGATTTCGGCAACATCTGAAAAAAACCTTAAAGTCTTTTTTTCCTCAAGATGACCTGGATATATCCCTGCCTCTACCATACTTGATTCGTCGAGAATTCAGCGAACTTGATCGCCAACGGACAAGATTGGAAACAGACCGTCAAATTTGGGAAGAATTAATCGAGCAAGCTCCTATAGGTTATCTACAAGTAGATAAAGACAATCAACTGTTAAATTGCAATCAACAAGGGCGAATTTTACTTAAAATTGAACCTCACCGTTCGGCTAGAATACGCCTGTTGCTGGAGTTAGTTCGCTCTTATGAACTTGATCATTTAATCCAAAAAACTCGCTCGACACAACAATCCCAAGAAAAAGAATGGATTTTTTATTCTACTCGTTATGTTCCACCACAACCAAAAGACAACCAGAATTCCAATTCTCTTCCCACCTTTAACAAAATTGTTGAATCTATAGCTCTCAAGGGTTATGGTTTTCCCTTACCCAATGGACAAGTCGGAATTTTTCTGATTGATCGCCAGCCATTAATCGAACTGGCTCAATCTCGCGATCGCGCTTTTTCCGATTTAACTCACGAACTTCGCACTCCTCTAACTTCAATTTCTTTGGTAGCTGAAAATCTGCTGCGAAGACTGCAAAATCCTGAACGCACTTGGGTAGAAAAAATGTTAAAAGAAACTAACCGCTTGATCGAACTGGTTCAAGAGTGGTTAGATTTAACCGAATTAGAAGCTTCACCCCATAGTTGCCTGAAATACGAAGAAATCCAGCTTCAGCAATTAATTTTCTCCGTGTGGCAGACTTTAGAACCAATTGCCAGGCAAAAACAGATAACCCTATCCTATTCTGAAGTAACTCCCGTGAAACTTCAAGGCGATCGCGCTCGCTTAATTCAAGTTTTTCTCAATCTTTTGGATAATGCGATCAAACACAATCCTCCTCAAAATCCAGTTTTTGTTAATGTCTCTTCAGAAAATGATTCGGTAATAATTGACGTAATTGATTCGGGAAGTGGTTTTGGCACCGCCGATCTGCCTTATATTTTTGAAAGACTATATCGAGGAGATAAATCTAGAACCAGACAACCAAATCAGGATGGAATAAACTATGATAGTAGTGGTCTGGGACTGGCGATCGTTTATCAGATCGTTCAAGCTCACAAAGGCTCTATTGAAGCTCGCAATCATCCTCAACAAGGAGGCGGTTGGTTGCAGATTGTACTTCCTCTAAAGCGTCGCTAAAAAAAATTACTAATTTAGTTATAACCAACACATTTCTTCAGAAAATCTTCAACTTTTCTTGCTATCAATATATATATCTATAACAACTACTATATATATCTTTGTCAATCGCCAGTGACTATATCACCTCAATCCAATAGCTCGGATGTCAATCAATTACAGCGTTCTTTGCGGCAAGTCCAACAAGAAGTCTTGCGGATGGGTACTTTGGTAGAAGAGTCTTTTCGTTTAAGTCATCAATCTTTATTTGACCGCGATTTGGATGCACCAGGCAAACTTGAGTCTGTAGAAAAACGGATAGACCTATACTATCGTCAAATCGAGTCTGATTGTGCTACTTTAATGACCTTACAAGCACCAGTCGCTCAAGATTTACGCTTATTAAGTGCTTTCATGCAGTTGGTGCGAGATTTAGAAAGAATTGGAGATTATGCTCAAGATTTGACCGAAATGGCCCTCAAATTAATTAAGTACCCTCCCCATCCTCTTCTGGGTGAAATTGTTCCGATGTCCGAACACGCTCAATTAATGTTAGCTACTAGCTTAGTCGCTCTGGCTGATCTAGATTCTACCGCAGGTATTAGAGTTAAAGAATTGGATAATACTGTAGATGATGCCTACGAAAGAATATATGAAATTTTGGCATCTCAACGAGATATTAAAGGAGTAGTTGAACCAATTCTCTTATTAGGATTAATTATCCGTCACCTAGAAAGAATGGCAGACCATGCTACCAATATTGGTCAACGGGTTTCTTATATCGTTACGGGGCAGAGAAATTGAGCTAGTTGAGGAAGACCTCTTGATTTAACCCAAGTTTAACCTCTAAATTACCAAAACTTCATTTATCCATCAGCTTTCTCGATTATTATTGATACTCGATACTACTAAGTACTGTAATTAAATCACTGTCAGGAGCAAACCGAATAGTTACGACAAGAATACCTAACTATTGCATTTAATTGATAATTAATTCTAATAATAGATTAGATTATTTTGATTCGATAATTGGGTAGCATAAAGAAAACCACAAAACAGCGAGGGAGAATATTCTCAATTGAAGCTAGCTATTTGGTGGATAAAAGCGATCGCCTTCCAGCGACAAGCAGACAATTTATTAAATGTCACCTTAAATTAATAAATCTTTCTAATGGTGAACTATACTGATTGAGTATGTTGGATAGCACAAACAGGATAACTGAACAGTTACCAATAATACTTTTTTATTAAGTCAACGAATATTTTAGGTGTGTGAGGATAGATAAAAATGGCTAAATTATTTTGGCAAAGCTTAACAGCAACTCCAATTATTATTGCTGCTTCTTTATTAACTGCTAATGGCGCGATGGCCCAAACAGCAACAACTGAAGTAAATAACAGTAACTCAGTTGATCAAACTTTAGAAACAATTAATAATTATCAAAAAGAAGGCCGCAGTAATTCCATGTCTCAGGTGACTAACGTCAACCAACTCAGAGACGTATCTCCTA
This sequence comes from Pleurocapsa sp., assembly GCA_050330335.1. GTDB lineage: Bacteria > Cyanobacteriota > Cyanobacteriia > Cyanobacteriales > Xenococcaceae > Waterburya. Next base: position 287 of record JBHJNX010000160.1, on the reverse strand, counting down.
CAGACTGGGCATATGAAGCATTACGCAGTTTGGTAGACCGTTACGGTTGTATCGCTGGTTTCCCCAACCAAACCTATCGTGGTAGTCAGCCCCTATCTCGTTATGAATTTGCTGCCGGTTTAAACTCTTGTTTAAATCAAATCGAACGTTTAATCGCTTCCTCTGAATCTGTAGTCAGAGAAGACTTAGATACTATCAACCGTCTGACTCAAGAATTTGAAGCTGAATTAGCTACTCTGGGCGGACGCATCGATAACATTGAAAGTCGTACCGCTTTCTTAGAAGAT
>JBHJNX010000159.1:0-19235 GCA_050330335.1 Pleurocapsa sp. | reverse complement strand
CAACCAACTCATATCGTTACTCAAGACCAGTGTGATGTCTGTGCGGTTAACTTACCCGAAGTCGAAAAAGCGATCGCTCAATTGATTAATTCTCAGCCTCAAGTTATTTCTCTTCAGCCCAATCTCTTAAACGAAGTCTGGGACGATATCCAACGAGTAGCCGAAACTTTGGGGGTTGAATCTAAACCCGTTCTAGATAGATTACAAAAACGCCTAAGTGCGATCGCATCTAGAGTTAAAGACATCAATAAAAAACCTACGGTTATTGCTCTTGAATGGACTGAACCACTGATGACAGCAGGAAACTGGATTCCCGAATTGATTGAAATTGCTGGAGGTAAACCGCTTTTAAGTGTTAAAGGCGAACATTCTCCCTATCTATACTGGGAAAGTTTAATTGAAGTCGACCCAGATATAATTGTTATCATGCCCTGTGGTTTTGACTTGGAGCGTACCGAACGAGAATCTCAAGTTTTAACCCAACACCCAAGCTGGAAGACAATGAGCGCAGTTAAAAACGAGCGAGTTTTCATTGTTGATGGCAATGCTTACTTCAATCGTCCCGGTCCTCGATTGGTCGATTCGGCAGAAATCCTAGCAGAAATTTTTCATCGCCAATTATTTGATTTTGGCTATCAGGGGAAAAGCTGGAAGCCATTAATATTTAGATAATATGACTTTATTGATTATCCTTCGGCAGTTGCGCTAATTCTTCAGTCTATTGTTTTGCAGATAATTGCGCGATCGCTTTTCTTAAATTACGAAGTAAAGTAACTCAATAAACTTTAGCAATACTGGCACAGTAACAACGGAACGCCAAGCTGCGGCAAACTCTAATCTTAACAATAAATCTTTCAGCAGTAGAATTCTGGAATGTCATACCAGGCGATCGCCCTCGATTAGAAAGAACAGGATATAAAATAGATGTGGTTCGAGGCGCACATGACATTACTTTAATACAAAAATAATTCTAGATTAATTTCTATTGTAGAGTAGGTATTTTCTATGCCTAAGTATCAAGATATATATCCTTCTAGTGCTTTGATCAGAAGTGTTGATTTGGTACGTCCCAAAGCTGCCGAATTACTTACTATGGAATATTTTGAAGCTGAATCTGCTTCGATGCCAACAGATAGATACGAACAGCATCATATTATCCTCAATTTAAAATTTGACATCTTACCGCGTCGAACAGGCTAAAAAAATGCTCGATAATCCCCATAACTTGATGATTGATATAGCGATGAACTGTGGTTTTTCCGACCAAGTGCATTTTTCCCGCGTGTCCAAAAAGATTACAGGTTTAACTCCTAAGCAGTATCGCAAAAAACAGTTTTAATAGATAATATATAGACAAATAAAAGTGTAGTAATAATAAATAATAAATTAAGCTTACTTTTTATTTAAATTAAAATTAATGCTACCTACTATCACCTCAGATAAAATCGATCTTCCAGCAGGAACAATATTGCAATTTCCTGGTACTATAGCCGATTATCAACAACTTTTAAACCAATTAGGCGATCGCTCTATTCCCCGTCTTCGTTTTCGAGATAATCATATTTTACTAATGAGTCCTTTAGCCAAACATGGAAATGAAATAGATATAATATCCGATTTGATTAAAGCACTGTTACGTCATCAAGGAAAAGACTGGCAAAGCTTTCATCCAATAACTTTGAGATACGGACAAGAAGCTGGTTTAGAACCCGATGCTTGTTTTTATATCGAGAATTATCAAGCAATTCTTGGTAAAAGAAAATTAGATTTAAGTATCGATCCGCCACCAGATTTAGCTATAGAAATCGACGTTACTTCTTTTACTCGTATTGAAGATTATATTTCTCTAGCAATTCCCGAAGTTTGGATTTACAAAGCTAATGAATTGAACATTTATCTTTTGACTAACAATAGCTATCAAGAAGCTAATACCAGTCTTATTTTTCCAGATTTTTCTATCAAAGAAATTGTGAAGCAATATGTTAATCGCGCATGGCAAGTTGGTTCTAGTGTCGCTTTAAGAGAATTTGGTCAAACTCTGTAAATAATTATCGAGGCTATTGCCTCTTGCCTTTGAATTAAGGCGATCGCTACTTTGAGAAAATTCAATAGACCTCTTGCAAAAGTGAAAAATAATCAATTTCAATGCTTTTCGCCGTTGGGTAAAAGAGCAAATAAATCCCACAAAACTCTTAGACTCTTTAAAATAAAGTTTCAGGCGATCGCCAAAAATATTTTATTTTAATTACGATATAGTTGGGTTTCTCTGGCTTCAAGTTGCGCCGGCGCTTTTCGGATTTTACTACCTCCTGTTTTCTGGGAAACAATGATAAATGCTGCCAATCCCACTAAAGGACTGATGAGAGTCGGGAAACCATCAAAATCAGGAGTAAAAATATTGTTGGGAATATACAGCAGAGTATTATCGATGCCAAAGGTAGTGGGCATTAAGACAAAGAATACTAACCTAGTTAAAGAACCCAAAATAATGCAGGAAAGCGCACCCTGCCAAGTTGCCTTATTCCAGTAAAGTCCACCTGCTAGGGGAACTAATAGACCTGCAAAGCCAAGATCGAAAGCTAGCAGCAGTAAAACTCCAGTTTGAGGCACTTTTAACGCGAAAAATACTCCTAAAGCCGTAATTACAAAAGCCATTGCTCTAGTAATTAAAAGTAATCTGTCACCGGCTGCATTATGGTCGTCGTGACGAATCCCGATAATATTGTGGGCGATTACGGAAGAAGTACCTAAAATTGCTCCATCGGCGGTGGAGAGGGAAGCCGAAAGAATTGCCACAATTACTAATAATCCTAGTAAGGGAGGTACTACACCATTGAGGAGGGCATAGAGAACCGGCCCATCGGGAGTAATTCCTGCATCAGTAAGAATTTGAGGGGCAGAAAGGGCGATCAACGAGAAAGGAATACCAATAATTAAAGTTCCCGCACAGCCGATAAAACAAGCTTTTTGGGCAGTTTCAGGGCTTTCTGAGGCAAAGACTCGCGCCATAAAATCGATCGCCACAATATCCCCCAATCCCAAAGCTAAGAGAGTTGCCCAGTTAATTGCCGCACCAGCAGCAGGATTGCTTAATTGTGCCAAAGCCAAAGGACCTGTATCGGCAGGAATGGTTAAGCCAAAGTTAGCGGTCATAAAAGCGAGTAAAGCTAAAGAACCAATAAAAGCGATCGCAACTTGAATGGCATCAGTATAAGCTACAGCAAATAGTCCACCACTAGCGGTATAAATGAAGACAACAATTGCTAGTAGCATTACCCCCGCTATATAACTTGTACCTAAAAAAGTTTGGAATAAATAGCCACCTGCCACTAAGTTTCCTGCTAACAAAAAAGAAAAACTCAAAACCATCAGAACAGATGCTACTACTTCAGTTTTACGGTTGTATTTAACTCGATAAAAATCTGGCAGGGTAATTAAACCCATACGGTTCATCGGTTTAGCAAAAAATAGCCCCGTTAAAAATAAACATAGTGCCAAGCCAATAGGTAAAGATGCACCAGCCCAAAAACCAAATTCTGCTGTTAAATCGGTATTGCCCAATGTGGCGTTAGAATCTACCGACTGTGCCATCAAAGTTGCTGCTGCTAGAGGTAAAACTAAACCCCGTCCGGCAATGAGATAATTCTCACTATCTCCTTTAACTTGTTTAGCTGCCCAGATCCCAATGGCAATAGTAGCAAATAAAAATACTAAGATCCCCCAGAACAGAAGTTTTTCTGTCATAATGACTCCTGGTCAAAATTGACCACATAATAATTGTTTTGTATAGGGTCGAACTTCCCTTCCACCCTACTTTTTTAAGTTTTTAAATTAGTGTTGTTAATTGTTGATGGGAATTTCCCACGCGATCGCTTACCCAATCAAACCATTGTTCGAGACCTTCGCCTGTCTTAGCTGATACAGAAATAATGGTCACAGTTGGGTTCATTTGCCACACATTATGAATAATGCGATCTAGATTGATATCTAAATAAGGTGCGAGATCGATTTTGGTAATTAACAAACAATCTGCTTCTTGGAACATCACGGGATATTTCAGGGGTTTGTCTTCCCCTTCAGTAACGCTCAGTAAAGCGACTTTAGCGTGTTCTCCTACTTCAAATTCGGCTGGACAGACTAAATTACCGACGTTTTCTACTAAAACTAAGTCAAAATCTTGCGGATTATATTGATCTGCCAGAATGTGAATACCACCAGCCACCATCTTGGAATCTAAATGACAAGAACGCCCTGTATTAATAGGAATTACGGGAACGCCATATTTACGAAGGCGATCGGCATCTAGTTCGGTAGTCATATCTCCTTCAATTACCGCAATGTTTAATTTATCTTTTAATGCTGCTAGAGTTTGTTCGAGGAGAACAGTTTTTCCTGCCCCAGGACTGCTCATAATATTGAGACAGGTAATACCCCATTGGTCGAAATGTTCTCGGTTGTGGTCTGCGCCTTGTTGGTTGGCGTGAAGTAAGTTTAGTTCTAAAGCTGCGTCAAAGGTTTGGTGCATATTTTTCGGTTAGAGACAAGTCATACCTTGTCTGTACAATTATCAGTTATCAATTATCAGTCGTAGGGGCAAACGGCCGTTTGCCTGTAAAAGATGAATATTCAATGCGATCAATTTTTAGTTCTCGACCAGAACGAATATCTTCCATAGGAGATTTACAATGGGGACAGCTATATTGCAGTCCAATTTCTGGTTGGTATTCTTGTTGGCAAGTATGACAATAAGCAATTAGAGGAATATCTTTAATTACTAATTCTACGTCTGCTAGAAATGTATTGCGTGTTTGTACTTCAAAAGCAAATTGCAATCCTAAAGGTTCGACACAGGTAAATTGCCCGACAATCAGATGAATTTTTTCAATCTTGGGTTTTTCTAGTTGTGATTCGTACCAATCTTTAACTGTTAAAATTAAAGCTTTGGTCATATCGGTTTCGTGCATGATTTTCGGTTAATAGTAATCAGTAATCAGTAATTTTTATATATCTTGGTTGAGATTCAATTAGAATTTTTAGCTAAAAATTCATTAGTCCTAGTTTCTCCCTTTAAAATATTTAGCTCGATTCTTTCAAAAGGAATCTCTAATTGCGTAAGTAACAAACGAACTTTATAACCATTACCAGAAGGAAGAAAATCGTATAGCTTATACATAAGTTTTAATCCTTCAATGCTCAATGTTCAATGTTCATTGATAAATGTATTTATTCCCACGGTTCATCAACTTTTTGCGCTTCTTCATGAATATAGGTCGGCTTTTTTTTACGGGGTAACTGTCCTGAAACTACCAAATGTGCCATCGTATCGCAGATTACGCGAGTTGCCATTAAAGCAGTCATATCGCTGACATCGTAGGGTGGAGATACTTCTACGACTTCTATGCCGCAAACCGTTGTATTTTGCACGATTTTTTTGAGTAAATAAAGAGCTTCACGGGGTAATAAACCACCAGGTTCGGGCCAGCCAGTGCCAGGAACGAATCCCGCATCGATGCAATCGATGTCAAAACTGATCCACACGCAATCCGTACCATCAGTAGCTTTGGCGATCGCAAAATCGGCTGCTGCATCTAATCCCATTTCGGTAATATCGGTAACCGTTAGAATATTAGTTGCTCTTTCCCGACAGACTTTGACCCCCTGGCGCGGTACTTGCCAACCACCAATTCCTAACTGGACTAAATTTTTCGCGGGGGCATTTGCCATATTAGTAGCGTGAAACCAGGGACAGGTATGCATTCTTTCATCTAAATCTGTCTCTTGAGTATCTACATGGCGATCAAAGTGAATAATTCCGACTTTCTTATCTCCTAAATGACGACAAATGCCCCTAACCGTAGGAAAACCAATGGAATGATCCCCCCCTAAAATAATGGGAAATGCACCAGAGCTAAAGACATGGGCAATTCCTTTAGAAATCTGATCAAAGGATTTCTCGTTATTAGCAGGAATGGTAAAAATATCGCCTACATCGCAGAGGGTAATTTGTTCCCGTAAATCTACCCCTAATTCAAAATTATAAGGTGTATATAAAGCAGAAATTTTACGAATTCCTTGAGGACCAAAACGAGTACCCGGACGGTAAGTTGTACCAGAATCGTGAGGAACTCCAATAATTGCCACGTCGTAATTGCCTACTTTTTTAACATCTTCGAGATATGGAGCTTTTAGAAAAGTATTAATTCCTGCATAGTGAGGTAACTCTCCTCGCGAAAATGTAGGGATTGTCCGGTCTTTGATGCTTTCTGCTGCTTCTAAACCGTATTCCAATCCTAAATTTACTTCTTGTTGCCATCCTGTAAGGGGTAGTCGATTTTCTTTCTCTAAGGCTCTTTGAGCTTCACTGGGAGATTGAAAAGGTAATTCGCTCATTCAGTTTTTCCTCTATGTATGTCTTAAATGCAAAAAACCCAGGAGTCTGACCGTTTATTGGAAAGGGTCAAAATCTCCCGGGCTTTTATCCCGCCGTGTAGCTACTGTATCTAGAAAATAGTGGTCTGGTTTTAACAGTTCCCTGTTAGTAGCCTGCTTCTCTTGGACCAGTCATTTAAGAATTAAAACCTAAATCGGAACCCTAGAAGCTTTTGTCTGAGTTATTTTAACTAGCAACTTAACAGGTGCTTTGTGTTAAAAACGTATCAGATCTTACCAAATATTTTCGTTTAAATCGATCGCCTGGTGGCAAATCCAGACATTTCTTACCTTTAAGAGGATAATGTTATTTGACTTAAAATTATCGCTCTAATTGAGACAACAGTGTTTTGGTTTCCGATGCACCTGCTTGGCGTAGTTTGTTAGTCATTTGCCAACTGATTATAGAGATCGCCAGCCACTGTCCTAAAACTGCAAGGGCAATAGGATAGATGGTAGCGTATTCGGTAGCAATAGTGGGTAAGAAAGTGAATAACCAGGGTATTGGGGCATAAACCGGCATAATTTTCGCAAAACCAAAGCCTAAAGGTGGTATAACTACTAACGAGGCAATGGTTACCGCAGCCCAAATTGCTCGTTTCTGACTTTTTGCCGTTAAAATCAGTTGAGCGACAACGGCATAAAGCAACATGATGTTAGCACCCAGTAATAATCCCCAGAATATACCCCAGGTTTGGTCTTTTAGGGGAAAGAAAAATAACGAAGGAGTGATATAGGCAGTGGTGAATAACAGGTTAATGGCGATCGCCACAGTTGAGGGACTATTTTCACCAATTACCATTTCTTTCCACAACAGATTATCTTTACGCCGAACTTGATGGCGGTAACGGGACCAATCTTGTAGTGCTTGACGATGGGGACTTAAAGCGGCGATTAAACCCAAGAAAAATATAAATAACAGGCATTGTAAGATTCTAAAATTATGGCTCAGAACATGATGATTGTCTGTTTGCAGGCAAAATCCCAGGGTTATCATGACAAAACAAGCTGTCAATCCATAACTCTGAGTTTTACTAATGAGAGTACTTTGAGGATTGTGAAAACGTCGTTTGAGTGCCGACCACAACCAATAAGTCCACAAACTATAGTTTAATAAAACAAAGCCCATACCGATATTAGCTGGAACTAACAATTGCTGTCCGTAAAACCGTAATTCCCCTAGCTGTGAAGCAGTTAAAAAAGCAATTTTTCCAGGGGATATAAAAGTGTTATCGATCAGATAAGATAGCATCGTTCCTGGATACAATAAGATAAATCCATCCAAGATATTATTGTTAACTCCACTAAAGCGATCGCTCACTGCAATACAGGCGACGAACAGAAACAATAAAACTGCCCCACTAGCAAACCAGGGTTTAAATCCAGCTAATCCATTATTGGTCAAACTCCATAACAAAGCCGCACTATAAAAGAAAGCACAACTAGCTATAACCACAACCTCAAAACCAATAATTAAATCTAGAGGAATTCTGGCACTCAAACCCGCTACTAAATGCAAGGGTAATGTTAATAATACTCCTACATACAGTAAGACCGGTACGCCCAAAATTTTACCGAGCAAAATGCTAGCAGCAGACTGGGGCGTAAGGCGAATAAAGTTCAAAGTACCTCTAGTTTCTTCTTTGACTGTATCGACAATGAGCATATAAGTACCGACTCCTAATAGAGCAAAGATACTAATAGTACTCAAAGCAATAAACAAATCCAACCATAATAATTGCCAATTAATTACCCAATGATTGAGTAGATCTGTGGTGCAGGCCGTAGATCCCAGGTATATATCACCATAGCAATAGCGACTATATTGAGAACTAACTGCTAGAGGGTCGGAAATTGGTTCTGGTAGTTGACCTAGAAAATATAACCCGACTACCAATTGAGCGATTAAGGAAATAGCCGCAGTAATGAGAATATTTTTTGGCTTGAGCCTTCCTTTAAGTTCCCGAAATAGCTGGGGATTCCATTCTAAAAAGTCTCGTAAGACAAATCGGGAATTTTGAAACACTTTGATGCTTTGTTTCATAGTTCTGGCTTGATTTAATGAAGATGGACTGGGGTTGGGACTTGAATTGTCACGATCAAGGGGATAATGACACAAGATAAATCAACATACTTGCGCCGAAATAGCTAATAACTTTAAAGCTAGGGGCAATGACTAAGAAGCTTGTTTGTGTCCTAATTTGAGAAATATATTTTCTAAATCTTCTTGAAAACAATGGAATTCGGTTAAAGGAATTCCTGCTTCAACAAGCGATCGCAATAAGCTGGCAATTTCAGTTTGTCCTCCTGAAAAATTAATTTTGATGTTCCTGTCTGATAGGATTTCCCATTCTTGAACTAAAGGATTTTTTTGCAGTTGTTGTTGCAATGCCTCCATGTTACCTAAAGTTGTTAAGCTAATTTGTTGACGACCAAAGCGATCGTAAAGTTCTTTTAATGAGGCACTTTCGACTAAAAAGCCTAACTCCATTATGCCAATGGAAGTGCATAATTCGGCTAAGTCGCTCAGAACATGAGAAGAGATTAAAATGGTCATTCCTGCTTCTTGTAAGACTTTGATAATTTGCCGAAACTGCATCCGCGCCAGAGGATCTAAACCCGATACCGGTTCATCCAGTAGCAGTAAAATTGGTTCGTGAATGATGGTTCTTGCCAGACTGAGGCGTTGTTTCATCCCCCGTGATAGGGTAGAAATGAGACTGCTGCGCTTATTTTCTAATTGCACCAATTCTAAAACTTCGTATAAGCGTCGGTTGCGATGGGGTTGTTTGATGTGATACAGACGGGCAAAGTAATCTAAATAATCCCAAACGCTCAGATCGTCGTAGAGGGGAAAATCATCAGGAAGATAACCGAGACGTTTTTTTAAGTGGGGATTGCTATCATCTCGGATCAGGCGATCGCCATTAAGATAAATTTCTCCTTTGGTGGGGACTTCGGCGGCAGCTAACATTTTGATTAAAGTGGTTTTTCCCGCGCCGTTAGGACCAATTAAACCATACACTTCGCCGCTTTTAACCCTCAAGTCAACGTCATTAACAGCAATATAGCGATCAAATCTTTTTGTCAGTCCGTAGGTAGCGATCGCCATTTCTTGTTCCATGATGTTAGTTATTAGTTATTAGTCATCAGTTAACTATGCTCTATGCCCCATGCCCTATTCTCTAATTTATTATTTCAAATTCTAAATTGTCTTTGGTTAAAAAGTTATGGGTAAAGTGGTCTACTACATTAGTATCGCTAAGTTCGAGATTGTAAAAATCTACTATTTTATGGTCAAAATAAGGGCCTGCGTGCCAAGTTCCTACTTCTAATTTAATAAAACAATCGCCGGGAATGTGAAAGACTCTCATTTTACTAAGATCTGGTTGGGAAGAGGCTGAAGGGGGACAGACAGCCATAAACCAATCTTTTCCTGCAAGTGAACCCAAACATTGAGTACAGCGATCGTGACGGGTTATGGTGTGAAATTTACGCCCTCGTTGTTGCAGTCGCATAATATAAAAGCGCGGAATGCCGTTAGCGAGATTTAATACTGCATCGGTATTATCGAAAGGCTTACCATCTGATGAGGGGGTTATTAACTGACCATAGGGTTTAAAATTGTCAACGGTGACGCTAACTGCGGAAATTTGTTTGAGTGTTACCGATTTATCCATCACTTTAGGGGTGAGAAAATCAACTTGTTAATAATGGCTAAAGCCATTACTTACAAACATTAATAGTTACTTTAACAATTTAAATCCAGTCTCCCCAAACTTCTTCACTAGTACCATTTTCAGTCACAATATGTCAGATCTGCAAAAAAGTGATCGCCCTAGAACCAGCAGGGGGGAGAAAGATAGATTTGTAATAAATGAATATGCAAATTAATTGTGGATTAGCTTAATTATCGAGCAACTATGCGCTAAGATACTACTATAATCTGTGTATTTTTTTAAAGGGCGATCGCCAAAAAAACTCAATTTTATTGACAGGCGATCAACATTGTGGTTTAATTAAAAAATACATTTTCATAATTGGAGGCTTGACTCTCAGTGATAAGCGCAACTACTCCCATTATGAACATAATTTTAAAATGAGCGATTACTTTTTGTCAACCCCTAATTTAAAAATTTTCGCGCCCCAAGTTTATCACCCCAGGCGGAGTGTCAAAGAAAGTCAATACCGTTAGCTTTAGAAAATTGAGAATTTATGTCGTTGTAAATACAACTCGGCGATCGCAATGGCTACAATAGTCAGTAAAAAACCGATGCCAATACTGGTAACTCCCAAAGAGTAAATAATTGCCGCAAGAAACGTAGTAAACAAAATATAAATGATGGCAACACGGCCGTGACTTAAACCAGATTGTTGTAGTCGTTGATAGATGTGAGTGCGGTGGGGTTGAAAAATATTTTCTCCTTTAATTAAACGGCGTATTAAAGTATAAATACAGTCGCCAATCAGGGGCAAAATAACTGTAAATGCCGACCAAGCAGCAATTGTCCGTTCGTGGTGATTGAGTAGGCCGATGGCTACAGATGCACCCAATACCGTACTGCCCACATCTCCCATAAAAATTTTAGCTGGTGACCAATTCCACCATAAGAAACCAGCGATCGCCGTAACTAATAACAAAAATATGGGTTCTTTTAAATAAAAAGCGATAAAAGCTAACTGTACGGCAGTAACGCCAGCTACCAAACCATCCAACCCATCCATAAAATTATAAAAATTGATTAAAGCGGTGATTGCGATCAGAGAAATCAAGACGGCTATAATTGTACCCACTAAACCCCAATCCGATAACCAGGGTAGGGGAATCGTCCCGAAACAAGCTACGGTAATCCCCGCCGACAATAGCTGTACCAGATATCTAATGGAAGCTGGAAGACCTTGGCGATCGTCTATGATTCCCACAATAGTTAGGGGAATTAATGCCAGGCAGAGATAAATAAAACTATTGACATGGTCTGATAGTATCCAACCCGAAAATAACTGAGGAAAGCGATCGCTAATTATGATTAAACTAGAGGCGGTTATGACAAAGGCAAGAATAAAGCTTAAGCCACCACCTCTAAGTACAGGAGTACTGTGAGAGCTTCTTTGATTGGGAATATCAAGTAATTCTTGACCCAGATATTGAATCAACCAACCAGTACAAATGAAAGCAAGTATAAAACTAGCCGTTAAAAAAATATAAAAAATCATGGGACTATATTAAAAATCTAGTTTTATATTCGCCTATTAAAAATAAAATTATGAGAAGCTTTTTTCAATACCTTCTTCTAAAGTATAGGGCGGTTGCCAGTGAAGGGTAGTGTAAATTTTGTTGCTATTTACAGCAAGAGAAGCCAATAATTTGCTGATAACATTGCTATTCAAAGGTAGAGTTTTTTTAAGCATCTTTTCACTTATATCTGCCAATTTACCCAAAAATTTGAGTATTTGAGGCGAAATAGGAAGTAAAATCACTGGAATATTTAGAGAGCGAGCAATTAGAGCGATTAAAGTGGGAGTGGAAATTTGTTCCACATCGCTAATCAAGAACAGTTGATTTTTAGCTTGAGGATGTAGCAAACAAACAGCGATCGCATCTACTAAATTACCCACATATAAAAAACTACGACGATTATTGATCGCCCCCAGGGGTATGGGAAGTGGGCGTTGGATTAATTTAACCAAACTGGCCATGTTCCCTGGGTTGCCCGCTCCGTATACTAGGGTAGGACGCAAAATTGTCCAAGCCATGGATGTTTTTTCTGTTAGCTTCACTAAAGCTTGTTCTGCTTGTAGTTTACTCTGTCCGTAAGGTGTATTCGGTTGGGGTGGAGTATTTTCGGTTAAGGTGCGATCGCTTTTAGTAGTGACTGCACCAATCGAGCTAATAAAAATAAAGTGTTTTACTCCTACGGCGATCGCTTGCCGAACTAAATTTTGTGTTCCATAGCAATTAACTTCCATAAATTCGGCTTCAGGATCTGCAACAGTTTCTTGTAAAATGTGAGCGCGACCTGCTAAATGAATTATGGCATCTATTTCTACTAAAGCTTCACGCCAATCAGTATGGCGATTGATTTCTCCTACTATTATATAAGGGATAGATCGAGATAATTTAGTCACTGATGCCGAGTTACGTACAGCTGCTACTAAATGATGTTGAGCTTCCATGAGTCGGTCTAGCAAATAACCACCAATAAAACCCGTTGCACCTGTGATTAAAATTTTCATTTACTAAAAATAGATTATTTTAAAGTAATACTACTTCTCGCCCACTAACTCAATAAATTAATAAATTATTATTTGATTTTTAAGTTATTTCTTCAAACGAAATGAAGTTTCACTTGAGAAACGGTGGGAATTAATTTGACATCAAATTCTTCTTCAAATGCTTCTTTTTTATATGCTAAATTCCATAACTCTATAGCACAATCATCTCCTATTTCAGTAGGGAATAATTGTAAATTAAGAATGCGATTACTAGGATTGTATTGACAATTAACTGAGGCGATCGCGCCTTTTTGTCGGCGGTCTAAAGCTACTGCTAAACGTAAAATTGCACTCAACTGTCTGACAATTAATTGATATTGTTTGTGGGGTAATTTATTGTAGCCATCGTGTTTTTTCTTGGGTTTACTCTTACGATGATAGCGGGCAATATTGGCAATTAATTCTAATTCTAGTTCGGTAAATCCTAATAACTCGGCATGACGAATTAAATAATAAGAATGTTTGTGATGGGCAGAATGACTGATATAGATACCACAATTATGTAAAATACCTGCCGACCATAATAATTCTTTTTCTGCTAATCCCCAATCGTGTAAATCTCCTTTTAGTTGCTCGAAAATACTCAAAGCAAACTTAGTTACTCTTTCGCTATAAGCCAAATCTACCTGATACTTACGGGCAATTTTTAAGACATTGCGATTTTTAACTTCATTTTGATAGCGAAAACGATTATTAATTAAACCGTGAGTCAGCATCCAATCGACAATAATCCCTTCCCTTAAAGCCTGCTCGCAAATCATAATCGAATCTAATTTAAGCATGGTCATTATTTCTAGTAAAATGACTGCACCAGGAATGATTATTTCGGCTCTTTTATCAGAAATACCAGGAACTTTTAGCCGTTCTTCGTAACTCATTACTGCGAGTTTTTTGACAATTTTTTCTAAGTCTTTACGACTCATTTGATAGCCATTTAAAGGGTCGGGAATTGTTCCTTGTTTGTCTAGAGCATTAATAGTTGCTAGAGTTTCAATCGTGCCAGAAGTACCAATAGTACGGGGTAATTCATTGAGTTGTAATTTTCCCCAAACTTCATCTATGGGACGTTCTAACATTCCCCTGACATAAGCTCGCAAGTAATTTAATTCTTCTTCGCTAATCGGATCGGTGGTAACAAATTCTTGAGATAGACGCACCGCACCTATTTTAGTGCTACTCAAACAACGGGGTTCATGGATATCTGCCAGAATTATTTCAGTCGAACCACCGCCAATATCAATGATAATGTGAGGCTGGTGGTTAAAATCGATCCCCGACAATACACCTAGATAAATACGTCGCGCTTCTTCAATACCAGAGATGAGATTGACGACAATACCGATTTCCGATTCGATTTGTTGTAAAAACTGTGGTCCATTGGGAGCTTCTCTCGTAGCACTAGTGGCTACAGCAATGATCTGACGGGCATTAAGACTGTCAGCTAAATCTTTACAGCGTTTGAGAGCCGCTAAAGACCTTTCTATTGCCTCAGTAGTTAGTTTACCATTGCCGGGGTCGCGATCGCCCAATCTCACGGTATCTTTTTCTTTGGCAATAATTGTAAATGAAGGCAGGGCAGGATCGATTTCTACGATTACCATGTGAATTGAATTAGTACCGATATCGATCGCGGCAATAATCTGTTTTTCTAAGATTCTAGAATTATTAGATAAATTGGCTTTAGTAGTGACTGAACGGCTGAAATCAATCATGAAATTCTGAGAGAGCAATAGTTTGTTTCTATAGAAGGATTAAGATAATCTTATAATCTCATGGAATTTACCGATCGCGATCGTCAAATAGTTATTATTCACTAAACAAGCTGCAAACTAAATTTCCCGCACTATTAGCTGTGAAAGGAATGGGATATTTATGTTTTTTGGTAATAGTCCGATCTCGGCAATCATAAACTACTAAGGGCTGTTTTGCACCGTCAATACTGACAATAGTACGATATCGATAATGGTATTTAGCACTGCGTTTGATTTTAACGATACAAATTCGATGACTGTCTAAATCTCGACATAAAGTAGCTTCGGCAGGTAAAGCGATCGCATTCCAGTAGATGATAGTCAATAAGAGGCAAGAGACAACTGTTTTTATGACAATTTTTATTTGGTAAAGGCAATAGAGATTTTTAAAATTTGCCGCCAGTAGAATGTAGAGTGAGGACTGATTGAATTGTGCCACAAACTTAATTATTGGACTTTTGGTTGATTTGCTTTTAAGTTAGTTAATACTAACTCTAGAATAAATGCAGGCTATAGCATCGTCCTGTATTTTTGATTCTGTTGACGTGCCGATAATTACTTAATTAATATGATTTTAATAATTAATTAAAACATCATTTTTTATCTTTATTTTAAACTATAATGCAAGACCGACTAAATAACTCAAAATTAATTCGCTATTTGCTGCTAATCGCTTTTGGCTGGGCAGTAACACAAATTGTGGCTTATTTCGCAACAATCTTAATTACTTTTATATTTGCAGCAATTTTGGCATTTTTACTCAATTACCCAGTCAGATGGCTGAAAAATTTTTTACCTCATAGTGTAGCAGTTTGTTTAGTTTTTCTAGTCAGTCTTCTTAGTTTTATTGTCATCACATTTACTTTAGGGTTTACTGTATTATCTCAAGGACAACAAATAATTGAACAACTACCAGAATTATTAGATTACTTATTGTTGCTCGGAGAACGATTAAATGATTTTTCTGAAAGATTAAATATTCCCCTAGATTTAGAGTTAATCCAGACACAAATAAGAG
This sequence comes from Pleurocapsa sp., assembly GCA_050330335.1. Lineage (GTDB taxonomy): Bacteria > Cyanobacteriota > Cyanobacteriia > Cyanobacteriales > Xenococcaceae > Waterburya. The sequence goes on along the minus strand of JBHJNX010000159.1, from coordinate 3,764 downwards.
ATTATACTTTGTCTCAAATAGGGGTTACTCTAGCTAGTTTACCCAGAATAATCACAAATCTAGTTGATTTAATTATAATTGCTGTAGTTGCTTTTTTTATGTTATTGGATGGTGCAAAACTTTGGTACTTTTTACTAAAAATCTTCCCTTCTGACTTCCATGATAAATTAACAGTCGCAGTCAAACATAATTTCCTTGGTTTTTTTTGGGGCAGACTAATTTTGTCAGTTTTTTTTGGTGTGTCCGTCTTTTTGGTATTTCTTTGGTTTCAAATTCCTTATGCTTTAGCTCTCGCAGCGATTGGTGGAGTTTTCGATTTAATTCCTGGAATTGGAGCGACTTTAGGAATTAGTATTGTGGCTTTAATTGTTTTACCCCAAGGAATCTGGTTAAGTTTAATTGTTTTAGTCAGTTGTATTTTACTACAACAAGTAGAAGAAAATTTACTGATGCCTAGAATTATGCAAGAGTCACTCGATATAAATCCAGTAATTATGTTTTTTGCTTTATTGGTTGGTGCTAGAGTAGCAGGATTAGTTGGTATTTTTTTGGCAATTCCCATTGCTGGCCTAATAATTAATTTATTAGAAATAAATGAAATGATAGTAGATAATAAACATAGATGACATCTTTAGATAAAATAGTTTTAGTCAACTACTATAGGTCAACGGTACGGTAATTTTAGGTGATTTTCACTCCGAGATTCCCCCCGATCGCATTTTACTAGAACATATTTTAGAATGGCATTTTATTTATCGTTCGGTAGAAGAATTAGAAAAATAATGCCTACTACCGATTACCTCTTACCTACCTCCTGCCTTTCAACCCTAATAAAAATATTTTTTTGCTCAGTTTTTCCAGCGATCTAAAATATCTTTAAACAATATTTCGTCGATCCAAGTTCCAGTTACAATAGTCAGAGGTAAAGCGATTAATAGTCCCAACGGGCCAAATAAACTGACAAAAACTAATTGAGCCACAAGAGTAATAGCAGGTAGTAACGATACCTGTTTCGCCATGATGATGGGAGTTAACCAGTAACTTTCAATCTGTTGAATGACAATGTATAAAATCAAAACTGCGCCTACTTTCCAAGGAGCATCGAGTAAGGCAATTGCCATAGGTAAAACTACACTTAATGTCGGGCCAACATTGGGAATAAAATTGAGTAACCCTGCAATCACGGCATGAGCCAATGCTAGAGGAACTTGCAAAATCCACAAGCCAATACCACTCAAGGCAGCAATAAAAACCATTTCAATTAAAACCCCTGTTGTCCAACTACCCAAAGCCGTCTCACAACGAGCAACAATTTCCCTAACTCGCTGACGATAAAAAGAAGGAAATAAACGAATAAATAACTGTAAATAAGGTGCGGGATTAAGTAAAAACATTACAGTTAAAACCAAGACTAATATTAGTTGTAATACAGTATTAATCGAAGTGAAAAATAGCTCTAAAGATTGACCCACAAAGCGTTCAAACAGAGGTTGAATTTGCTGGAATAAATTATCAATTTCAGTAAAATACGACCAAGAGCGTGACGGCAAAAAACCTGTTATTGTTGCCAAAAGCTCTTCTATTTCTGCGATCGTACTCGGTAATAGTTCAATTAATCTTTCAAACTGTTGGAGAAAAGGCGGTACGATTAATAAGAAGAAAATAAAGAAAATAACTAATAAAATACCCATACTCAACCCAATAGCCAAAGACCGCTTCAACTTCCACCTTTGCAGTTGTTTGACTAATTGATTAAAAGCAGTAGCCAAGACTATGGCAGTAAACGTAAGTAGTAATAATTGTCTAATTTGCCAGAGAATGTACAGAGAAATAATCAATAATAACAAACCAAAGTATTGACCTAAATTCATAGTTGAAGACCAAAATTATCATGGATGATTTTAATTGCTGACTGAATCGATTTTAATTTAAGATAGGCAAATATATATTTTGTTGGATTTAGTTACTACATTATCTCGATTGTTCAATAGGGCGATCGCTGGTACTTTTGGTTAATATTTATTGATCAACAAGATTCGTCATTTTCTCGTCACATCATTTTCAGACACTGATAATATTACAAAATACTTAAGAGTTAAGGAGAAAAGCGATCGTGACTGAAATCATCGTTACCTGGTTAGTAATTACAGTTAGTTTTTTAATTATTTCTAATTGGAGTGCTTTAATTGGCTCGATCGCTCTTAGTATAATTAACTCTATAATCTTTGCCCTGTTGGGAGCTTGATACCATAGCATAGTGCATTTTATTTAACTTCCAAGGAGATAAGGCCAGTGCAATCTCAGTTACAAACACTATTAGAACAAGAGAATTTTCAAGGGGTTAAAGCTTTACTGGGGTCTGTACCACCTCCAGATGTTGCCGATGCCATTGAAGAATTGCCAGAGCCGATGCAGTTGATTGCTTTTCGCTTACTTGCCAAAGAGGAAGCAATCGAAGTTTACGAACATCTAGAACCCAGATCACAGCGATCGCTACTTAAGCAATTCAAGCATCAAGATGTTCTCGATATTGTAGACCGTATGTCACCCGATGATCGAGTACGACTGTTTGAAGAGTTACCGGCTAAAGTAGTCAATCGTCTTTTGCAACAACTCAGTCCCCAAGAAAGACTGTCTACTGCCCTGCTGTTAGGTTATCAACCAGAAACTGCTGGGCGGATTATGACTCCAGAATATGTTGCGCTTCCAGAGAATTTAACCGTCGCTCAAACTCTAGAAAGATTACGCAGTTTAGCCGACACTACTGAAATTTTATATTACTTATATATAGTCGATGCCTCCCGTCACCTGATAGGAATAGTTTCTTTAAGGGATTTATTGATCGCTCAACCGACACAAACTATTGGTGAAATCATGACTCGCCATCTCGTGTTTGTAGAAACAGACACTGATCGAGAAGAGGTCGCACGAACTATCCAACACTATGATTTTTTTGCTGTACCAGTAGTGGATCGAGAGCAGCGTTTAGTAGGCATTATCACTATTGATGATGTTATGGATGTCATCGAAGCAGAAGCAACTGAAGACATTTATACTCTCGGTGGGGTTGAATCTAAAGGAGATAATTATTTTCAAACCAGTCTGCTAAGTGTTGTCCGCAAACGAGTTATTTGGTTGTTTGTACTTCTGATTGCCAATACGGCTACTAGTACCGTAATTCAAAATCATGAAGATGTTTTACAACAGGTTGTTATCTTAGCTGCTTTTATTCCTTTACTAATCGATGCAGGGGGAAATGTTGGGGCGCAGTCTTCTACAGTAGTGATTCGCGGCTTGAATACGGAAGAAATAAAAACCGATGAAACACTAGAGATAATTAGAAAAGAAACAATAACTGGAATTTTATTGGGAGCAATTTTAGGAATAGCAGTGACAATATGGGCTTATTTTCTTCAGGGAAACTTAGGAGTTGCGGTGTCAGTGGGTGTTAGTTTACTAGCAATCTCTATCTTAGCTTCAACTTCTGGCTCGGCTCTTCCCTTCTTGTTTCGCTGGCTCAATTTAGACCCAGCCTTGATGTCTGCTCCTTTTATCACTTCTTTTGTTGATGTTGTCGGTGTGTTTATTTATCTCTCCGTCGCTCGATTAATTTTACAATTGTAAGCTGACCTCCCTTAAAACCAAGGGGATGGAAACAGTTAATTGTTATTTCTGAAAATCTCTGCTAATCTCTGTTTATGGAAAAAAGATTAGTCAAGATAGGAGAAGCAGCAAAGATACTAGGAACAACCCCTGATACCTTG
>JBHJNX010000158.1:0-29414 GCA_050330335.1 Pleurocapsa sp. | reverse complement strand
TCTTTAATTACTGTATATCAAAATCTTAAATTCTTTTCACCCTTCATCAAAATCTAATAATAATGAAACAAAAGCTAAAAGAGGTGAGGTAAAAGGATTTTGTCTGAGAATTTCTAATAATTGCTGTGCCTTAGGTTTCAATTCAGCAGCAGCAAGTTTTTTAGCATCTTTTTGTGCCTGCTTAGTAAATTTTAGTTGCCATTGGCAATCTACCACTCTAATTTATCCTCGGAAACACATTCAGACAAAGGAGTTGCCATACCTTCTATAATTGACTGCTGCATTCCTGGAATAGACTGTAAATATAATGTTTCTTGAATGCTTTCCCAATCATCTTTAGAAATTAATACCCCATCACCTTTACGAGAAGTAATGATACAAGGTTTGCTCTCTTGATTAACTTGTTCTAATAACTTAAACAGATTGGCTCTAGCTTGACTAGCACTGTAAATATCCATGATTCAGCCTGAGTATTGTACTTTTTATTGTACCACTTCTAAAACTGCTAAATTAAAAAAAGTATCAAGCATCGGTGCGATCGCATTTATAAAATCACCAACTACCGAATCATTGCCAATTCAATAACAAAGAAAAAAAGTTCTTGACTTTCACCTTGGGGCAAAGTGTTAACTAGTAAATACTAAAGGTTTAGGTATCATTAATGCTTAAAATTAGTGACTTTGCTCAACTTAGCCGTATTTCACCGAAAAACCTACGTCTGTATGATCGCTTAGGATTACTCAAACCTGCCACAGTAGATCGTCAAAATAACTATCGCTATTATTCTGCCAGTCAATTACCTCGTCTGAATCGAATTCTTGTCTTTTACTGTAGCTTATTGGAATGGGTAGAAAAATATGGCTATCAAATTGCTGGTTTTACTCGCGAGGTTTATTTGCACTATGAAAGAGAAGGCGATCCTCATCAATATGTCACAGAGGTACAAATTCCTGTAGAAAAAGTCACGAAGTAGTTTAGGAATCTAATCTTAAAAAAGCGATCGCTCTTTGTCAAAAAAATCTAACTCAAACAGCGATCACTTGCCTAATTGAGATAGTTTATTTATTTTGTTCAGGACGAACAGAAGAATGATGTTTAACTATCATCCAGCGATCGCCTTTTTTCTCATACATAAGTTAAAACAAAAACATTAAGTAAATATTAAATTGGTATTTATCGTATCATGATAATGATTACCATTTTAAAAAATTGAAAAATTCTTAAAACCAAATGTGGGCAATTTTCAGCGGAATTGAAGGAAATATTGCAGCTTACGAAGCAGTTTTGGCAGATCTCAACCGCCAGCGCGTTAAAGTAGAAGCATTGTATATTTTGGGCGATATCGTAGCAGCTAACCCAGATAGCGAAACAGTAATTAAACGCATTCAGAATCCTTTAGCTGGGGAATTAGAACCCCAAGTATGCGTCGGTTGGTGGGAAGAACAATGCTTTGCCTTACACGGTTTGGGTTCGACAGCAGAACCCACAGAATTAATCGATCGCTTTGGCAAAGAAACCGCTAAACTTCTTTGGGATTCCGTATCTCGCGAAACCGTACAGTGGTTACGCAACTGTCATTTTGGCTTCTTTGAATTAGATTGTTTGTTAATTCACGGTAGTACCGTCAGCGTCAGCGATGAGTTAACCCCCGAAACCCCACCCTGGCAAATGCTAGACCGCTTGCAAAGAGTACAAGCTAATCATCTCTTTTGTGGTCGTTCGGGTCAAGTATTTGAATATCAACTACAAGGGGGTTCGGTTAATAGTTCGGTGATGACTTTAGATCGCCAGCAACCCGTTCAAACTATTACTGCACCTACCAGAAGAGTTGTCGGGGTGGGAAATGTCGGTAGAGAAGCTGGCCAGGCTACTTATACTCTTTATAATCCTAATAGCGATCGCCTGGAGTTTAAAACAGTTTACTATGGCAGTAAAAAGGGTTTTAGTGCTACAAAGATAATCACTTGAAAACACTAATCAATCCCACTCGATAGTTACCCAGCTAATACCAAATCAATAAATGTTGGCGACACATAAAAATAATCTGAGGGTAGGGCAAGGCACACCCCACCCTACGAGCAATCTGTTACATTAGACCTATGATCATAAGTCTATTCTTTTTTTCTATTTGGTATAAGAATTGTTATATTGTTTTTGAGCTATCGAATTGAGATATAGTTGGCGCGTACCGATAGTTAATTGGGGCTTTGTAGCACTTCGGGGTAGATTGAGAGTAAGAGGGTCTTGCGGGTCGTTTGGTTGACGTAAAAAGTCAGTAACGAATACTACAGGGCGATCGCTGTCCCAGTATGTTTGCAATTGTTCTTTGGTAATTAAATATTGGGGAGGATTGCCTGGAAATTGGGGGGGGAGGCGATTTTTTCCGCCATCTGATAGCACCATCACGGTACGATATATAGTGTCTTGTTTTCCTGTTGCCCAACCTGGTAAGAGATTGTTGTTAATATCTTTTAAAGAATAATCTTTACCTTGATTGAGATAGTAAGCGATCGCACCTGCTGCGCCAATTTCTCGCGATCCTTCAAATGTCCACAGGGTATCGAGATTTAATGCAGCATTTACGGTATTAACTAAAGTTTTGGAACTACGCAGATCTTGATAGAGTACGAAACCTCGCACTACAGCTATATAAGTAATAATTAAGGCACAAACCAAGGGCAGCCAAGAAAAATTAGACCTCCTCAAGATCATCATTCCCGCTAAAATCCAGCCTCCTCCCAAAGCGATCGCTACGATGTTTATTAAAATACTAGTTTTGGGAGTATTGATTATAGGGGGTAATAATTTGCTTAACAGTGGCTGAAAAGCGATCGCACTACAGAAGATAATTCCTAAAATAATGGCAATTAAGCCGTAGATCTTGAGATTTAGTTTATTAAACGAACGATTATTATTTAGCCAACCCCCACACAAAATGATATAGGGAGGAATTGCAGGGATACTGTAGTAAATCAGGCGAGAAGAGAGAGGTAAAAAGAAAATTAGGGGTAAAATAAAAGCGATCGCCAGTAAGAAAATTCCATCGCTACGCTGACGTTGGGGTATCTCCACTGGTAATTTAAATCCCTGTCGCCATTGTTGCCAATTAAATTTAATTACTGAAGGTAAAAATAGAATCCAAGGAAAACACCAAGCAGCAGTAATCCCTAAATAACCCACTGCACTAATTTTAGAAACTTCATAGTCGGGGGGAAAACGGCGATCAAATAAGCGGTCTAAATGTTCGTTGAAGATAAAATAATGTAAAAAACCGGGGTTAGCTTGCTCTACAGCGATTAACCAGGGTAAAACTACAGCTAAAACCAATAATAAGCCGCGAAATAAACTGAGGCGTTTGATTATTTTGTAATCTCTCCTGACTGCAATTAACACCAAACAACCAACTAAGGGAAAGACAATACCGATTAACCCTTTAGTTAACAGACACAAACCCAAAGAAATATATGCACCATACCAATAATAAGACTTCGAGTCATAAAGCGATCTCCACAAACAATAATTACTAATTAATAGTAAAGTTCCCAGGGGAACATCTAGCAAAATCTGGTGAGTAAAAATAAACCAGCCTAAAGTTACCGACAACATTAAAGCAGCAACGCGACTGGCATAAATTCCCCATAAATCTCTACTCCATTTCCAGGTTACAACTATTCCCAACCAACCAAATAAAACAAGGGGTAATCTAGCGGTAAATTCACTGGGGGAAAAAATTCCCATAGTTAAGGCGATCAACCAATACAATAAAGGTGGTTTATTTAAATAGGGTGCGCCATTGAGATGGGGTGTCATCCAGTCACCGCGCAATCTCATCTCTTCCCCTACCATGGCAAAATGACCTTCATGGGGTTCATACAACCCATAATCGCCGATACCAAATAGGATAATAACTAATGCCAAAATTAAGACCGATAAATCGATCCAGTGTGATTTTTTAATAGTCAATCTCATTTAGTTAATATATAAATTTAAATACAGTAAACTACTTCTGAGAAATTATTTTAAAATCTGACGCAGAGAAGTTAATTGAATTTAATACATTTTCTAAGATAATTGGTGAGATCGCTTATCAGAGCTTTATCATAATTTCTTAACATAATAAAGTTTTTAACCAATGACTAAGGAATAATAACAAAAAAATATTCGCTTTTGATGGTTTAAATTATTTTTGCAATAGTTTTATTGTTCTTTAATACATTTAGCATTTAAAAGAATTAAATTTGTTTCTGTAAAAATGCTACAATCATTTATCTTGCTTAAGATAGCTGGTGATTTATTTTCTTGTAACAAGGCGATCGCCTGATTGGTTTCCGATTTAAATTGCTGTAACCAATTATTATTTTGGAGGTAATTTACTGTAAAAGCATTTTTATCTATTAACCACAGATCGATATTATATTTACTAATAAAGGTTTTAATTTCAGTTAAACTATCGCTATATTGTGCGCCGATTAAATCTTGAGTTCGTTGACGAATTGGTAGATAATAATCTAAATGATAGGGAATGCTATATTCTTGGGCTGTTAATACCGATCGCTTTGCCAGACTGGGTATAAAATCGGCTTCTTGAGAAAGGGAAGCAATCAAAATATCTTTGGGTTGTTGTTGTAAGAATTGATATAGTTTGGTGGCTGTTCCTGTTTCATATCCCAAGCGATAATCGTATGCTTGCACGGCGTAAGTAGGATATAACAATAGGGTAATGATAGTAACTGTAATTAATGGTTTTAAAAGTTTTTTATACTTGCCAATATTTTTAGTAATGCCATTAATCATAATTGCGATCGCTATACCATTAATTAAAGCAATTAATATTCTCAAACTATGTTGGGAATAGCGACTGGGTAAATGTAATTTAAATAAAAATAAATGTGCCAAGGCAAACATTAATAATGAAGCTAATAATATCTGCCAGATAATTTCTATCTTGCAATCAATTTTAGTAACTAGGGGAAAGCGACGGGGATATAATTTTAAAATTGGTAGGCATAAACCAAAAGAGGATAATAAAACATATTGCCATTCACGAGGGAAAAAACCACTTCTCTGTCCCACTAACCAAAATGCAATTGAATTATCTATAAAAAAACTATTTCGCCCCCCTGGATAAAATTCTGCTAGAGATTTAGCAGTTTCCAAACTAATTACCTGACTGAATTCAGAAGTTTGCAGAGCATAAATCCCTAAAATTAATATTGCTAAAACCAACCCAATTAAATAGAAAAATTTTAAGGAACGAGAAATTAACCAATTGTATATTAATCTAATAACTAAAATTGTTGTTGAAATTAAAACTACCTGGGGATAAAACAAGCCTTGTAAAATAATTGCCAGCAAACAAGGTAACAAACTCAACCGCAATAAATAATAAACAAATGCTAAAAATAAAAGATAAAAAAAAGCTCTAGGTGTACCAGAAACTATATCGTCTAGCATCCATAAATTTTGATTTAATAATAATGCTGCCACAAAGCCCGCAAAAGGGACGGGCAATAATTCCAGACAAACTAAAAAAATATAAATACTAGTAACAATACCAATAATTAAAGGTAAGATTTTATTAAATAAAAACGGTTCTATACCTAAAAAATTAGCCAGCAAATATAAACTTTTATAGCCAAAAGGAGCAACAGAACTAAAATATTTAGCAATTAAATCGTTACTAAATAAATCGCGATCGCTAAACTGATACATCCAAAAAACGTGCTGACGCGCATCATCTTGAACTGTATAAATTGAAGCGAAAGCTGGCTTTAAACCGCTAAAACTGAATAAAATTGCCACAATAATACTCAGTGACAACCAAAAATAATATTTGTTATTGGTCATTGGTCATTGGTCATTAGTTATTAAGAGGCAGGAAAACTTGATTACCTATTACTTATTACTTATTACTTAATTACTATTTGATTTGCTGCCGCGATCGCTTTTTCTCTGGCTAATTCTACAGTGTCAGCTTTAGCTAAGGCTACGCCCATGCGACGATAGGGACGAGAATCTGGTTTACCAAACAGTCTAATATCTACATCTTCAACCGCTAAAGCAGCCGCTACATTGGCAAAAACAATTTTATCTGAATGTTGATTGGCTAAAATTACTGCCGAAGCAGCAGGAGAAAAGACTTCAATTTTGGGGATAGGCAAGCCTAAAATAGCCCGTAAATGCAATTCAAATTCATTGAAGTTTTGCGAGATTAAAGTAACCATGCCCGTATCGTGGGGACGGGGGGAAAGTTCGGAAAAAATAACTTCTTCTTGGGTAATAAAGAATTCTACACCAAAAATGCCAGCACCACCTAAAGCATCTACAATTTTACTGGCAATTTCTTCAGCTTCCTCGATTTTATCTAGGGATATTGCCGCAGGTTGCCAGGATTCTTGATAGTCACCTCTTTCTTGACGATGACCGATGGGAGGACAGAAAATAGTCGGGGCGTGCCACTGTTTGATGGTTAAAAGGGTAATTTCGATTTCAAAATCAATAAATTCTTCGATGATAATTTTCTGGGTATCTCCCCTGGCACCAGCGATCGCATATTCCCAAGCTGATTTTAGATCATCGGCAGATTTCACCACTGACTGTCCCTTACCTGATGAGGACATCACGGGTTTGACTACATTGGGAAAACCAATTTCTGCCGCTACTTTAGTTAACTCTTCTAAACTACTGGCATAAGCATATTTAGCGGTGCGAATTCCTAATTTTTCTGCGGCTAACTCCCGAATGCGATCGCGATTCATGGTGTAGTTAGTGGCGGCGGCGGTGGGAATTACAGTAATGCCTCTTTGTTCAAATTCTGCTAGCTTTTCGGTGCGAATGGCTTCAATTTCCGGGACGATAAAATCTGGTTGATATTTTTGTACAACTCTTTCTAAGTCATCTCCATTTAACATGGAAATAGTTTCCGAGGCATCAGCTACTTGCATTGCAGGAGCATTATCGTAGCGATCTACAGCGACAACAAAATTACCCAAACGCTGGGCGGCGATAACAAACTCTTTTCCTAATTCCCCCGCACCCAAAAGCATTATTTTCTGCGGTAATTTGATATTTTTAGTCATAACTTCCGATCAATCTAGCAAGAGTAAGTGCCAATTGTTAACTTACTTGAGAATAATTTTCCGTTTCCGATTGAGGTTTGGCAAAAATCATTCTACCAGCCGAAGTTTGCAGTGAGGAAGTAACCACTACCTGTATTTCCCCTCCAACGCGATCGCTTCCTTCTTCTACCACCACCATCGTACCATCATCAAGATAACCGATACCCTGTTCTGGTTCTTTACCTTCTTTAAGGATTTTTAGTTCTAGATTATCTCCTGGTAAATAGATCGGACGCAAAGCTTTGGCCAGATCGTTAACATTGAGAATCGATACCTTTTGCAAATGAGCTACTTTACTTAAGTTGTAGTCATTAGTCAACAACGTGGCATTAAGTTCTTGAGATAGCATGATTAATTTAGCATCTACCGTATCGATATCTTCGTAATCGGCATTATTGATGATAATGCGATCGGGAAAAGCTGCCTGCATCTGATTGAGGATATCTAAACCCCGTCTGCCACGAATGCGTTTTTGGGAGTTACTAGCATCAGCAAGATTTTGTAATTCCTGCAAGACAAATTGAGGAATGAGTATCTGCCCTTCCAAAAAACCAGTTTTTAGCAGTTCTTCGATTCTGCCATCAATAATACAGCTAGTATCGACAATTTTCGTTGAAATTGCTTCCAAAGTACCTTCAGCAATCAGCATATTTTCAATGCTATTAGGACTGATCAGGCGTAAAAAAGTCATACCGTGAGTGTCTGCCAAACTAATACCCAGATAAGAAAACATGACGCTACCCAAAATAGCAAAGGTAGGCTTAACAAAAGTTAATTCTTTAGGGATAGGCAGTAAAAACAGAGGTGCGAGCATTAAATTGGCAACTAACAACCCAATTACCAAACCGATCGCCCTAGTAATGATAATTTCAATTCTGGTATTGCGGATTTGGTTTTCTAAACGTCGATAGGTAGTTTGTACTGCCACCCCAACACCCAAGCCAATAATTGCTGCAAAACCAGCAATGACAAATTTTAAAGCTTCGATATTGGAAACTCCTTCGAGGATATCATCGGGCAGTAATTGCAAACTATCAAAGCCAATATTTACTGCGGCAACAATACAAATGATAATTATGATTGCATCAATCATTGTAAGAATTAGATGAGATAATGATGGATAAGATAATTTCTTCTTTACTGTAATCAATTTAAGCAGTAAATTGGCAAATAATCTGGGGATTTTTTAGATGAACTATTTAATATATAAGTTTATAAGATCTACTTAGGGAGACGTATGAAATTATCTTTCGATTTTGCTGATAATTTAGCTCCGACCACAACACCGTAGGGGATGTTCGATCTTATAGTCATCGAAAAATTAATAAATTCCTTGTCATTTAATTATTTTTAAAAATATTTAGTTATTTACTGCAACAAACATTAATAACCGCCAAGATAACTTTATTGTTAATTAAAGTTATCTTTTCTTCTGGCTGAAGACCCTCATGTCCCGTGAGGGATGAAAGCCAGCCAGGATTTAACGGGACGGGGCTTATCCCAAACTAAGCGGGACAAGTAAACTATGCACGGAAACCTCAAGAGACAGCCCCTGGAGAATCTTGGTTTTGAACATACTTTTTTAACACATCTATCGTAACTCCTCCGCAGCTTGCAACGAAATATGTACCTGTCCAAAAAACTCTTTTGCTGTAGAACTTAGAAACTCTTGATTCAAACTTACGCCACATTGTCTTTGATGATGTGGCTTTTAAATTAGATATCAAACTGCTCAATAGTTTGTGCGGTGGAAACGACACAAGTAAATGGCAGTGGTCGCTCTCGAAATTAAACTCAATGAGTTCACTATCCCAGGATTTCAGCACCGATTCAAATACTTGTTTTAGTTCTGTTCCCATATCAGCATTAATTACTTTGCGCCGATGTTTAGTCACCAGTACGATGTGAACCGTTAAATTAAATACGGCTCTGCGACTACTGCGATAGTTAGTTTTCAACTTTAAAAATATTTGTACGGTTAGTGGTATAATCCTATCATGAGAAAAACCTACCAGTACAAACTTCTCCTAACAGCAAATCAACGGCAAGAAATTGACCGTTGGCTTGATATGTTAAGAGCGCAGTACAATTATTTGCTGCGTGAACGGTTTGATTGATGGGAATATAATCGCTCTTATCTTGTCATCCCCCAAGGAGAATATTAGACTTGTCGGGAAATAAAAAAGTAATCAAAAATAATTTGGAATAATTACCAGATTTGGTATTTTTAAGCAGCGATTAAATATAAATTCCATAATCCTGCTGCGGTTAACATCGAACTATCATCAAAATCTTCAGTTCGATTACGGTAAATTTGACTGACCGCACCGTAGCGTTTAACTCCTGCGAAAGCATTTTCACAAACAACACGAGAGCTACTTAGAAGACGATTTTCTTCCTTGTGAATTTCGCTTAACTCTCCCCCTTTGGGTTTTTTATGAGGCAAATGGATGTTATCATACTGCTTTTGTAATCCTAAAAATCCTGAATCAGCTTCAATTGGAATTTCTTCAGGAATGCTCCCAATCAAATCGTCTTCGTCATGAGCGCGCTTATCATGCACTTTACCCTCTCTCGCCTTGCCTAAAATCAATACCCTCTTTTTTTCGTCTACGGCTGCGATATGTTTTCTCGTATGGCGTTTTTTCTTCCCCGAATAATTTAATTTTTGTTTGTCTTGATCTTTTGGTCGAGAAATTGGTCTTTCTGTACTGTCAATTATTACTTTCTTGACGGTTGGATATCTCTTGATAAATTCTTCAATACTGCTCATTTTCCTCTCTGGCAAAACCATTTCTGCGCCTAAAGCTTTTTCCAAAATAGGTTGCAATTTGTGTACCCAGTAATGTGTTTGAGAGCGATGAAGACCAAAGATGAATCCTGCTAAGTCAAACGTCGGATAGCATTTAAAGTAAAATAAAATGAAGAATAATTTGGCAGTAATTGTTTTTAGCTGGGCTTTTCTTCCCCCTCCTACTGCTCGTTTTCTTGATTCTGATTCTAAGGATTGGCGATACTGCTGTTCAAATGTTGGCACTAATGATTCAAAGGCTTTTTGATTTAGTCCTGTTAACGCTCTCAACAATCTATCTTGTTTAACTACTCCCTCGATCTTCAACATTTAATTTCTCTCACGTCTGATTTTTTTCTTTATTTTCTCTTATTTCCCGACAAGTCTAATAAAATAATACTCTTCTATATCAATATTAATTTTACAGGCGATTAACCGATCGCCTGTATTGCTGCTAACTAGTAATTGCTCTGCCGTTAGTGCGTCGAATCGCTACTACTGCCGGACGGGGTGGTAAATTAACTCTACCGCTAGGCCAGTTTGAACCAATAGGGACTTGACGCTGTTGCTGGAAAGATTGACCATTAGTGGTTAATAACTCAAAATTTCGCGATTCCGTTGCCATATTTTGTCGTATGCCACTATTTTCTCCTGGATGTTGTATGGCTAAAAATAAATTAGTTTCATCCCCATCAAACATTGGGCCAGTACATTCACACTCCATAGGGCCGATCGCAAAAGGATACATCTCTCCTGCTTGCTCTCCAGATAGAGGAAGATACCATAGAGAATTATTGCCGAAGATTCCTGTTAATTTGTCTCCAGATAAAGGTTCGCCCTCAATAATTCTAGAAGGGACAGCTTGATTATGTTTGCTAGTAGACATATCTGTTACCATCCACAGATTACCCTGTCGATCTAAGGCAAGATTATCGGGATTAGCAAAACCTGCCCCTCCCAAGGCTGGCTCACCTCCAAGGGCTAACATCGTCCAGATAAAACTCAAAGCGGCAGGATCTTGGTCATCTTCTGTTAATTTCATAATCCAACCATGTTCGTAACCAGTTTCGCCATTAGGCCCTTTAAATACTTCTAGATCTGGGCCACCATCGCCTCCAGAAGAGCCAGAAGTAAAAGCAATAAACAAAGTACCATCCTCAGCAACAATGGTGTCTTCAGGGCGAGCAGTGCAAGTAATACCAACTGCTGTAGCTGCAAAGTGAGCGTCAATAAGAATTGCCCCTTGAGTTTCTGTAGGACTATTGCCCTGATACAAATCCTTTAAAGTTTGAAATTGCTGTTGATAGGTTTGAATTTGTAGATCGTCGGTAACATCCATAATTCCCCCCGCAGTGCGATCGCTCTTGGGTAGTTTGATCATGCCTCCTGCCACTTGAGAGGGTTTGACAGGATTAACCATCGTATCTGGACTTAAAGGAATCCATTCTCCAATGCCATTGGGATAGAATTTAGCACCATAGAGCATTCCCGCTTCAAATAGACGAGAATTAGCTTTATCTTGAGGATTCGTAATTTTATCACTGCTGATAAATTTATAGAGATGTCCCCCACGGCGATCGCAACCAGAATAAACGGCTAAATTTTTCCCAGCAACGGCGCGAATGCCAAAAGCTTCATGACGATAGCGTCCTAGCCAACTATGTTTTGTTCCGTAATCATTGGGGTTAGCAGGATCTATCTCTACCATCCAACCATATTTATTGCCTGCCAAACCGAAGACATTACCATTACCATCTAGATCTTCGTCAGTGAGAATAAACGGTTTATCCTTGGGACTAAAAGAAGAACCATCCGCCATAACCGCTTCTGGTACTTCGTTTTGATAGTTTTCCTCAGCACTTAATACTGTACCCCAAGGAGTTGTACCTCCCGCACAATTTTGCAATGTCCCAATAATGCGATCGCCCAAATTATCTTCATAACCCAGTTTATTTGATTTGATAAAGACAGCTGTTGCTGCACCTGTAGATTTGAGCAACTGACTGGAGTTATCTAAACCTGAAATACCAGTAATACGACGGTCTAAATTAGAAAAACTACGTTTCCATTGACCGTTTTGATTGCGTTTTACCGCAATAACTCCAATTCCCTGATCGATTAAACCTTCTCTCGAAATCTCTTTAATTTGATTTTTGAGGGAGTCGCCATCACTAAGGCTAAAAGCATCAAGTTCTCCTGCGCTGCCTTTAATTTTCTCTTTAACTGCCGTTAGAGGTAATTTTTTGCCGATGACTGAAGCGTAAGTGGACATCCAAGTTTTACCACTAATATATTCAAAATTTACGGTCAAGAAACCTTCGTTAGGTACAGTTTCAATGAAACTTAAATAATCATTGTTATAACCGAAACGAGAATTGCCCACCGAGTCGCCCCAAGCAGCAATTACATCATAGGTAAAACCTTCTGGCAACACCAAATCATCCTGCACTTCATATTTACTGTAGGTTGCTATTTGTTCGGCAGTAGGAATGTCTTCTGTTGATAAAGGAAGCGACAACTTAACTGGTTTAAAGCCAAGCTTATTGGCTAAAATTAAATCATCTTGGGTATTTTTGGCTATATTTGGGCTAATACTTCTAGTAAATCCACGGTTACTACCAGAACTAGCAACACAACCAGCGATCGCTCCAAAAAACAATAAAAACTGTCGGCGGTTTACAGTCATATCCAACTAAATTAAGAACACAAATATCAATTTAAAGCGATCTATTTAGCAACTAGTTAACTACAGGCGATCGACAAGTTAAATTAGTCATTTACTGATTGCTAATTACTTCCCCCTTGCCTATTCGAGATTACGATCGCATACTAAGTTTGTTGATCAGCCCAGAAGATATTACTATCTTTAAAAAGTTAAATGGCTCAAGTAGATTAAGATACTATGTTTTTTTGGCACAAATGGCTCATTCAAGGTTACTATTGGCTATCTTCTCTAGATCACTGGGGCTATCCGGCTTTTATTGGTATTTATGTCCTAGCAACCTTAATCGGTTTACCTGCTATTTTTTTGTTTTTGCTGGCGGGTAGTTTGTTTGGATTTTTTCCTGGTTTGATGCTGGTTTCTTTTGCCGATACCCTTAGCATAGCTATCTGTTATCTATTAGGTAGAACTGTAGCTCGCAAGACAATACATAAATGGATTGCTAAACGTCCTCAATGGAGTAAATTAGACCGACTTGTAGCTCAAAAAGGCTGGAAAATAGTCTTTTTAACTCGTTTATCTCCAATTTTGCCATCTAACGTACTTAATTATGGTTTTAGTATTACTAAAATTAATTTTTGGCAATATTTATTTGTTTCTTGGTTGGGTATGCTGCCGGTAATTTCTCTATATGTTTATCTGGCTTCTGTGGGAATTAACTTAGTTGCGGAAGATAACGACCCCAAAACAATGGCTGCTTCGATGTTAGGTTTAGTTACTGCTGTAGCAGCTGTTGCTTATACCACTAGACTAATGCATCATTCCTTTTCTCGGCGATCGCACCAACCCAAAAAATCTCGAACTAAAGAAGAAATTACTCGATGAATTGTATCCGTTCGATTGAGAAAAAGTAAAATGGATCTTCAATTACTCTTTAATGGCATTGCTATCGGTAGTATTTTGGCACTAGCGGCAATTGGTTTAACTCTAACCTATGGTATTTTAAATCTTTCTAATTTCGCTCACGGAGACTTGATGACTCTGGGTGCTTATTTTATTTGGCTGATTAATATTAATGGTGTCAATATCTGGCTCTCGATGATTTTGGGTGCAGTGGGAACAATCTTGGCCATGTTAATCGCGGAATATTTGTTATGGAAACCAATGCGCGATCGCCGTGCTGATTCGACTACCCTGATTATTATCTCCATTGGGTTAGCTTTATTCATTCGCAGTGTTATTTTACTAATTTGGGGTAGTAGCAACCAAGCTTACGATTTGCCTTTAGTCCGGGCGATCGATGTAGGAGGTGTCAAAATTGCCTATTACCGTATAGTTGTAATTATTCTAGCGATCGCGGCGATCATCGGGCTGCATTTTCTCTTACAAAAAACTAAAATTGGCAAAGCGATGCGAGCCGTTGCCGATAATATCGACTTAGCTAGGGTATCGGGAATTAATGTCGAACGAGTGGTCATCTGGACGTGGGTAATTACAGGACTGCTAACTGCTTTAGCTGGTGGAATGTATGGCTTAATTACTGCTGTTCGCCCTAATATGGGTTGGTTTCTGATTTTACCGATGTTCGCATCAGTTATTTTAGGAGGAATTGGCAATCCTTATGGGGCAATTGTAGGAGCATTAATTATCGGTATCGCTCAAGAAATCAGCGTTCCCTGGCTCGGCTCTCAATATAAACTGGGAGTAGCTCTATTTATGATGATAGTTATCCTACTCATACGCCCCCAAGGTTTATTCAGCAATCAGTAAGGACGTTGCCCGCCGTTCGCTCCTACACTAATCTTGATTAAGTTCCAATTTCAGCAGCTTTGAGCATATGATAGGTAATTAATATTTGGGTTAAAGCTAGAGGGAAACTTTGCAAAGTCTCTCCCGTAGTTCCTGTAACTTTACCAATATCTTCATTCCCTTCTAAACTACAAAACTGACCCAAATAGGGAACTTCGTTACACATCATTCTTTCTAATTCCCGAACCTGTTCGATAGTAGCGTGTCCGTCAATTTCCAAGACATCTACAGGTTTACCCATATCTCGTTTTAAACCCAAGCGAATTGCCGAACCTAAATGATTTCCTTCGGAATTTAAAATTCTGCTTAAGTCGGGATGGGGGATAGTAGGGCGTAAAATCAAATTGACATTGAGCAATAAGTTATTCTCGTTAGCTTCTCGATCAGGAGGATAAAAAGTTACAATTACATCTGCCCATTTGCGTTGGGGACGAATAAAAGCTTCCGAATCAGGCTCTCTTTGGCGTAACTGTTCAATTACCTGTTCTTCTGTATAACCCCGCTTGCGAGTATCCCGTTTAATTTTCCAATTGGCACGTAAAGTTTCTGGTGGTGCTAGATAAACTTTAATATCATAGCTGGCTAACATTTTGCGGGTTGAATAGCCCAAAAGACCCTCAACGATCACATATTTACTGGGTTTGATATATTCTGGAGGATCAAAAGCACCAGTAGAATGATTGTAAATTGGTTTGAGGATTGATTGTCCCTTTTTGAGCAAACTAAGATGTTGTTCGATGATATCTAGGTAATTACAATCTGGATGTAGGGCGGAAATACCCATTTCTTTGCGTTGAGTGCGATCATAACGGTGATAATCGTCGGTACAGATAGTCGTTACATTCTCTTCCCCAAGTACTTGAGCAATTCCCTTGGTTAAAGTAGTCTTCCCCGCAGCACTATCGCCAACAATGCCCAGAATGATGGGTCGGTCTTTCATAATTCCTCCTTAACGAGAACTTTTGCTCAAATAAATAAAATACCTACTCGCTAAAAATTGTAGAACAAATGGGGTTCAGTCTAATAATTACTTGATGAATCCAGCGAATGCGTGATAATTGGTATTATTTGTATATTTACAATATTTACATTATTGTCGGGTAATGGATAGTGTTTAACTTACTGATTATTTATTACTTATAATTAATTTAAAAACTTTGGTCTGACTTCCCCATTAACCTTTAATATTTCTGCCAATTTTTCCCAATTTTTTCCTTCAATTAAATCGATAATTCTAGTCAAATCATCCTGATAAGTATAAAGCGATCGCAATAGTTCTTCTCGATTATATTTGGCCATCATTACTCCTAATTCGGGATTACCTCCCCCCACTCTACTGGTATCTCGAAAACCAGAACTAGCTAAGATTTGTGCTAACTTTAGAGTGTCGGGTTCTTCTTGTAAACAGACTTTAATTAAACCGGCACTAACCATTACGGGTAAGTGGGAGATCAGGCTGACAGCGCGATCATGTATCTTAGCATCGCAAATATAGGGTACAGCATTTAATTGTAGGGCGATCGCTTTTAACTTTTCCACATCTTCGGGTTTATTTTGTTCAGTAGGAGTAAACACATAAGCTGCACCCACAAACAAATTAGGCAATGCTGCTTCTACACCACTTTCTGCCGTTCCCGCCATCGGATGACCCCCGATGAAGTTTTGCCACAAAGGATTACAAGATTTAACAATGGGATATTTTACTGAACCCACATCGGTAATAATAGTTTCAGGATTAAGATGGGGCCTGGCTTGCTTGATAGTAGATGCGATCGCCCCAATCGGGGTACAAATTACTACCACTTCTGTATCTTTAAGCAGCTTAAACTCTACACCTGCTTCATCGGCAATTCCCCGTTGCAAAGCAATTTTACAAGTTTCTTCTTTACGAGATATACCGATAATTTGATGACCCTGCGATCGCCAATCAATCCCCAAAGAACCACCAATTAAACCCAAGCCAATAATACCTATTTTCATTTAAAAATGATTATTTTAATGGACAAGTTGATAATTACTCTTTTTTCAAATGAATAACATTTTGCTAAACATCCAAATATTAATAATAAAAAAATCAAACAAATACTAAGACAAGTTAAAGATTTCTTAGTACTCCATGAGATCGTTTTAGGATGGCGATCGACAAAAAGTCAACAATTGCCATAGGATAAATTAACAGTTAAGACAATAGTGGATGTCCAACAGTAAAAGGAGCGAGGGATAACTTTGAATTTTTAACATTCCAACTATTTTCATTACTGGAATATTTCCCAAATACAGATTCAATTAATCTACTTTAAATAGCGATCTCGGCTATACCCAGGCGCGATCGCGATCAAGTAATTAAACTTTACTATCACTTGCACATAACAGGAGAATTCATGACTGCAATTGTCGAACCACAAGTAGAAAGTCACCAGCAGCCAGAAAGAGGAAAAGAACGTCCTCGTAAAATTGGTATCCCTAAAGAAATTTATCCCAATGAATGTCGTGTAGCTGCTACACCAGATACAGTTAAAAAATTACAAAAGTTGGGATTTGAAATTTTAATTCAGTCTGGCGCAGGAGCAGCCGCCAATTTTACTGACCAAGCTTATCAAAGTGTAGATTGTCAGATTGTTGCCGATGCAGCTACTTTATGGACAGATGCGGATATTATTCTTAAAGTGCGCGCTCCCGAACCTACAGAGGTCGAAGAGATGCCCCATGATAAAACTATTATTAGCTTTATTTGGCCCGCTCAAAATGAAGAATTATTACAGCAACTAGCATCTCGCAACGCTACAGTTTTAGCAATGGATGCCGTTCCACGTATCAGCCGCGCTCAAAAGATGGATGCTCTATCTTCGATGGCGAATATTGCTGGTTATCGGGCAGTAATCGAAGCTGCAAATAACTTTGGGCGTTTCTTTACAGGACAGATTACCGCCGCAGGTAAAGTTCCCCCCGCTAAAGTGTTAATCATCGGTGCTGGTGTGGCTGGATTGGCTGCTATTGGTGCGGCGAGAAGTTTAGGGGCAGTAGTACGGGCGTTCGATACCCGCCCTGTAGTTAAAGAACAGGTAGAAAGCCTGGGTGCAGAATTCCTCGAACTAGAATTTGAAGAAGATGGTACTGGTGCAGGCGGTTATGCCAAGGTAATGAGTAAAGAATTTATCGAGGCGGAAATGAAGTTGTTTCGCGAACAAGCCAAAGAAGTAGATATTATTATTACCACCGCCTTAATCCCAGGTAGACCCGCACCCAAATTAATTCTGACTGACATGGTAGAATCCATGAAAGAAGGTTCAGTAATTGTAGATTTAGCAGCCGAACAGGGCGGTAATTGCGAAGTAACTAAACCAAATGAAGTTTATCAATACAACGGTGTAACCATTATCGGTTTAACTGACTTACCCAGTCGCATGGCCGCACAGTCCAGTCAACTTTATGGAACAAATCTCTGGCATCTCTTAAAAGATATGGGAGGTGCAGAAAATTACCAAGTAGACTACGACGATCAAGTAGTGCGCGGTGCGTTAATCGTCCACGAAGGTAAGATAACCTGGCCACCTCCAAAAATCGAAAACCCCTCTCCTACACCTCCCCCCAAAGCCAAAGCAGCAGTAACCGCAACAGCAAAAGAAGAGAAAAAATCCAGTAGCGGCTTCTTGTGGATGGTGATAGCAGGGTTGGCATTAGTAGGGGTTGGCATCGGTGCGCCTACTTCTTTCCTGTCTCACTTCACTGTGTTTGTTTTAGCTTGCTTTATCGGCTATCAAGTAATTTGGAACGTCACTCCAGCATTACATACACCCTTAATGAGTGTCACCAATGCCATTAGCGGCATTATCATTTTGGGCGGTATGTTGCAGATTTCGGGTAAAATAACCTCTCCTGCGGTTATTTTAGGCGCGATCGCAATTTTAGTAGGAACGATTAACATCTCTGGCGGCTTCCTCGTCACCCAAAGAATGCTGAAAATGTTCCAGAAATAACTACCCACATCCTATAAGGGCGATTGGCCAATCGCCCCTACTCATTATCATCCTTTATCCTGGCAAAATATGTCTAATAATCTTGTTACCGTCGCCTATATAGCAGCTAGTGCCTTATTTATCCTCAGCTTAGGGGGATTATCCAACCAAGAAACTGCCCGTCGGGGTAATTTATTTGGTATTATCGGTATGGCGATCGCCTTTACGGCTACAGCCCTTAGTTCCCAGGTTAATAATTATGGTATTTTAGTTGGCGCGATCGTACCTGGAGCAATTATCGGCTCAGTTTTAGCTGCAAGGGTAGCAATGACCGCCATGCCTGAATTGGTGGCAATTCTTCACAGTTTTGTGGGTTTAGCTGCGGTTTTAGTAGGTTTTGCCAACTATCTGCAACCAGATAACTCCTTGGTGGGGGTAGAAGCAACCATCCACGAATTAGAAATCTTTATTGGTGTCTTTATCGGTGCTGTCACCTTTACAGGTTCAGTAGTAGCATTCGGTAAATTAAATGGTTCAATAGGTAGCAAACCCCTAATGTTACCCGCCAGGCATTTAATCAACATGGGCTTATTAGTAGGTTCGGTATTTCTCGGCGCGCAGTTTATGGGAATAGAAAACAGCTTACAACCTCTGTTAATTATGACTGGGTTGGCTGGTATTCTTGGTTTCCTCCTGGTAATGGGAATTGGTGGCGCAGATATGCCGGTAGTTATTTCCATGCTGAATAGCTATTCCGGTTGGGCTGCTGCTGCTGCTGGTTTCATGCTTTCCAACGACGTATTAATCGTAACTGGCGCATTGGTAGGAAGTAGTGGTGCAATTCTCAGTTACATTATGTGCGAAGCGATGAACCGTTCCTTTATTAGCGTGATCTTAGGTGGTTTCGGAGAGGGTTCGGGAAGTGCTGCACCTGCTGGAGAAGCCAAACCAATGGGTGAAGCCACTGCAACTAATGTCGAAGAAGTAGCCGAATTACTCAACGACGCGAAAAGTGTAGTAATTGTACCTGGTTACGGTATGGCAGTAGCACAAGCACAACACGCAGTTTCTGACATTACTAAAATCCTCCGCAAGCGTGGTAAAGAAGTACGTTTCGGCATCCACCCCGTAGCGGGAAGAATGCCGGGTCATATGAATGTATTGTTAGCAGAAGCTAATGTTCCCTACGACATCGTGTTAGAGATGGAAGAAATTAATGATGATTTTTCTGATACCGACGTGGTGTTGGTAATTGGGGCGAATGATACGGTTAATCCCAGTGCGTTAGACGATCCTAATAGTCCTATTGCTGGTATGCCAGTAATGGAAGTATGGAAGGCGCAAAATACTATTGTCATGAAGCGTAGTTTGGGGATTGGTTATGCAGGGGTGGATAATCCTCTATTTTATATGGAGAATAATTTGATGTTATTCGGCGATGCGAAGGCGAATGTTAGCGCGTTGTTGAGTGAATTGTCTAAGAGTGAGAAAGAATTGGCAGCTGCTTAGTTTTAGTTTGAGTTATAGTCATTTCAATTCCTCTCAGAAAAACAAATAACTTAATATACAGTCAGTAATTTCTCGGAATATTTTATGCTAGGGGGTGTGTTATTTTGATGCTGTTAAAAGTGCCACGCAACCTTGATGAACATTATTAAAACTAAATTAAGCGATGTTTTAATTATCGAACCACGAGTATTTGGAGATGATCGCGGCTTTTTTCTGGAGAGTTTTAATCAAAAAACTTTTCAAGAAATTACGGGAGTTGTTACTGGATTCGTGCAGGATAATCATTCTCGTTCGGTAAAAAATGTCTTGCGGGGTTTGCATTATCAAATAAAACAACCACAAGGTAAATTAGTCAGAGTGGTAATCGGGGAAGTGTTTGATGTAGCAGTAGATATTAGAAAAAACTCCCCAACTTTTGGACAATGGACTGGCTGTATCTTGAGTGCAGAAAACAAACGTCAAATGTGGATACCTGAAGGATTTGCTCACGGTTTTTCAGTTTTATCCGATACCGCCGATTTTCTCTATAAAACTACTGATTACTATGCTCCCGAATACGAAAGAGCTATTTTGTGGAACGATCCCGCTATAGGTATCAATTGGCAATTGTCAGATCAACCAATTGTTTCGGCTAAGGATTTAAATGCACCGCCTTTGAGTGCAGCAGAGGTATTTTGATGACCAAGATTTTACTTACGGGAATTAGTGGTCAGGTAGGTGGAGAATTACAACAAACTCTATTATCACTAGGAGAAATAATTGCAGTTAACCGACAGCAATTAGACTTAACCCAACCCCAACAAATTGCCGAAGCGATCGCTACTATTAAACCAGATATTATAGTTAATGCGGCCGCCTATACCTCAGTAGATAAGGCAGAAACCGAAACCGATCTGGCAATGGCAATTAATGCTACTGCACCCCAAGTAATAGCCGAAGCCGCAGCGAAAATTCAAGCTACTGTGGTTCATATTTCCACAGACTACGTATTTAACGGTCAAAATCATCTGCCCTATACCGAAACCGATGCTACCGATCCGTTAGGAGTGTATGGTAAATCTAAACTATTGGGAGAAGAAGCAGTCAGGAATAAGTGCGATCGCCATATAATTATTCGTACTGCTTGGGTATATGGTTGTCGCGGACATGGCAACTTTGTCAAAACTATGTTACGACTGGGAGCAGAAAGAACCGAACTCAAAGTAGTTGCCGATCAGATAGGGAGTCCCACCTGGTCTTACGACCTGTCCTGGGCGATCGCCCAAATACTAGCTCAATTGCCATCAAATTTACGGACGACACAAGCAAGGGGCTGTGACTCGAATTCACTTCGAGTCCCTGAATGCCCCGCCCTCGAATTCAATTCGAGGGACGCGTCCTTACCACTAGGCACGTATCATTTTACCAATAGTGGAGTGGCCAGTTGGTACGATCTGGCGATCGCGATCTTTGAAGAAGCCAAATTATTAGGCTTTGAGTTAAAAATAGGGCGCGTTATTCCTATTGCTACCATAGATTATCCCACTTCTGCCCAAAGACCTGCTTACTCGGTTCTCGATAAACAAAAAATCACTCAACTGTTGGGGGAACATCCTCCCCATTGGCGAGAATCTTTAAAAGCTATGTTGGCTCAGTGGCAGTCTCTCAAATAAGATAACTGGATTAATTTTGATTTTTATATAGCGATGAAAGCAATTATTCTTTCTGGTGGTAAAGGTACTCGTCTGCGCCCTCTTACTTATACAGGGGCTAAACAACTCGTACCCGTAGCCAACAAACCAATTCTCTGGTACGGCATTGAATCGATCGTGGCGGCAGGAATTACCGAAATTGGTATTATCATATCACCAGAAACGGGAGGAGAAGTTAAAGCAAAAACAGGGAATGGCGATCGCTTTGGGGCAAAAATTACTTATATCTTACAAGATGCTCCATTAGGATTGGCTCACGCTGTCAAAATTGCCCAAACTTTTTTAGAGGATAGTCCCTTTGTAATGTATCTAGGAGATAACCTAGTTCAGAGTCAATTAAACTTATTTATCGATAAATTTAGAACCCAAAATTTAGATGCTTTAACCCTACTGTGTACCGTGGAAAACCCTTCGGCGTTTGGGGTGGCTAGAGTAGACGAGCGCGGCAAAGTTTTACAATTAATTGAAAAACCCCAAGATCCCCCATCAAATTTAGCCTTAGTGGGAGTTTATTTATTTTCTCCCGCCATCCATCAGGCGATCGCCAATATTCAACCTTCAGCCAGGGGAGAATTAGAAATTACCGATGCCATTCAAAATCTCATCGACCGACAGCAAAACGTTCAGTCTTTTAATCTGGAAGGATGGTGGTTGGATACGGGAAAAAAAGACGACTTGTTAGCCGCTAATCAGATTATTTTAGATAGCTGTTTGGAATCTGCTATTGAAGGAGAAGTAGACCAACTCAGTAAAATTAGCGGCAGAGTTTATATCGGTAAAGGTTCGCGGATCAATAATACAACCATTCGGGGACCTGTCACCATCGGAGAAAATTGTCAGATTGAAAATTGCTTTATCGGTCCTTATAGCAGTATTGCCGATGACACTACCATTATTGAAACGGATATCGAACACAGTGTAATCCTCAAAGGTGCAAAAATAATTGGTATCCATCAACGCATTGTTGACAGTCTGATTGGCGAAAGAGCGCATCTCAAAATTGCTCCTCAACGCCCTAAAGCCTTGCGCTTCATGATTGGTGACGATTCTCAAATTGAATTAGCTTGATGGTTGCTTATTAATTCTTGGGTTATTAGTGAAATGGTATCTTCTGTAAAAGACAATTCGAGAACACCCCGCTCAATTTTAGTAACTGGAGGGGCGGGATTTATCGGTTCTAATTTCGTCCATCACTGGTGTAAGAATTATAGGCGCGATCGCGTTATAGTGTTAGATGCCCTGACTTATGCAGGAAATCGCCAGAATTTAGAGGAACTTGAAGGTTTAGAGGGTTTTAAATTTGTTAAGGGAGATATTGGCGATCGTCTTTTAGTAGATGAAATTTTACAAACTGAAGCGATCGATACTGTCGCCCATTTTGCCGCCGAATCTCATGTAGACCGTTCGATTTTGGGTCCCGATGCTTTTATCCAAACTAATGTCGTAGGTACGTTTACCCTACTCGAAGCCTTCCGCCAACACTGGCAGAGTCAAGATAGTCCCTCTGAATATCGCTTTCTCCATGTTTCTACCGATGAAGTGTATGGCAGTTTAGCCCCCGATGACCCTGCTTTTACCGAGACTACTCCCTACAGTCCTAATAGTCCCTATTCGGCATCTAAAGCTGGCAGCGATCATTTAGCTAGGGCATATTTTCATACTTATGGAATGCCTACCATAATTACTAACTGTTCTAATAATTATGGAGCTTACCACTTTCCCGAAAAACTAATTCCCCTAATGTGTATCAACATTTTGTTGGGCAAATCCCTACCAGTTTATGGGGACGGACAGAATATTCGAGATTGGCTGTATGTGGAAGACCACTGTCGTGCTTTAGATGTGGTAATTCACCAAGGTAAACCGGGAGAAACTTATAATATCGGCGGTAATAATGAAGTCAAAAATATCGACTTGGTGCGTCAAATTTGCGCCCTGATGAACGAATTCGCACCCGATTTACCGATCTGTCCTGCTGAAGATTTAATTACCTTCGTCAAAGACCGACCGGGACACGATCGCCGTTATGCCATCAATGCCACTAAAATCAAGCAGGAATTGGGTTGGACTCCTCAAGAGACGATCGCTGGTGGTTTGCGCCGCACGGTTCAATGGTATCTGGAAAATCGTTCCTGGTGGCAACCCTTATTGAGCGAAGAATATCAAAGCTATTACCGAAAAGTTTACTCTTAAATTCCACACCGAATCATCATGTCAAATTCATCTCTATTGGGGCAAAACAACACGGCATCCAAATCTAGCAAATTCATTCATCTGCCCGATCCTCAAAATTTTGCGCAAAAAAAACCCACTCACTCAAAAAATCGAGCTAAGATTGAGGCTGAGATTTCTCAGGACGAGGCTTCTGTCGTCGCTAAACCCAGTTATGTTGAATCGCCGATCAACAATTCTCTATTAGATAGAGATGAATTATCGATTAATAAACCGATGTTCGATACAAGTAATGCAGCACAGATATATTTAGAACAAGCACAGTCCTATTGGCAAGCACAAAAATGGCAGCAAACCATTGAAGCCTGTCAACAAGCACTGGCGATCGCTCCTGAGTTGGTAGAGGCTCACAAATTAATGGGCAATGCCCTACAGAAAACCGGCAAAATGACGGAAGCAATGGGTTATTATGCCAAAGCAATTCAACTCAAACCCGATTTTGCCGAAGTTTACGCCAATTTAGGCACGATTTACGCCCAACAACAAAACTGGGACAAAGCGATCGCCTACTATCAACAGGCGTTAAAGATCGACCCCAATTTATCGGGAGTATATCGCAATTTGGCGAGAATTTGGGAACAAAAACAAGAAACAGCCAAAGCTCAAAGCTGTTTGGCAAAATCCCGTCAACTCGAAGCCAATCAAGGTTCGGATTCATCCCCTTCTGTAGAACAGTATTTAAAACAAGGCAAACAACTACAGCAACAGGGAAAACTAGAAGCAGCCAAACAACAATATCTCTTAGCGATTAAATTAGAATCTAATTGTCTTGAAGCTTACGAACAGTTATTAGAAATTTGTGAACAACAAGAACAATGGCAACAAGCAACTCAATATTGCAAAATTATCGTTAAAATCAATCAATTTCGCCTTAAATCCTCATCAACACCAGTTTTAAAAGCTCTCCCCCCACAAACATCAAATCAACTACGATTAGCTCCTGCTACTCAAAATCAAAATTTGGACTTAATTCAGAAATATCACGAAAAAGCCCAAATAAATCCTAATTCAGCCGAAATACAGGTGAATTTAGGAACATTATACGCTAGAGAAAAAAACTGGGACAAAGCGATCGCCCATTTCCAAAAAGCGATCGCCCTAAATCCTAATTTGTCTCTTCCTCACCGTAATTTAGCCAGAGCTTTAGCCAAATTGGGCAAGTCAGAAGCAGCCAAAAAACATTGGTCAAAAGCAATCCTTTTAGAAGGGAATAAAGCTAAAGCCGAAGAACATTTACAATTAGGTAAAAATTTAGTTAGCTGGAACAAATACGAGTCGGCATTAACCTGTTATCGTCGGGCGATTCAGCTAAAACCCAATCTAGTAGAAGCCTATCTCAGTTTAGGGGAATTACTCATCCAAACTAATCAAAGAAAACAGGCAATTCTCTGCTATCAACAAGGAATTAAATACAACCCGAATTATGCCGAATTGTACCAGCGATTGGGGTTGGCTTATAGCCAACAGCATCAATGGCTCGCCGCCAGCGACTGCTATCAAAAACTTGCTCAACTTCAGCCTCAAAACCCTCAAGCATATCATCTTCTGGCAGAAACCTTAACCAAACAAGAAAAATGGGAAGAAGCCAGTCAAGCATATCAACAAGCGATCGCCCTAGAACAGTAATCAGTTATTTTAGTTGTACGTTGAAAATTAATGTAATGCGATCGCTTGATTAAATTAAGCTTATGCCTTCAATTAATCCGTTTTGTGAGCCATCCCAGAATGGACTAAAAGTACCACTGGTGTCATCCCCAAGAGAACTGGGACTAAAAATAAAGATATCAGAACCTTCTCCATCTAAACCAGAAACTGTGAAATTTCCTTCAGTACTCAGATAAATATCTCCATTATTGTTAATCCAAGCGGCGTTAAGGTCTTCACTACTACTAGTTAGACCGACATCAGAGTTGTCTGCATAAAGTTCCCAAGTTCCACTGGTATTTTGACCTAAACTGGTTGCATTAAATACAAGTAAGTCTTCATCGGCACCGGAAACCCCCGTCACGTTGACCGAACCTTTAGTACTGATAACTAAACGATCATCGGTGGTAAAAGCGATCGCATCAATGTCTTCACCCGAAGTAGTCAATCCGACATCTGAACCATTAAAATACCACTCAAAAGTACCGCTCGTATTGTTGCTTCCCGTTGAACTGGGTACAAAACGTATAATATCAGTGTCATCAACGCTGCCGACATCTGGTAGTGTTGTAGTTTGGTTCAAACTAAACAAGATGCTACCGTCTGAATCTACGTGCAAAGCATTAATCCGAGTACTACCAGACCCCAAGCCTACATTAGAGCCGTCAAAATAAAGTGACCAAGTTTGGCTAGCAAAATCAAAAGCTAAAATATCTTCATTTCTAAAAGAAACTCCCCCTACTGTACCGCTACTCCTAAAACTAGCATAGAGGGTGCTAAATTCAGGTGGTTCAACTACCGTAACTGTCACTTGGTCACTATTAGAGAGTTCGCCATCGCTAGCTTCTAGACTAAAGACATACTCGCCAATACCAGGAAAAGTAACAGCAGTATCTTCTGCATTAGGGTCACTAAAGACAACAGTTCCAGGTCCGCTTACCTGACTCCAATTATAGGTTAAAGCACCGGGAGGATTGGGTAATCCATCGTCGTTAACTGTTGCATCCAAGAAGACACTAGTGTCAGTAATTACCTGATCTGCTCCAGCACTAACGATTGGTGCTAAGTTAATTGGTGGTGGTGCTTCTCCTAAAGAAAACTCGTATACTTTGCCATCATTGGATATGTTGGGGTTTTTATTATTATCAATACCTCGATCTGTTACATATAAGCTCAATTCGGCAGGATTTTGGCTGTTAGGTGCCAAAGCTAAACCAGCAGGTTTAATTGGATTAGCAGCGGAAATATCTAAGGTATTTACCAAAGTTCCTGATGTAGTGACTTCTGCCACTAAGTTCACGGGATCCCCTACTATAAATAAATTGCCACTGCTAGGATCGTATTCAATTCCTTCAGGGTCTGTTACTCCCAGACTAGCTGTATCGAAACTACTGATTAGAATACCACTGGTAGATATCTGGTAAACTGCTGAA
The DNA here is from genome assembly GCA_050330335.1 of Pleurocapsa sp. Classification (GTDB taxonomy): domain Bacteria; phylum Cyanobacteriota; class Cyanobacteriia; order Cyanobacteriales; family Xenococcaceae; genus Waterburya. The sequence continues at coordinate 2,569 of JBHJNX010000158.1, read as the reverse complement.
TTACTTCCATCAGCAACAAACAGAGTTCCTAGATCGCTAGCATAAGCAACACCTTCAGCATCAAAACTACCAAAACTTGTAGTATTGATGACAGTAGTACTATCATCAGCAGTACCATAAATCAGATCTGCACCTGGATTTAATTCAACAATCTGATTGGCATCGTCATTAGAAATAAACAAATGCTGATTAGCTGGATTGTAAGCAACCCCAGTTGGTTCTCTAGAAAAATCTAAGATGCTAAAAGTATTGATTAGACTACCACTTAGACTAATCTCAAACATATTTACCGTACCGAAATAAGGCGATTCGTTGACTTCAGAGTCACTGATTAACAAGGTGTTAGAAAGAGGAAGATAATCAATTCCGGCAGGATCGGGACTGAAGGGAGTAAATTCTGAAGTGTCAATTGTCTGTACTAAAGGCAGCATAAGATTTGGAGCATTTTTGTCAAGAAGTTTAGTTCTGGATTATACACCAATTAACCTTTCATTAATAACATTAAGGTTAGATTATTTAGGTTTATTAGCAAAATTAACTATCAATCACCTAATTTCAGCGATACATCTCAATTGACTTTAGGTTGAGCCAAGCTATTTTTTAGGCATAAGGGTTCTATATTTTAATTTTTTCTGATACATTTAATTTAAGTTTTATCATAAGTTAATTAAATCTTTACCAGGTCTTAAAAAAAGAGTTAAAAAAACAACTATGAACACCAAAGCCGTCTCTTGGCTTAACAATCAAGACGATGACAAGTTAAATAAAAAGCAGTGCGCTCCAGCGGCTTTTCCCTCGGACAACAATCAAGTTGATTTTTTGGGAAAAATAGCTATATATATCGATTTACTCCAAGGTTATGGTGCAGATAAAACTCTACTTAAAATAGCTGAAGGACTTGCCCAGCGAGGTTTAACAGTAGACCTGGTTACTGCTCAAAAAGCCGAGCCAATAAATTCTATAATTAATCCGTCGGTAAATTTAATCGATTTGGCTAGTTCCAGATTTAATGTAATCAAAAATGTTATCGGTTTGACTAGATATTTAATCCAAAAACGACCAACGATTTTATTTTCCTCAATTCATTTCAATAACATCACCAGTGTTTGGGCAATTACACTGGCAAAGTTAGTCGGGGTAAAAACTAAGTTAGTAGTCAGACAGGCTAATAGACTTGAGTCCCAATTAAAAGGATACCCTTTCCCCATTGGAATTTTAATGTATCCTTTGATCGCCATGGCTTACAAAAAAGCCGATCTGATTATTACTCCGTCTAAGGGATTAATGTCAGATTTAACCGAGTTTATGAAAGCTGAAGAAAGCAAAATTCAACTCATTTATAACCCTACTGTAACTACAGATATTTACGAAAAAGCTCAACAGCCAACTAACCATCCATGGTTAGAACAAAAGTCTTGTCCTATTGTTATCGGAGCAGGGCGATTAAAGCCTCAAAAAGATTTTGTCACTCTAATCAAAGCATTTGCTAGAGTTAAATGTAATTTTCCTGATGCCAAGTTGATTATTTTGGGAGAAGGAGTACAGCGGCAAGAACTAGAAATCTTAGCGACTAAATTGGGAATAAAACAAGATGTCGATCTAGTTGGGTTTCAAGAAAATCCTTATGCTTTTATCGCCAAAGCTGATGTATTTGTCTTAAGTTCAATTTATGAAGGATTGCCAAATATTCTGATTGAAGCATTAGCCTTAAAGAAAAAAATTGTGGCTACTAATTGTCACAGTGGTCCTGCGGAAATATTAAAATTTGGTCAATATGGTAGGCTGTTGCCAATTCAAAGTCCTATTTTGCTCGAAACTGCGATCTCCCAAGCTCTAGAAGAGCAGCCTGAGACATGGGAAAGAGCTAATCCAGTAGAAGATTTTGACCAACAAAATCAAATCTCCAAATACATAGACACCTTTCTTGATTTAGCCCAAACAGCCAATCACAAAAATCCTATTTTTCCCTCATAAAGTCTACATCGATAAGAAAATAGTGACGAGTTTACCGAAATTGCTTTAGTTGAAACTATTCAATACATACAAAATGTAACAAGTCATGCCGACGCGAAATTTTCCGAATACCCACTCTCAATCAATCCGAGTAGTAGGAATACTAAGTGTATTAATTGGTGCTATTTTTGGCATTTTGGCAGGAGTTGCACCTATACATTTAGTTTTAATTATGGTCGTAACAACAATTGCGATCTATTTTTTTACTAACTTTGAACAAGCAGTTTTAGCACTGCTGATTGTACGGAGTTCTCTAGATGTTTTTTCCGAACAACAAATACCGGCAGCATTTGGCATTGTACTCAATGTCCTAACTTTAATTTATGTAGCAAGGTTACTGCTGTCGAGACAAAAAGTTAAGGTAGACTGGTTTTGGTATGTTTTGGCTGGCTGGATAGTTCTACACAGTGTTTGGGTCATCCTTTTGCCACTCGGAGTTCTGGGTTCTGATGCTTCAGTTTTGTCAGACAGTATCCGCGAGTGGGTACGGATGTTTTCCTGGGTGATGGTTTATTTGCTGGTAATGCAACTCAAAGATCGACTCCATCCAGAAAAA
>JBHJNX010000157.1:0-7211 GCA_050330335.1 Pleurocapsa sp. | reverse complement strand
AATTAGATCTTTTAAATTTAGGAGAAACAATTCAAGACTGGCAAATCGAGTTTGAATCTGCTTGGGAAATTGAACCTGGGATGATCTGGGGAGCAGAAATTGTCAGTCACGAAGGCGATCGCTATGTTTTAAAACCAGTTGACTACAATGCCACAATTAATTCTCAACAACAAATTTCAATTGCTTTTAACGCTAACAAAGTCAATGGGCAAATTGCTAGCCCTAGCAACATTTTATTTAGTGATGCAAATAGTTCTATAGTTGCTCCACCTAAAGTAGTTCCAGACATTGAAGATCAAACACCAGAACCAGTTACAAATGTTCCTCAACTTGAGAATTCAACGATTGAAACACCAACTCCAAATCCTGTCAATTCCAATCCAGTTAATACACCAGACAATAACTTAGCAGCAGACATAGATTTTACCCTAATCAAAGACTGGGGAAGTGGTTTTGAAGGACAAATTTCAATTACCAACAACACTGAGAGCAATATCGATAGCTGGACTCTAGAATTTGATTTTCCTAATAACATCAATAATATTTGGGACGCTGAAATCGAGTCATCCACAAATGGCAGTTATGTAATCAGTAACGCTGCTTGGAATCGCGAAATTTCCGCAGGCGAAACCTTAACTTTTGGTTTTACTGGTGATAACTCAGTAACTTCAGAACCACAAAACTTTGATTTAGATGGTTCAACTTTTACTAGTCCCAGCACTAGGGATAGTATATATACCTTTTCCAATTCCGATCTCTCATCAGAATTAAAACTTAACCAAAAATATCAAGGACGAGCCACCTTTTATGATGCAGCCAACCCGAGTGGGGGTAAAGGTGCTTCTGGCTACGATGTACCAACGTCAGATCAACTATACAAAGTTGTGGCAATTAATAATGTGCAGTGGAATGGTTCAGAAGCCAGTGGTGGTTTCTTTGAAGTCTCTGGCCCCAAACAAAGAGAAGGGGCTGCTCCGATCATAGTTCAAGTGGTAGATTACTTATATGAACGAGCAGATGGAATGGATATGAGTGCGGAAGCCTTTGAAGGGGTGGCAAATCCTATCGATGGCATCGTTAATATTAACTATCAATTAGTGGGCCCGGGAGATGATTATGTAACAGCCTATGGTTACAGTATTGGTCAGGGAATTGTCGTTGAAGGGATTCCTGAAACTAATCCTTATTATGCAGCAGTCAGATTGAATAACCATCGTTATCCCATTGAAAGTGTTGAATTACTTGGCGATAATGGTAACGCAGTGGAGCTTAATCGTGAGTCTGATAATCGTTTCGTTTTAGAGGGTAATTATCCCCTTTATGGCCCACAAGATTTAGTGGTTACTAATATCTTTGGTCAGCAAGTGACTTTGGATGATGTAAACATTACCAATGGCTCTAATGCTGATCTTGTCACTGGAGAGCAATTTGCGATGATTTCTTAAAACTTTGAGAGATCGCTTTTCAGGGAGGTCACAAATACTGTTTGAGAATACAAGTAATTACATAACAAAATTCCGCGTATACTCTATTTTGATTTGGTTGATCAAAACCATTGATTAACTTTTGAACTCTTTGAGTATCAGTTATATCTAGATCTTCTAAAATACCTTCTATCGCTGCCGATCTCATTTTTCGTAGTTTATTGATATTGAGATCCAACTTTTCAATAGTGGTTTTGGCTGCTTGATATTTATTTGCTTCTTTGGTTGCCAAAATTTGACCATCCTCTGTGTAACGGAAAAACTCAGCACAATTACTTTTGAGGAGTGAAACCATTAACTTTGCTTTATACCACGAGCTTTTTTTATGCCCGCAATGAACTGGAATAGGAGGTGGACTTTCACTTTCTCCTTGACACGAAGCTATTAAATTTGAATACTCTATCTGTAAATCTGAATATTTGTTTCTTGGCTTAAAATGCTCTATATGACTATCCTTTAAAGTAATTCTTCGTCCGCAATAACAACAAATAAAACCTTGTTCTTCTAGAAGCGATTTATGAACTAAAGTTTTTTCAGGTTTTTGAAAGTTATTCCAGTTTGGTTGCCAATTTTCATTTGCCGAGTTTTTCCAGTCGATAAAATTTTGCGGAGGCTGGCTTTTTTTAATGAACTTCAACGATTTAAGATCTCCTTGCGTCTAATTGAAGTAGCAGCTTTAATTAATTCTGGTTCATCAGAGCCAATTTTATCAGCAATCTCTTGACGTAATTTTTGAGCAGTTTCTAAATTTCCTTCCTCAATAATTCTGAACAATTGAAGAAGTTTATCTTTGATTATTTGAGGACGTTCCGAAACCCCCATAACATCTTCTAAAATACTATTGCTATCTCGTCCAAAAGAACTTTGTGGATGCCTAGCTGTAATTCCTTCTGCATTTGCTTCTAAAACATAAATATTTTCGGGTTTTATATTACTCAATACTTGTGGAGAATGAGTTGTAATAATAAATTGGCAGTTTAAAAAAGTTCTTTTAAGTGCTGCAATAATTTCTCTTTGCCATTTAGGGTGAAGATGTAATTCGATTTCATCAATTAAAACAATCGCTTCTCCTTTCAACGGATCTGGACAACCTGGATTGGCGATTGCCAATCTTCTAGCTAAATCTCCGATCATTGCTAGCAAACATTTCTCACCATCTGATAATTGATTAACTATTAATTCTTGTCCATCTTTCTCCAAAGTCATACGTAAAGGCGATCTTTTCACTCTCAAATCGGAAAAGCCTTCTAATATTTGATATATAGCATTTCTAACAGCTTTTAATTGTCTATCTTGTTTGGGTTGTGGATTATATCGAAAGTTTTCATTTTCCAAGTCCTCTCTGTTTCTGAACCATTCAAAAAAACGTCTGAAATCAATTTTTCCTTTAGCCAATGCTGAATCGTAAGCATTTATAGGTTCAAAAAGATGTTTTTGCTTTATTCTTAAAGGAACATCAAGTACTGCTCTATTGGTTGGATAGTAGACAGCTAAAGGAAGTGAAGCAAGATGATTATCCAAGTGGTTAGATTTAATCTTTTCTACTATTAACTTGATGTTACTTAAGTTACTGTTAGTTGTTTTGCTGTATCCTTTTTTGACTTTAGTTAAAGACCAGTTGATATCTTCAAAGTCAAACGCATTCACAGTTATTTGATTATGTGTTTCTTGTTTCAGATTATTAATATCTGAATCAGAAAAATAACTACCGGTTCCTTGGGGATTTTGAACGCGGGCAGTGAACCAAGATAGTAAAATAGCTAGACAATCAATTATGCTAGATTTGCCTACTCCATTAATGCCAATAAACACAGTAGGCTCATTCAAATCAAAATTTAGTGTCAAATCTATAATTCCTCGAAAAGAATTAATTTTCAGTTGTTTGACTTTCATGACACCTACTAAGTTATACAAAAACGCTATCCACAGTTTACGGATATATCTACAAGTTTACTTTGTATACGTTATTTACATAAAGTAGTCTATAGTTCCTAAGAGATTTATTCAAGATTAAATTTTCTATTTGAGAGCGTCCTTTTGCTCTAATACCAAATAATATACGGTTAACCAGTCACGATTAACCGTACTTAAAATATTTCACCTTATGCTTAAAAATTTCAAGTTATGGTTTAATCGACACACCCTAAATATCTAAATCGTCTAGGTTTAACTTAGGTGCGTGGGTTTCGATGAACTCTCTCCTTGGTGCAACGCGATCGCCCATTAGAACGGTAAAGATGCGATCGGCTTCTGCTGCATCATCAATTTCTACTTGTTTCATGGCACGAGTTTCGGGGTTCATAGTAGTATCCCAAAGTTGCTGTGGCATCATCTCCCCTAACCCTTTAAATCTTTGGATGTTGTAATTAGCATTAGCAGGAAATTCAGCTAGATGTTGTTGCAACTCGCGATCGCTGTAACAATAGTAATGGTTGCGTCCTCGTTCTAATTTATAAAGTGGGGGACAAGCAATATAGATATAACCTTGGTCTACTAATTCCCGTTGATAGCGATAGAAGAAAGTTAGTAACAGGGTTCTGATGTGCGCTCCATCAACATCAGCGTCCGTCATAATTACTATACGATGATAGCGTAATTGAGAAGGATCGAATTCGTCTCCTTTAATTCCCAACCCCAAAGCGGTAATCATTGACTGAATCTCATTATTTTTATAAATTTTTGCGTCATCAGTCTTTTCAATATTGATAATTTTACCTCTAAGGGGCAAAATTGCCTGAAATTGCCGATCTCTTCCTTGTTTTGCCGATCCTCCTGCACTATCTCCTTCTACGAGGAATATTTCCGATTCTGCGGGGTCGCGAGAACTACAATCTGCTAATTTACCAGGTAGGGGAGAAGATTCTAGTACCGACTTGCGGCGTACCAATTCACGGGCGTGCCTAGCTGCTTCGGCAGCTTTAAAAGACTGTACGGCTTTTTCAATAATAGCATCGCCGACATTAAGATTAAATTCTAAATAATCATTTAAAACTTCTCCAACTAAGGAATCAACAATTCCTCTTACTTCGGTATTGCCTAATTTGGTTTTGGTTTGTCCTTCAAATTCTGGATCGGGTACTTTAACTGATATTACCCCCGTCAAACCTTCCCTGACATTTTCTCCGCCAAGATTTTTATCAGCGTCTTTGAGTTTATTGCGTTTGCGGGCGTAGTTATTCATTGTCCTGGTGAGGACGGTTTTTAATCCTTCAAGGTGCGTACCGCCATCAATAGTACGAATATTATTCGCAAAACCTAGTAAGTTATCATTGTAGGAATCAATACACCACTGCAAACCAACTTCAATAGTTACACCATTTTTTTCTCCCGAAACATAAATAATATCTTCGTGTAAGGCTTGTTTTTCCAGTGTCATGTATTGGATATATTCTTTAATACCACCTTCATAACAAAAGATATCTTGACGGATTTCTGCTTCTCGATAGTCGGTAAAAGTAATTTTAATTCCTGCATTGAGATAGGCTAATTCTTTTAACCTTTTGGCTAATATCTCATATTCAAAAACTGTGGTTTCGCTGAAGATTTGGCTATCTGGAAAGAAGTTTACGGAAGTCCCTGTTTGCTTGGGATTGCTTTTATTAGGGCTAATCTGTAATCCTCCTTGTGCTTTTCCCCTCTCGTAACGTTGGAGATGAACTTTTTCGTCTCGCCAAACTGTTACTTCTACCCACTCAGATAAGGCGTTAACCACTGATACCCCAACTCCGTGTAAACCCCCTGAAACCTTATAGCCGCCACCGCCAAATTTACCACCAGCGTGTAACACTGTCATTACCGTTTCTAAAGCAGATTTACCAGTTTTGGAATGAACTCCTACAGGTATTCCCCTTCCATCATCAGTTACGGTTATCGAACCATCTGCATTAATATCTACTTCTATGTGGGTACAATAACCAGCAAGTGCTTCGTCAATGGAATTGTCCACCACCTCGTATACTAAATGATGCAATCCTTTAGGCCCTGTCGAACCAATATACATCCCCGGTCGCTTGCGTACCGCTTCTAGACCCTCAAGAACCTGAATTTGATCTGCATCGTAATTGCTAGTCATGTAGTCTCCCTAAAAAATGGCTCAGAGCTATGCTTTTGTTGCGTTTGGAAAAAATACTCAAAAATTCTAACATAAAAGGTGCTATGACCGCCTCAAAGCTTTCTGAAAAGATTTTTAAAGATGGGATGCACCCCTTATCAGTTATTAGTGGTGGCAATTGCATAATTTATTATCATAGTTCTATTGTACCAATATTTTGGCAAATGCTATCTAGAGTAAATTACTTTCTCAGAGCCAAAATGTCTTCACTTGGTTGGGTAAACTATTTTTGGTAAAAAATGATAAACAACTATCATCGATCGCTGATAATTAGTTGTTGACGAATGATAAATTATCAATGATAACTGTTCAATCTATTGGCGAGCGATCGCAAGATTTAATTATTAATCCACCTTCCGAACTAACATTAACGGGAAGTATTACTATACCTGGAGATAAATCAATTTCTCATCGAGCCTTGATCTTAGGAGCGATCGCTTCAGGGGAAACGATTATTGAAGGATTGTTATTAGGAGAAGACCCTCGCAGTACTGCTGAATGTTTTCGTGCTATGGGGGCAACTATTTCGGAGTTAAATACAGAAAAAGTAATTGTCCAAGGAGTTGGTTTGGGTAATTTACAAGAAGCCACAGATGTCTTAAATGCTGGTAATTCGGGGACAACCATGCGCTTGATGTTAGGATTATTGGCATCTCAGCCCGATCGCCTATTTGTAGTTACGGGAGATGATTCACTGCGATCGCGTCCGATGTCTCGCGTAGTCAAACCCTTAGAGCAAATGGGCGCAAGTATTTGGGGACGTAAACAAAATTCTCTCGCTCCTCTAGCAGTGCGGGGAAGACAGCTACAACCAAACCACTATCAATCCCCCATCGCTTCGGCTCAAGTTAAATCCTGCGTTTTACTAGCTGGGTTAATGGTAGATGGTAAAACCACCGTTACCGAACCCGCTCTATCTAGAGATCATAGCGAACGGATGTTACAGGCTTTTGGCGCAACCTTAGAAATCGATCCCGAATCCCATAGTGTTACTCTAACGGGCAAACCTCAACTGACAGGACAAAAAGTCATTGTTCCAGGAGATATCAGTTCTGCTGCTTTTTGGTTAGTCGCCGCCGCCATCGTACCCGACTCGGAGTTACTTATTACTAATGTTGGTGTCAATCCCACCCGCATCGGTATTTTAGAAGCCCTAGAAATGATGGAAGCAGATATTATCAGAGAAAACGAACGAATTGTAGCGGGAGAACCAGTAGCAGATCTGCGAGTGAAATATAGTAAGCTCAAAGCTTGTACCATAGCGGGAGATTTAATTCCCCGTCTAATCGATGAGATACCGATTTTAACAGTAGCTGCCGCCTTTGCCACAGGCACGACTATTATTAAGGATGCTGCCGAATTAAGAGTCAAAGAAAGCGATCGCCTAGCAGTAATGGCAACTGAATTAGGCAAAATGGGCGCAAAAATCGTTGAATATCCCGATGGATTGGAAATTACTGGTGGACAAAACCTTAAAGGAGCAGATGTTGATAGTTACACCGATCATCGTATTGCCATGAGTCTGGCGATCGCCGCTCTCAATGCACAAGGTAAAACTACCATTCACCGCGCTGAAGCCGCTTCTATTTCCTATCCCAACTTCGTAACTACCTTAC
>JBHJNX010000156.1:0-3549 GCA_050330335.1 Pleurocapsa sp. | reverse complement strand
AAAGAAAGCTCGGAATTAGTAGAAGTAGAGGTATTTAAAAAAGAGAATTATCACGCCCCAGAACAGTGGTACGATCGCACTGGTGAACCATTTTTTCCTCAAAGTAAGTACTGTGTAGGAGGTAATACTAAAATCTATAGTGGGGCGTTATTACGTCTGCGAGAAAGAGATTTCGAGCAAGTCCAACATCAAGAAGGTGTTTCTCCTGAATGGGGCTTAAAATATGCCGATTTTGAACCCTATTATACGGAAGCGGAAAAACTCTATCAGGCACATGGTAAGGCGGGAGATGACCCTACAGAACCCCCTAGAAGTGAAGATTATTCCCTACCACCTGTAGAAAGAACTCCTCAGATTATTGAATTGGGCGATCGCTTGACGAAATACGGTTTACATCCTGCCTATCTGCCTATTGGTATTGGGGACGAAGGGCGGACAGACTCTGAGGATACTGGGGTAAGTCCGGCAATTAAAGCGGGGAGTGATGTTACCCTAAAAACTTCAGCCAAAGTAGTCTCTTTACATACCAATCCTGCGGGAACAGAAGTAAAAGGAGTTCAGGCAGAGATCAACGGGCAAGCCTATTTATTTATGGCTAAAATTGTCGTCCTTTCCTGCGGGGCAATTAATTCTGCTGCTTTATTATTGCGATCAGCTAATGCCAAGTATCCCAATGGATTAGCAAATAGTTCCGATTTAGTGGGACGCAACCTGATGAAACACCTAATGACAGTTATTCTACAGCAATCTCCCCAACCTAATTCGGGTTTGTTTCAACGCAGTATGTACATTAATGATTTTTACTGGGGTGATGATGACTTTCCCTATCCCATGGGACACATTCAAGATGCAGGAGGAATTTTACAAGACGTGATCTTTTCCGAATCGCCACCAATTTTATCCGTCGCAGCTAAACTGATGCCTGGTTTTGGTTTAAAGAAACTAGCGAAAAATTCTGTTGGCTGGTGGTTACAAACCGAAGATTTACCCGATCCCAATAATCGGGTTTACTTAAAAGGAGAGAAATTATATTTAGATTATACTCCCAATAACCTAGAGGCACACGATCGCTTGTTATATCGCTGGCAAGAAGTCCTCAAAGCTACTGATAAACAATCTCGCGGTATCCATCCCTATGGTGCTACTCCCATTCAAATAGTGGCACATCAGTGTGGTACTTGTCGCTTTGGGGAAGACCCTAAAACATCAGTACTTGATCTCCACTGTCGCACCCACGACATTGATAATCTCTATGTAGTTGATAGCAGTTTCTTTCCTTCTAGTGCGGCGGTAAGTCCAATGTTAACAGTGATTGCTAATGCCTTACGGGTTGGAGATAAATTAATCGAACGATTGGCATGAACTTACCTTAAAAAACTGTTTAAATATCTCCGAATTGGCTCCTGGTAAGAGTAAATAGTAGATAGCAAATCCTAGCAATTAATAATTTTAATCCAATCATCAGAGGATAAATTTCATGTCAGAATTTCTCGATTTCCTTAAACATAAATATGCTTACGTTGCTGTTGGTGAATTTAAATCAGGTAGATTTGCTGAAGCACAAAGACTATACGAAAAAGCCGTGTCTACATATACTACAGGCTTTAAAGGGGCATATTTACTGCAAAAACCAGGCACTGACGAAGGTATTGCCGTAATTATGTGGGACAAAATTGACGATATGCAAGAAAATCAAAGCGAAGCATACAAGGCGATTTTACAGGAAATGTCCCATTTATTTAAAACTCCCCCCAATACTTCTTTTTATGAGGTGTGTAGCGAAATTGGCACCGCTCAATCGGAAATATCTCAAGTATAAATAATTAAGTAACAGTGAGACTTGCACTTACTAATCTTTGCTTCCTATCTCCAACCCCTGTATTTAAAGCATCTACACTTTCAAAATAATCAGAAGTAGAGTGGGCATTGCCCACCTTACAGATTATTGTCATAACTTAAGTTTTTTCTGAATATGTTGTTGAAAAGAAGATATTCCTGCTTTATCATGCCAATAGTGATTAAAATTAGCTGAATTTTCCAGATAAATAGCTTTCCCAGAACGATAATTTATTTTATATTCTAATAATTAGATCTCCTTGTTGTGGCTTACTTGCATTCTTCAAACTATCTGATTTCCAATGTAAATCGAAAACTTTGGATTTAGTATCTATATCTTGATATGCCCATTCAATCTCACTATGATTTACATTTTTTGTCCACTTGAGTTTAGTTAAATCCATTAATTATTAGAAAAAAATTAAAAAACTAATGTAATATTAGAAATTAAGTAAAAATACGTAGATATTTTTTAGCAGCTTCAATTAATAGCAATTTGTCTACTTAGAAAAAAATATATTAATAGCTAAAATGACTATCAATCAAATTGGTAATGGCAAAGATAAATTCAGTTCTCAGGTATCTCAAACCGATCTTAGTTCTGAAACAATTTTAACTGATATTCCCCAAAAATCTGCTTTATCGAACCACGAACAGAGTGATTCTATACCAACTGAAGTTTCTAAAATATTCGGTGATAACCAAAAAAGAAGCGAATTCATCGAGGTTGAGACACAATCACCCAAGAAAACGCCAAAAAAGTCCATTTTTCAAACACTAAAAACCCAAACGGCGGCTATTTTAGTAGGTAGTACGGTTATGTTGCCCATATTAGCAGTGGGAACAGCAACTTACTACTTTGGCACTCAAGCGATTAATAAACAGGTAGTTTTAGCAAAACGAGGGAATAATAGTGACTTGGCTACAACAGAGCTAGCAAGACAACAAAAACTATTGGCAGTTTTATTAATTGGTAGTGGAACAACGGCTTTACTAGCTGGTGCAATAGCTGCTATAGGGACAAAAAGACTGCTAAATAGAATATCTAAAATATCAAAAGAAGAAACGACAGAAGAAACTGAAACCAAAGTATATAGGGAGTTTATTCATAATTTAAGCCAATCTATTTCGCAAAAAGATATTCTCAAAGCTATTGTCGAAGAAGCACGCACCCATCTCAACTGCGATCGCGTTGTAGTTTATAGTCTCAATCAAGATAAATATGGTGTAATCGTAGCAGAGTCAGTAGTCCTTGGTTATACGCAAGCATTGGGTCTAACTATCTCCGACCCCTGTTTTGAAGCCAGATATCTGGACAAGTATCGCGATGGTAGAATTCGGGCTATTGATGATATTTATCAGGCAGAAATGACTCCCTGCCATAGAGAACAGTTAGAACAGCTAGAGGTAAAAGCCAATCTAGTTACGCCTATTGTTAACGGAGGAAAGTTATTTGGTTTACTAGTAGCACACCAATGTGAAAAACCGCGACAGTGGCAGCAGGGAGAGATTGAATTTTTACACCAGTTGGCTAAAAAAGTAGGTTTGGCGCTGGAAAATGCTAGGTTATTGGATGATATGGTTCGTCTCCAAACTCAAGCCAACAGAGAACGGCAATGGACTCATTACTTTACCGATGCAATTCAATATATCCGTCAATCCATTAAACAAGATGATGTCTTAGAGATTAGTGTCGAAGAAGTACGTCGTGTC
>JBHJNX010000155.1:0-4163 GCA_050330335.1 Pleurocapsa sp. | reverse complement strand
AAGCAACTACTCCCAGTAGTTTTGCAAGGTGTCCGAACGAGGGAAGAATTCGGAAGTGCTTATCAGGATTAGGCTTGTGCTGTAGTGCAACTCTTAGTTGAGTACTGGGTTACTCAAGCCCGCGCTTACCCGAAGGGAAGCGATGGGTAATTGACCTCGATTAAATATTAGCTATTAGTTATTTTAGGGAATTATTAAGCAGGAAAACAAAGATAAGCTTGCTTCCTGCCTGATGAAATTGATTCAACTACTATTTTAAAGAAAATTTAGCTTTCGGCAGTAATAACTGCTCGTCTTGCCCAGGTATCTGCTTCTAAAATGTCATCTAAGCTGGGAGTAGGGGTATTGTGAGCCACAAAGCGATCGCACACCATTTCAATGAGACGGGGAATATCTAAAAATTCGATTTTTTCAGCCAAAAACAAAGCTACTGCTTGTTCGTTAGCAGCATTCAACACGGCAGGCATTAACCCACCTGCTTTACCTGCGGCATAAGCCAATTGCATACAAGGATATTTTTGATGATTTGGTTCTCTAAAAGTCAAATCACCTGCTTTAACTAAATCTAGTTGTTCCCAATCAGTATAAATGCGATCGGGATAAGAAAGAGCATACAGTAAAGGAAGTCGCATATCCGGCCAGCCTAATTGAGCTAACATTGAGGTGTCTTGTACTTCAATCAGGGAATGAATAATACTTTGAGGATGGATGACAATATCAATGTGATCGTAATCTAGAGCGAACAAATAATGAGCTTCAATAACTTCTAAGCCCTTATTCATTAAAGTAGCTGAATCAATAGTAATTTTTTGTCCCATCGACCAGTTAGGATGTTTTAAGGCATCACTAACAGTAACGGAACTTAATTTATCTAGGGGTAAGTCGCGAAAAGCACCGCCAGAAGCAGTTAAAATAATCCTTCGTAAACCACTTTCAGGCACACCTTGAAGACATTGAAAGATTGCCGAATGTTCCGAGTCAGCAGGTAGTAACTTAACCCCATGTTTTTTGACTAGAGGCAACACTACTGGTGCGCCCGCAATTAGAGTTTCTTTGTTAGCTAAAGCAATATCTTTACCCGCTTCAATAGCAGCGATCGTCGGTAACAACCCTGCACAGCCGACAATACCAGTAACGACACTTTCCGCATCTCCATAGCGAGCCACTTCACAAATACCATCCGAACCTACTAAGATTCTAGGTTGAGAAGATAATGACGCGATCGCACTTTTTAATTCTGGCAGCTTTTGTTTATTTCCTAAAGCAACAATTTCGGGTTGATAAATACGTATTTGTTCGGCTAATAATTCGACATTATTTCCTGCCGCTAAACCAACCACACGAAATTTATCGGGGTGATGGGTAACAATATCCAGTGTTTGCGTTCCAATAGAACCAGTAGAACCGAGTATAGTAATCGCTTTTTGTTTGATAGTCATGTTATTTAGTTATTAGTTATCAGTCATTGGTCATTAGTCATTAGTTATTAGTTATCAGCTTTTACTTCCTACTCATTACTCATTACTTCTCGTCGTTCCTCGTTCCTTACTCCTTTTTCCTTTACAGGATTTCTCTTTTTAAATAGGGTTGTAATACTTCAGGTATTGCGATCGTACCATCGCTTTGTTGGTAGTTTTCTAAAATAGCTGCCATAGTTCTACCCACTGCCAAACCCGAACCATTTAACGTATGAACGTAGTTTGTACCTTTTTTCCCTGCTTCTTTAAACCGAATATTAGCCCGACGGGCTTGAAAGTCTTTAAAATTAGAACAACTGGAAATTTCTCGATAGATATCAGCAGAAGGAATCCATACTTCTAAGTCGTAGCATTTTGCTGCCCCAAAACCGATGTCGCCCGTACACAATTCCACAATGCGGTAGGGTAGTTTTAAAGCCTGTAAAATGGCTTCGGCGTTGGCAACTAAAGTTTGATGTTCGGCTTCAGAAGTTTCTGGGGGGACAATTTTGACTAATTCAACTTTATTAAATTGGTGCAGTCTGATCAAACCTCTAGTGTCTCTACCAGCACTACCCGCTTCTCTCCTAAAACAGGGAGTATAAGCACAGTGATAAATGGGTAATTCAGAGGCTTCAATAATTTCATCGCGATATAAATTAGTTACCGGTACTTCTGCTGTGGGAGTCAACCATAAATCGTCATCACTACATTTAAAACTGTCTTCAGCAAACTTGGGTAACTGACTCGTACCTTGTAAAGAATCGCTGTTAATCAAAACGGGGGGCATTACTTCCAAATAACCCGCTTCGATCTGTGTGTCTAGCATGAAACTAATTAAAGCTCTTTCTAAAGCTGCGCCAGCACCCACTAAATTAACAAAGCGCGCTTGTGCAACTTTTACTGCCCGTTTAAATTCTAAAATTCCTAATTTTTCGCCAATTTCCCAATGAGGTAAGATGTTTTTATTGCTAGATAAATATTCATCCCCCCATCGCTTAATTTCGATATTTTCTGTTTCATCTTGGCCAATAGGTGTCGATTCATCAGGAAGATTGGGTAATTCTAATAATAAACTGGTAATTTGGGCTTTTAACTCTCTTTCTTGCGGTTCTAGCTCTGCTAATTGAGATTTAATTTCATTTCCTTCTGCTTTTAACTGAGCGATCTCTTCTCCTTGAGGATCGCTGCCATTACGAATTTTCTGCCCGACTTCTTTGCCAATTTCGTTACTTCGCGCACTTAATTGACTGCGGTTGGTTTCTAATTCCCGCACCGCCAGATCTAATTTCACAACTGGCTGAAGATCGTAGTCTCCGTGACGACGATTGAGTAATTCCTGTATTTTATCGGGATTTTGTCTAATTAACTTTAAATCTAACACCGCTCGCTGGACACCCCTAGCTTTTACTTTCTCTTTGCTAGAATATCCTGTTTTTGTCACACAAATCAGTTATTAGTTATTAGCAATCCCTTAATTGAAATCGTTTTGAGTGAATTACTTAACGGCAATCTTACCATGAGAAATTATCTTAGATGGTATTTCAGCTTTCCTGAGTACATCTCCAAAATGACTTGTGATACCAACATCGCCAATCAGTAATATACCTTCATTATGGTTATTTACATGATATATTAATTCTCTAAGAGCCTCTAGACCCTCTTCTACATCAAACTCATGGTATTTTGAGGGATTACCAGGATAGATGATTGACCCTGAACTTTTAGTAGCCCCGCAGTGAAGTTGAACTATCCAAACCCGAGAATCATCGGCAACCCATTCCATCCTGACTGCACCTAATTGAGAAGATATTTGCTCATAAAGGACTTGTACTAAGTTTATGATTTTATCTGGTAGTACGTCTCTTTTTTTTATACCTACCATAAAATCCTCACCGAAGCCTTTTGTACCTTCTATGATAATTTCCCCGTCCTCGCTAACCATTAAAGCCCCTGAATAAGCAGCATCAATACCTGCTTGAGCGATAACAGAAGCAATCATATCTCCTTTAGGGTCTTCAGTAGCCATGAGATGAAAAGGATCAATCCAGCCACGATGGGTTGTAAATTTTCCTGGCACTTGAACATTAGGGCAGGTGCGAATCCAGATTTCTTCATTTCCTGTAGGTTTACCAAAACTAAAAGGTGCTACTTTTCTAGAGATAGTAGTTGTTTTTGGCACGGGCAGATTGAGTAAACTAGCTATTAATAAGCCATATACTTTATCGCCTATAAAGCGACTAAACCGATTTGACCAATGAATTTTTGCTAATGCATGATTTACGCCTACATCTTCTAATTCCCAAATAATCGTATGGTCGCGAAGAAAGCCACAACGTAGGGGATGAATACTGAACTCAACACGAGTATGATGTGAATAGTCGAGATTAGGTAAAAAACCATAAACTGTCTCCAGTAAATTTAGTCCCAGTTGACGCGGTAAAGCAGCAGTACCTGGTTTTTCTACACATCTTGGAGTATCACCAGGGGCAAATTCAATGATGTCTCCCAGTAAAACTCCTGAAACACCACCATCATTAATATCAATAGTCTCGTTAATGATTGTATATAATCCCTCACCTGCTAATCGTTGTACAGCATCTTTAACAACACTTACATCTTTTAAACCATAAATAAATTCTCGGCTTTTGGGGTCCTGGGGGTCAAAACTGCGGATATTTACTGAATGTTCTGGCGATCGCTCTA
>JBHJNX010000154.1:0-5726 GCA_050330335.1 Pleurocapsa sp. | reverse complement strand
ATATTCTACAAGAATTAAATACCTTAATTGGTTTAGAACAACTCAAATTAGAAATTAATAACTTAATTAACTTTCTCAAAGTTCAACAAAAGCGACAAGAATTAGGATTACCAAAAGTCCCTATTACTTTACATTTAGTATTTTGTGGTTCGCCAGGTACGGGAAAAACTACGGTAGCTCGTTTAATTGGTAAAATTTATCGAGAATTAGGCATCTTAAAAAAAGGTCATTGTATCGAAACTGATCGCTCTGGAATGGTAGCTGGATACATCGGACATACAGCAAAACAGGTAGATAAATTAATTGAATCTGCTTTAGATGGTGTTTTATTTATTGATGAAGCTTATACTTTAAAACCAGAAAATGCTGGTGCAGATTTCGGACAAGAAGCGATCGACACTTTATTAAAAAGAATGGAAGACTATCGCGATCGCTTGGTAGTTATTGTTGCTGGTTATCCCGACGAAATGTCTCGTTTTATTGAATCTAATCCAGGCTTACAATCGAGATTTACACGCTATTTTACCTTTGAAGATTATCGACCAGAAGAATTATTATCTATTTTTGAGCAAATTTGTCACTCTCGTCATTATCAACTTGATACAGGAGCGAAAGAAGTATTATTAACTAATTTTACTAAGTTATATAACAGCAGAGATAAGAACTTTGGAAATGGAAGATTAGTGAGAAATTTATTTGAAAAAACTATAGAAAAACAAGCAACTCGTATAGCTACAAATTCTAATTATGAGCGAGAAGAATTAATAAAAATTCTAGCTTCAGATATTCCAGAATAAATTAAATTTAATTGCGATCGCTTGTTGTTATTTTTAATTATTCATTGTTCAGTAGGTGGACATAAATAAATATCAAGCGCGATTTGCCTACCCAATCACCAGTCCCCAATCACCAGTCGCCAATACCATCTCAACCATTTGCTAATTAATTTAACTCGGTACTTTCATTCCTTTTTGTACTGCCGGACGTTGTCCTACTTTAGCTACCCACTGTTGTAAATAAGGATGATTATCTAGAGTTAAACCCATAAACTCATAAGCTGCTACCCAAGGAAATATAGCGATATCAGCAATAGAATATTCGCTACAGATATATTCTTTGTCGGCTAGCTGTTTATTTAATACTTCGTAAAGCCTTAAAGTTTCTTTCTGATATCTTTCTATGGCATAGGGAATTTTTTCAGGCGCATAGCGATTAAAATGATTGTATTGACCGAACATCGGCCCTACACTGCCCATCTGAAACATCAACCACTCGATAACTTCAAAGCGTTTTTTAGTTTCCGTAGGTAATAGTTTGCCAGTTTTTTCTGCTAGGTAAATTAAAATCGCACCAGATTCAAATACAGTTATATCGGTATCGCGATCGACAATAGCAGGTATTTTGCTATTAGGATTAATTGCCACAAACTCAGAAGTAAACTGTTCTCCTTTAGTAATATCAACGGTGTGTACCTGGTATTCAAGCTCTAATTCTTCTAATGCAATTGAAGCTTTACGACCATTGGGAGTAGTAAAAGTGTATAGATTGATCGCCATTGAACCTCTTAGTTGAAACGACTATAGCAATCCTAGATGATTTGTGAAAATTTTTCCTGTCCCCTGCCTTTCATCACTAGCAAAATTCATAACTCAAAGAGGACTGCTGACTATATTAATACTAATATGATGCTATCTTGCTTAAAGCCGATCTTGTTTTCAATTGGCAACAAATAAACATATTAGACAGTTCTTCTGAGGTAGTTTATGACACAATACGATGTATACGGTCTGGGTAATGCTCTTTTGGATATTGAATTTGAAGTTACTCCAGAAGTTCTGCAAGAGTTGGGCATTGATAAGGGTGTAATGACCTTATTAGACGAAGAAAGTCAAAATAAGATTATCGATCACTTAAACGGAACTACTCAAAAACGCTCCTGTGGGGGTTCGGCTGCTAATACCCTAATCGCGATCGCTCAATTTGGTGGCAAGGCTTTTTATTCTTGCAAGGTTGCTGATGACGAACCAGGAAAATTTTATACTCAAGATTTATTAGATTGTGGTGTAGTAACTAATTTAGAACATCACGAACCAGAAGTAGGTGTAACGGGTAAATGTTTGGTGTTTGTGACTCCCGATGCCGATCGCACCATGAATACTTTTTTGGGTATTTCTAGCAACTTTTCTGATGTAGAATTAATGCCAGAAGCGATTCAAAACGCTAAATATACCTATATTGAGGGTTATCTCGTCACTGGAGAACACAGCAAGCAAGCCGCGATTCAAGCTAGAGATCTAGCCTTAGCCGCAGGTAAAAAAGTTGCCTTTTCCCTTTCGGATCTTAATATGGTGAAATTTTTTAAAGCAGGTTTATTAGAAATTATTGGTTCGGGTGTAGATTTTATATTTGCTAACAAAAGCGAAGCACTAGCAATTGCCGAAACAGAAGATTTGGATACGGCGATCGCTCATTTAAAAACCCTAGCTAAGGGATTTGCTATTACTTTAGGTGCATCGGGTTCAATTATTTTTGATGGGGAAAATCTCATTGAAATCGAGCCTTTTCCTGTCAAAGCGATCGATACTGTAGGTGCAGGGGATATGTATGCAGGAGCTTTGTTATATGGTATTACTAATGGCATGAGTTTTGCCGAAGCTGGGCGTTTGGCATCATTAGCTTCCTCTACTATTGTTACCAGCCTGGGCGCACGTTTAAAAACAGAAGACACTCGCGCACTGATAAAATTAAGAACATCATAATTCTTGAGCCGCACGATGCAAAAGAGAATGACGATATACTAACGCTGACATATGGTTGCTGTAACCGCCACCAATGACACTGGCGACTGGATAACCCAATGCTTTGCAGGTACTTAAAACCAGTCTTTCTCGACGATAAATACCGCGATCGCTCATGGCTAATTTCCCCAGGCGATCGCTGACGTGAGTGTCAATCCCTGCATCATATAAAACTAAGTCGGGTTTAACTTCTGTCAATAAATCTGGTAGATATTTAGCGAGTATTTGTAAATAACCGTCATCATCTAAACCGACTGGCAAAGAGATATCTAAGTCGCTTTGTTGTTTTTTGCCAGGAAAATTAGCTTCGCAATGCATCGAAAAGGTAAATACACTATCATCATTGCGGAAAATCCAAGCAGTGCCATCTCCTTGATGTACGTCGCAATCGACAATTAAAATTTTGTTGACTAATTGCTGTTGCTGTAAGACTCGTGCCGCGATCGCCAGATCGTTAAAGATACAAAATCCCGAACCATAATTAGGAAAAGCGTGATGAGTACCTCCCGCCGTATTAAAGGCACAGCCGTACTTTAAAGCCAGTTGTGCGGCTAAAATTGTTCCCCCAACGGCGATCTGGGTGCGTTTTGCTAGGGCTGAACTCCAGGGTAAACCAATGCGGCGTTGTGCTTTAGCATCTAATGTTCCCTCACAATATGCCTGAGTGTATTCGGCAGTATGAACTAGCTGAATTAGTTCTAAACTAGGTAATTGAGGAGTAAATATTTGTTCTGGTTGAATTACTGCATCTTTAAGCAATAAATCTTTTAATAGCTTAAATTTAGACATAGGAAAGCCATGTCCCTCTGGTAATGGCGCAACGTAGTCGGGATGATAGATAACAGGAAAATCCATCGTTAATTTAAAATTTCTTTTAATTGATGTTGCTGCCACAAAGATTGATACAATCCTGATTGCCCTAGTAATTCTTCGTGAGTACCGTTTTGAACGATTTTACCTTCATCCATGACTAAAATGCGATCGGCTGTAGCTGCCGCCGATAGTTGGTGAGAAATAAAGATCACGGTTTTTTTTGCTCTCTCGGAAGAAAGATTATTTAAAATCTCAGTAGCAGTTTTGTTATCTACACTGGATAAAGCATCATCTAAAATCAAGACTTTGGCATCAACTGCTAAAGCTCTGGCAAGAGAGGTACGTTGTCTCTGCCCTCCTGAAAGAGTAATTCCTCTTTCTCCCACTAAAGTTTCATATTGTTGGGGGAAATTAACAATTTCTGGATGAATTTGTGCTTGTTTAGCTGCGTACTCTACTTCTGGAGTTTCAATTAAAGGTTCGCCATAGCGGATATTGTCTTTAATGGTGGCACTGAACAAAAAGCTATCTTGAGGTACATAAGAAATCGCTTTGCGGAGACTCTTTAAATCTAGTTGAGTAACATCATAATCATCGACAAACAACTGTCCTGCTTCTACATCCAACAAGCGAGGAATAATATTGGCTAGAGTAGATTTGCCCGAACCAATCGGCCCGACTATAGCTACTGTTTCTCCCGGTTTAATTGTAAAGTTGAGGTCGTACAGAGCAGGATTTTGCGTATCGGGATAGTAATAAGTCAAGTGACGCGCCCTAATTTCTCCTCGAATATTATCATCTAATAAAACTATGGCATGGGGACTATTTTTAATTTTCGCTTCAGCTAACAGTATGGCTTCAACGCGATCGATACTGACTTCTCCTCGTTGATAGGCGGTGATGGTAAATCCTAATAAAGCAGTGGGGAATACCAGTCTTTCGACAAATAAAATTAAAGCAATAAAGTCACCGACAGTAATTTGTCCCTCAGCGATCGCCCTAGTTCCCAACCATAATAAAATTAATAAACTGATATAAGAAATTGCTTCTACTATGGGAAACAGTAAATTTCTCGTTCTGGCTAATTTGAGATTGGCAGTTAACAATTGCCGATTTTTACCCCGAAACGCCATTCTTTCCTGGGCTTCTTGCGCGTAAATCCTAATTAAGGCAATGCCACTCATATCTTCTTGGATCAGTTCGCTCACATCAGAAAGCTTTTCCTGTACCTGTTGTTGATCATCGCGCAACTTATCGCTAAATAGTTGTACGGCAATAATCATTAAAGGATAAACCGCGATCGTCATCAAAGTCAAACGAACGTTAATCCCTAACATTGCCGGAAAAGTTAGAGCGTAAGCAAAGATAATATTGACTATACTCAACACGGCAAAACCCACCAACCGCCGAATATTATCCACATCGCTAGTAGCGCGGTTGATTAGATCGCCAGAAGTATTTTTGGCAAAGTAAGCAGGTTCAATTTCTAATAAATGCTGAAAAATTTTTTGTTTGAGATTAAACTCAACCTGTCTCCCCACTCCAAAAATTAAGATGCGAGACAGCATCCGAAACCCCCACATCACTGCTGACAAAGTCAACAAAATAATTGCTTGATGCGAGAGCTTGGTAAAACTAAATTCACCATTAAGCTGATCGATACTGTCCCTAATTAAAAGGGGGATATACACTCCTAAACCATTGACAATTAAGAGTGCAATTGCGCCAAATAATACCATTCGCCAATGGGGACGAAGGTAACTCCCTAGTTTCTGTAGCCTTGGATTCACCATGCTACAAATCTTAACAACTTTTTATTCCGCAACCAACCCTTTTTAGTTAACTCTACCATCTGATGATTGATATTGATCGCCACAACATCGGCACCGCATTGTAACAACCATTGGGAATATATCCCCCCCCCGCACAACCTGCATCCAAAACTTTGTTAAATTTTAGTTTTTCTAAAACAGAAAACATTGCCGGTCGTTCGTAATAAGCATTGTGAGAATTAGATTCTGTATCCTTGACATAAGCCTCGGCAAATTCTTGGTAGTCATCAAAAGATTGCATAATTGAGGGAAAAATAAAGGTGGGCAATACCCACCATGTTGT
>JBHJNX010000153.1:0-14626 GCA_050330335.1 Pleurocapsa sp. | reverse complement strand
AGTTTGGGTGACAGGACAATTATATATTGGGGGTGTGGGACTAGCCAAAGGCTATTGGGGCGACCAACAGAAAACTAATGCCAGTTTTATTATTCATCCTGATACAGGAGAGAGGATTTATCGCACGGGGGATTTGGGGAGGTATTTACCCAATGGCGCGATCGAGTTTTTAGGTCGAGAAGATGCTCAGGTGAAGGTGCAGGGTTATCGTATTGAGTTGGGTGAGATTGAAACGGTTTTGAGTCACTACCAAGGGATAAATCAAGTAGTAGTTAATACTATTGGAGAAGACAATAAACGATTAATTGCTTATTTGGTCGCTCAAACAGAAATTGCTCCAGAAAAAATCCGCAATTGGCTATCAGAAAAACTACCACAGTACATGATTCCCTCTTACTTCGTTTTTCTCGATCGCCTGCCTTTAAATTCTAATGGCAAAATAAACCGCAAACTACTCCCCGAACCAAAATTAGAAACTAAACCAACACCAAAATTACCCGAATCAATCAGTCCGATTACTGCGGAAGTAACGAGTCTAGTCAGCCAAGTTTTAAAGGTCGAAAATTTAGATATCTACGTCAATATGCTGGAATTAGGGGCAAATTCAGTAGATATCGTGCGGATTGCCAACGCCATTGAGCATAAATTCCAAATACGCCTTAAATTGAGTGAATTAGCTCAAACATCAAATCTTGCTGCTTTGGCAACAGCAATCGAACAGAAACTACCACAGTTAAACGATCGCGAATGGGAGGAAGGAAGTCTATGAATCCAACAGAAATTTTAGCAAAACTAACTGGTGCCGGAGTCAAACTCTGGATTGAAAACGATCGCCTTTATTATCGCGCACCCAAAGAATCTTGGAATTCTGAATTACACGCTGCTTTAGTCGAACATAAAACAGCCATTCTCGAATTATTACGTCAACGAGAACAAGAAAACTCCACCACTAAACTACCAAAAATTATTCCCGATCCGCTTAATCGTTATCAACCTTTTCCTCTCAACGATCTACAGCAAGCTTATTGGTTGGGGCGTAATGGGGAATTCGATCTAGGCAATGTCTCTTCTTACTATTATGTCGAAATGGAAGGGGTAAATGTGGATCTTGAAAGATTAACTAAAGCATTTAATTGCTTAATCGCACGACACGATTCACTGCGAACCAAAATTTTGCCCAATGGACAACAACAAATTCAACCTTCCCTGCCTTATTATGAGATTCCTGTTAATGATTTGCGGGGTAAAAGTTCCGCACAGGTGGAAACTAGATTAATCGAACTGCGATCGCAACTATCTCAGCAGGTTTTACCGCTAGATCTCTGTCCTTTAATCGATTTGCGTGCTTGTTTATTAGATGAGAATAAAACTCGCATCCATCTTGGTTTTGATAATCTAATTTTAGATGCTTTGAGTTCTCAATTGTTTCTTCAGGAATGGTTTTATCTTTACAACCATCCCGATAGTCAATTTGTTCCTTTGGAAATCTCTTTTCGAGATTATTTACTCAAAGAATTACAGTTGAGAAAATCAGATTTATACCAACAAAGTAAAGACTATTGGTTCGAGAAATTAGCCACTCTTCCTCCTGCACCAGAATTACCTCTAGTAACTAATCTTGCTGCTGTTGGTAAACCTCGCTTCCTTCGCAGACAAGCTAGCTTAAGCAGACAAACTTGGCAAAAATTAAAATCTAAAGCTGCTAAAGTTGGTTTAACTCCTTCGGGATTGATTTGTGCTGCTTTTAGCGAAATATTGGCATTTTGGAGTAAAAAGAAACAGTTTAGCTTAGTTCTAACTGTATTTGATCGCCTGTCCCTTCATCCTCAAGTTAATGAAATCTTGGGTGATTTTACAAAAACTATTTTATTGGCGGTGGACAATGGGGAAAAAACCTTTTTAGAACGAGCTAAAGCATTACAACACAAACTCTGGGAAAGTTTAGAACACAGTCATGTCAATGGGGTGGAAATTTTACGAGAATTAAGCCGTCAAAAAGGATTAGTTGCTGATGCAGCTATGCCCATTGTCTTTACCAGTAACTTAGTCACTAATGGTGCAAACGATCTGTTAAGAAACGGTCATATTTTAGACGAATTGCCTCTAGAAGAAATTTACGGTATCAGTCAAACTCCTCAAGTTTTACTCGACTATCAAGTCTCAGAAAAAAGAGGGATGTTAATTTTTAATTGGGACAGCGTAGATCGAGTTTTTCCCGAAGGAATGTTAGATCAGATGTTTGAGTCCCATTGCCGTCATTTGGAACGATTAGCCCATGAGGAAGAGGCATGGCTAGAAACAACACCACCATTAATGCCAGTAGTTCAGTTAGCCCAAAGAATTGCAATTAATGGTACAGATATACCGCTTACAGAAAATTTACTACACAGTCTGTTCTGGCAACAAGTACAACGCAATCCCCAACAACTGGCGGTTATCGCACCCAATCTTCAACTCACTTACGCTCAACTGGGCGATCGCGTTTTTCATCTGACCGCACAACTACAACAACTAGGTGCTACTCCCAATCGCTTAATTGCCGTAATCATGGAAAAAGGTTGGGAACAAGTAATAGCTACTTTAGCAATTTTAACTGCCGGGGCTGCTTATGTACCCATCGATCCTCAACTACCTCCAGCTAGAATCGAACATCTTCTCGCTCAGAGTCAAGTAGAGATTGTCCTGACTCAATCCCATTTAATCGAAAATCTAACTTTAGAAAAGTTAACGGCGATCGCGGTTAATTGTAACTATGATTACACTGATAACTCAGATCGATACTTAAGATGGCTTACTAATTTCACCCCACTCCAGAAACCAGAAGATTTAGCCTATGTCATTTACACTTCAGGCTCAACAGGAACACCCAAAGGAGTCGCCATCGATCATCGTGGTGCAGTTAATACCATCCTCGATCTCAATCGTCGTTTTGAGGTGAGTCAGGGCGATCGCGTTTTAGCTCTATCTTCCCTCAGTTTTGACCTCTCGGTCTACGATATTTTCGGCACTTTAGCTGCTGGTGGTAGTATCATTATTCCCCAAGCTGAAGTAGCTAAAGACCCCGCTCATTGGGCTGAATTAATCCAACAACATCAAGTTACTGTTTGGAATTCTGTTCCTGCTTTAATGCAACTATACTGCGATTATCTCCCCTCTAGTTCCTTATCAGCTTCTAGTTTACGACTGGTGCTTTTGAGTGGAGATTGGATTGCACCTACCTTACCTGTTCAGATTAAAACTATAGCATCCCAGAGTCAGATCGTTAGTTTGGGTGGTGCTACAGAAGCTTCGATTTGGTCGATTTATTATCCGATTGATACTACTGATACTCAGGTTCAAACTATACCCTATGGTTATCCCCTCAGTAATCAACGCTGGTATGTACTAGATGAAAACTTACAATCCCGTCCAGTTTGGGTGACAGGACAATTATATATTGGGGGAATTGGATTAGCTCAAGGCTATTGGGGCGATCCTGAGAAAACTAATGCCAGTTTTATTATTCATCCCGATACGGGAGAGAGGATTTATCGCACGGGGGATTTAGGGAGGTATTTACCCAATGGCGCGATCGAGTTTTTAGGTCGAGAAGATGCTCAGGTAAAAGTGCAGGGTTATCGTATTGAGTTGGGTGAGATTGAAACGGTTTTGGCAACTTATACAGGAGTGCGTCAAGCAGCAGCGATCGCTATAGGCTCAAAGGCTCGACGTTTAATTGCCTATTTAGTCATAGATTCAGATTCCTTTAATAAGGAAGATTTAAAATATTTCTTAGCTCAAAAATTGCCTGAGTATATGATTCCTCACCAATTGATTGAGTTAAAAGAAATGCCCCTAACTGTTAATGGCAAAATCGACCGCTCGGCACTTACTAATTTAACCAAAAATCGCGATTCTACTTCAGAAAGTACTACCAGTTATTTCGCTCCTAAAAATGAAATCGAACAAATATTAGTAAAGGTTTGGCAACAAACTTTATCTTTAGCCAAGATCGGGACTAATGATAACTTTTTTGCGATCGGTGGTAATTCTTTGGCAGCAATTAAAATTATTACCGAGTTACAAGATATTTTTCAAATCAAAATTCCTTTGAGAGTGCTAACGACTAGCCCTAATATCCAAGCCTTAGCAACAACAATTGAAACGATGTTACTCAAAGATATTGATAGTGAAATTGAAAAGATGACCGAAGCAGAAGCCCAAAAAATTTTACAAAACTCTAGATAAAACAATTGCAAATGAACCCAACAAATAATAGTGTTAAGCAAGCAAAAGAGCTAAAACAAGCTTTGCTCAAACAGCGTTTAGCCAAAATATCAAGTAAAACTCTCAATCTTGTTCCTGAAAAAACTTTTCCTCAACTGACTGAAAATCCAACAGAAAGATACAAACCTTTTCCTTTAACTGATATCCAACAAGCTTACTGGATTGGTAGAAATGCTTCCCTAGAATTAGGCAATATTGCTGCTCATATTTATGCCGAATTTATCTGCGTCAATTTTGACTTAGATCGTTTTACTCAAGCTTGGCAAACTATCATTAATCGCCATGAAATGTTAAGGGCAATTATTTTAGCCAATGGACAACAAAAAATTCTCAAAACCGTACCCCCTTACCAAATTAAAACTATCGATTGTAGTCAGCTAGATGAATCTCAAACGAAACTAGAATTAAAGCAACTACGCGATCGCCTTTCTCATCAAATTCTCAGGACAGATCAATATCCTTTGTTTGAAGTTTGTGCTGTCAAACTAAACCAACAAAACACACAAATTTGTTTTAGTTTCGATCTTCTGATCGCCGATGCCTGGAGTTTTGAAACTATTCTCAACGAACTCAGTCAACTCTATCAAAATCCCCAACTAAATTTACCACCCGTAGATATATCTTTCCGCGATTATCTTTTAACCGTTGAATCTCTCAAACAATCTGCCAGCTATCAAAATTCCCTTAATTATTGGCAAAAGCGTTTAGCTACTCTTCCCGATGGGCCGGAATTACCCTTAGTTAAAGATCCCAATCGACTCGAAAATCCTCGTTTTACTCGTTATCAGTCCTTTCTCAAAGCACGAGACACAGAATTACTTAGACAAAAAGCAACTCAAGCAGGATTGACTCTATCGGGGCTATTACTAGCAGTTTATGCAGAAATCTTAACCGCTTGGAGTAGAAAGCCTCACTTTACTATTAATTTAACTCTCTTTAATCGTTTACCCTTACATCCCCAAATCGATCGCCTGATTGGAGATTTCACTTCTCTAACTTTACTAGAAATTGATAACTCGGCAAAACAAGACGACTGTTTTTTAGCGAGGGCAAAACAGATTCAAACCCAACTATGGGAAGACTTAGAACATAATGCGGTGAGTGGTGTTCGTGTCATCAGAGAAGTACAAAAAAGTCGTGGTAATCAGACGGTGATAATGCCAGTGATCTTTACCAGTACTGTTGACGTTGAAGCCTCTGTTGGCAAAGAAGAACGGGTAACACCCTTTGGAGAATTAATTTATGGAATTACTCAAACTCCCCAAGTCTGGTTAGATCATCAAGTATTAGCCAATGAAGATGGATTAAGCTTTAATTGGGATGTAATTGCCGAAATTTTTCCCCAGGGGACGATTGAGTCTCTGGTGACAACCCATCAAAATCTTCTCCAACAACTAATCACCGATGATGGCATCTGGGAAGCACCGACAGCGTTAATTACCCAACAGCAACAATTTCCAGAGAGCAGTTTTTATAAAGCGATCGCCTCTCCCGAATTATTACCCCCAACTAATTATCTTGCCCCCAATAACCCCATCGAAGCCCAACTGGTAGAAATTTGGCAAGAACTCTTAGAAACAGACAAAATCGGCATCCACGATAACTTCTTTGAGTTAGGTGGTAACTCTTTGATTGCCATTCAATTAATGTTGCGTCTGCGCCATGATTTCTCGGTAGATCTTCCTTTAGGTAAATTATTACAAACCACCACGATCGCCCAACTAGCAGCAACTATTAATGAACTGAGTATCTCCCCCAGCAATTTAGCAGAATTACCTGTATTAAGATCGGCACCAGAAGAGAAACATCAACCATTTCCCCTAACTGATGTCCAACAAGCCTACTGGCTGGGGCGCAGTGGTGCTTTTACCCTGGGCAATGTGGCAGCCCATCTCTATGCAGAATTTGATAATCAAGATTGGGATGTTGCTAGATTTGAACAAGCCTGGCAGAAAGTAATTGATCGCCATGAAATGTTACGGGCAGTGATTGGTACAGATGGTCAAATGCGGATTTTGCCAGAAGTTCCCCCCTATCGAGTCTCCATTTTAGATTTGCGGGCAAAAGAACCCCAAATCCTTGATAGAGAACTAGCAGCAATGCGCGATCGCCTTTCCCATCAAATCCTTCCTGCCGAACGCTACCCCCTATTTGAAATTTCTGCTGTCAGATTAGGGGAAAAACATTTTCGCATTTACTTGAGTCTTGACTTACTAATCGCTGATGCTTGGAGTGGAGAAATTTTAACTCAAGAATTATCCTTCTTTTATCAAAATCCCGAACAGGAACTACCACCTCTAGAAATCTCATTTCGAGACTACACCCTCGCCCTACAGCGTTTTCGAGAATCTCCCACCTATCAAAAATCCCTCAATTACTGGCGCGATCGCCTTTCTAGTCTACCTCTCGCCCCAGAGTTACCCCTGGCAAAAAATCCCCGCGCGATCGCCCTTCCCCAATTTAAACGTCGTAGTTCTACTTTAGAACCTGCTACCTGGCAAAAACTCAAACATCGGGCTGCCCAAGTAGGATTAACCCCTTCTGGTATTTTATTAGCAGCTTACGCCGAAATTATTACGGCTTGGAGTAAAAACCCCAGCTTTACGATTAATTTAACTCTATTTAACCGTCTACCCATTCACGAGCAAGTTAACGGTTTGGTGGGAGATTTTACCTCGTTGACTTTACTAGCAGTGGATAACTCACTAACAGATACCTTTGTCGTCAGGGCAAAACGCATTCAAGCCCAACTGTGGCAAGATTTACAACACCGAGAAGTGAGTGGCGTACAGGTTTTGCGAGAAATGCAAAAACAAAAGGGTACAACGGTTAATATGCCAGTTGTATTTACCAGTACCATCGCTGTCGATACCAATCAAGACCAAGAAAGTGCAGATGGTTTGGGTACTGTTGACTATTTATTAACTCAAACTCCGCAAATTTGGCTCGATCATCAGATTTTTGAAGGGGGTGGTCGATTAATCTTCCACTGGGATGCTCTCGAAGAGATTTTCCCTCCAGGAGTTTTAGATGATATGTTTGAGGCATACTGTCAATTAATTAATCGATTGGCAGAAACAGAAACCGTTTGGCAAGAAAATACTCCGCAAATCCTACCCGCTCGCCAGCTAGAGCAACAAAATGCCCTTAACAGTACCGATTTCCCCATTGCTCTAGAATTACTACCCGATCTTTTCTGGCAACAAGTACAACAAAATCCTCAACAACTGGCGGTTATTGCACCCAATCTTCAACTCACTTACGCACAACTGGGCGATCGCGTTGCTGGGCTTGCCACACGACTACAGCAACTAGGTGCTACTCTCAATTCCTTAATTGCCGTGATTATGGAAAAAGGTTGGGAACAGGTAGTGGCTACTTTAGCCATCTTAACTGCTGGGGCTGCTTATGTACCCCTGGATCCTCAACTACCAACTGGCAGACTGCAACAATTACTAGAACAAAGTCAAGTTAACTTAGTTTTGACTCAATCTCCAGTATTAGAAAAAGTAAAATTACCATCTGTATTAACCACTATCTGTGTGGATCGAGAGCAACTGAGTGAAGAGGGAGTTAATTACTATGGCGATCTCATTTTGAATTCATTCTCAAAACCAGAAGACATTGCCTATGTAATCTACACTTCAGGTTCAACGGGAACTCCCAAAGGAGTAGTAATCGATCATCGGGGTGCAGTTAATACTATCCTCGATCTGAATCGACGTTATCAAGTTGGGATTGGCGATCGCATTCTAGCTTTATCCGCCCTCAGTTTTGACCTTTCTGTTTACGATATTTTTGGCACTCTGGCTGCTGGTGCTGCGATCGTCATTCCCGAAGCTACTAAGAGTAAAAACCCCGGTCATTGGACTGAATTAGTCAGACAACATCAAGTTACCCTCTGGAATTCTGTTCCCGCTTTAATGCAATTGTGGCTCGATTATCTTAAATCTTCTGAAACAGGAGCAGATTTAGCTAGTCTGCGTTTAGTCTTGCTTAGTGGAGATTGGATTCCCCTATCCTTACCAGAAAAAATTAAAGGCATTTTCCCAAAAGTAGAAATAATTAGTTTGGGTGGTGCAACAGAAGCTTCGATTTGGTCGATCTTTTATCCAATTGAACAAGTCAATCCCAACTGGCAAAGCATTCCCTATGGCTATCCCCTCAGCAATCAACGTTGGTATGTACTAGATGAAAACTTACAACCCCGTCCAGTTTGGGTACCAGGACAGTTGTATATTGGCGGTGTGGGATTAGCTAAAGGCTATTGGAACGATCCAGAAAAAACTAATGCCAGTTTTATCATTCATCCCCAGACGGGAGAGAGAATTTATCGCACGGGGGATTTAGGAAGGTATTTACCCAATGGCGCGATCGAGTTTTTAGGTCGAGAAGATTCTCAAGTTAAAGTGCAGGGATATCGGATTGAGTTAGGAGAAATTGAATCGAATTTAACTCTTCATCCCGCAATAGAACAAGCAGTGGTGATAGCTGGAGGAGAACAACAGGAAAGCAAACGCCTGATAGCTTATCTGGTAGCAAAAACCGAAGCAATTCAAAATGACGATTTACGGGAATTTTTGGCACAAAGACTCCCAGAATATCTGCTTCCCCATCAATTTATCTTTCTCCATCATCTGCCTTTAACTGCTAATGGCAAAATTGATCGCCAAGCCTTACCTCTACCAGAGCAGATTTTACCAGACAAAGTATTTGTTCCTCCCAACAGCGAAACAGAAGAAATCTTAGTCCGACTCTGGGAAGAATTACTTGCTCGCGACGGAATTAGTATCGAGGATAATTTCTTTGAGTTAGGGGGTGATTCCCTATTGGCAATTCAGCTAACTACTAAAATCAACCATACTTTCCAAATCGAGTTAGCCATCGAACAACTCCTACAAGCAACTACCATCAGCAAACTAGCAAAAGCGATTGAAGAAATTATTTTTGCCGAAATCGCAGCTTTAGATGAAGCAGAAGCCGAACAACTATCATCTCAATTAAACTGATTTTAACAATGCAAATAAATAATCACAAAAACCAACTCTCCACTGCTAAACAAGCTTTACTAGCCAAACGTTTGCGCGGAGAAACTATCCCAAATAAACCAGAGACTGGGACATCCTCTACTGAGGTTAACCAACTTCCTCAAATTAAACCCGATCTAGCCAATCGCTACCAGCCTTTCCCCTTAACCGAAATGCAACAGGCTTATTGGATTGGGAGAAATAGCTTTTTCGAGTTAGGCAATGTTGGCATCCATACTTACATAGAACTAGAAAGTACTAATCTAGATTTGCCCAGATTTAATCAAGCTTGGCGTAAGTTAATCGAACGACACGATATGCTACGAGCCATAGTACGACCCGATGGACAGCAGCAAATTCTAGCAACAGTTCCTCCCTATGAGATCGAAATTATCGACCTCAGAGATCAAACAATATCAGAACAAGAATCACAATTACAAACAATTCGCGATCGCCTATCCCATCAAGTTTTCCAAAGCGATCGCTGGCCTCTATTTGAACTTTTAGCCTATCAACTAGATAAGCAAAGGCTGCGCCTCTTGATCAATATCGATGGCTTATTTGTCGATGGTTGGAGTTATCAAATTTTGTTTGGAGAATTGATGCAACTGTATCAAGAGCCAACTACCCAACTTCCTCCCTTAGAATTGTCGTTTCGAGATTACGTTTTAAATGAATTTGAACTACAAAAAACAGAAATAGCCCAAAAATCTCGACAATATTGGCAAGATCGTCTTCCTAGTCTGCCTAACGCTCCTAATTTGCCTTTAGCGAAAAATCCTGCTGCTCTTATACATCCCCATTTCGTCAGACGGGAAGCTCGACTGGAAGCAGCAACTTGGCAAAAACTGAAAACTAAAGCAGCACGAGTCGGTTTAACACCTCCTGGTATCTTACTAGCAGCCTACGCCGAAGTATTAACTTTGTGGAGTGATAGTTGTCATTTCACTTTAAATGTACCTAGATTCAATCGCTTACCTTTACATCCCCAAATTAACCAACTGATCGGAGAGTTTGCTTCATTTACTCTTTTAGAAATTGACAATTCTCCCCACACCTCGTTTGTAGAACGTGCCAAACGACATCAAGAGCAACTCTGGAAAGATTTAGAACATATTTATGTTAGTGGCGTTAGTGTTCTTAGAGACATTCCAAGAGCAAGAGGGATAAATTCTGGGGTAACTATGCCTGTGATTTTTACCAGTACCCCCCAAAATGTCGATCGCAATCAGAACAATCGCTTACCTTCCTGGCAAAAAGATTGGGGAGAAATCATTGAAGTGCTGACAGAAACTCCTCAAGTTTGGCTTGATAGTCAGTTTGGAGAAGCAGAAGGCTCTTTAGTACTTCACTGGGATGCAGTAGAAGAACTGTTTCCTGTAGGATTATTAGACGATATGTTTGCTGCCTATAGCAAGCTTTTAGAACGCCTAGCCAATGAAGAAGCCGTCTGGCAAAGCGATCGACTCGACCTAATTCCCCAGTCTCAGTTAGAAAAACGAGCCAAAATCAATCAAACCGAAACACCCCTTCCTCAAGAATTAGTCTATACTCTGTTTGCCCAACAAGCACTTTCTCTTCCCCAACAGCCAGCCATTATTAGTAGCGATCGCACACTGACCTATCAAGAACTATACCAACTTGCTAATCAACTGGGGCATCGGCTGCGTCATTTAGGAGCAAAACCCAACCAGCTTGTCGCTGTGGTGATGGAAAAAGGCTGGGAACAAATCGTTGCAGTTCTTGGTATTGTGGCATCAGGGGCTGCTTATGTCCCCATCGATCCTCAACTTCCTCCCGAACGACTCAACTATTTGTTACAAGATGCTCAAGTCCAAATAGTTTTAACCCAATCTAAGTTACAGTCAACTCTAGCATTACCAGACTACCTCCAACTTATTTGTCTCGATCGCGATACTTTAGCATCAGAAAGCAATCAACCTTTAGAGGCGAACCAACAACTAGATGATCTGGCATACGTCATTTATACTTCTGGTTCAACGGGAATGCCTAAAGGAGTAGCCATCTCTCATCGCAGTATCCTCAATCTGGTTTGTGCTACCAATGGCTCTTGGCAGGTCACCAAAAGCGATCGCCTGCTTGCCCTGACCGCTCTCAATCACGATCTATCGGTATATGATATTTTTGGTCTGCTGGCTGCGGGGGGGACTTTAGTGATACCAGATGCAGCTAAAGTACGAGAACCCGCTCACTGGCTAGAATTAATGGTGGAACAGAGGGTAACATTATGGAATTCAGTACCTGCAATGATGGAGATGCTCTTAGATTATGCTGATGCTGTACCAGAAAAACCCAACTTGAACTTACGTTTAGCTATCTTGGGGGGTGATTTTATCCCTGTTAGCTTACCAAATCGACTCAGAAAACTAATTTCCCAGGTTTCTCTACTCAGTATTGGTGGACCTACCGAAACCACAGTTTGGAATATTTGGTATCCCGTTGAAACAGTCAATCCCGATTGGCAAAGCATTCCTTATGGTCGTCCGATCGCTAATACTAAATACTATGTCTTGAATGAAAAATTAGAAGATTGCCCTATTTGGGTTGCAGGGGAACTTTACTGTTCGGGAGTTAGTTTGGCAAAGGGTTACTGGAATAATCCTACCAAAACATCTGCCAGTTTTATCGAGCATCCCCTTACAAGAGAAAGAATTTATCGTACGGGCGATCGCGGTCGCTATCTCCCCGACGGCAATATAGAGTTCTTAGGTAGAGCAGACTTTCAAATCAAATTAAGGGGTTATCGCATCGAACCAGGAGAAATTGAAGCTGCACTAGCACAGCATCCAAACGTAAAAGCAGCAGTGGTTACGCTCATCGGAGAACAAAATAGCGATAAACGTTTAATTGCTTATCTAATTCCCACCTCCGACAACAAAGCACCAGTTGAGGAACTCCGCAGTTACTTAAGTAAAAAACTATCAGAATATGCCATTCCTTCAGTGTTTCATTGGTTAGAGAGTTTGCCCTTATCCGTCAATGGGAAAGTAGACAGAAAGGCTTTATTGAGCTTAGAATCGTCAGAATCTTCCAGCGATCGCCCGATAATTCCACCACGCAATCCCATGGAGGAAAAAATTGCTGCGATGTGGTTAAAAAATCTCGTCCTCGAACAAGTAAGTGTTGAAGCCGACTTTTTTGAATTAGGGGGCAATTCTCTATTAGCCACTCAGTTAGTGGTTGCCCTAACCTCAGCTTTTCAAGTTAATTTATCTTTGCAGGATTTATTTGAGAAACCAACCATTGCTCAATTAGCCGAGTTAATTGCCACAACTCCCACTAACGATATTACCCTGGTTACTACTAGAACCATTCCCATTACAACTTTAGCGAGTGATGCTAACTTACCTGGGGATTTCCAGAATCCCAAATCTGCTGTCAACTTTAACAGCGAACCCAAACAGATTTTTCTGACAGGAGGAACGGGATTTCTTGGTGCATTTTTACTACAAGACTTGCTCCAACAAACCTCAGCGAATCTTTACTGTCTAGTCAGAGCCAAGAATCAAGAACAGGGAGCGCAAAGACTGCAACAAAACCTGAAAACTTATCAACTTTGGGACGATCGCTTTGGTGACAGAATTATTCCAATTGTCGGAGATCTATCCCAATACCAGTTAGGAATTGAAGAAAGTAAATGGCGATCGCTATGGGAACAAATAGACGTAATCTACCATAATGGTGCTTTGATTAACTTTACTTACCAATACTCAGATTTAAAAGCTGCCAATGTCTTGGGAACTCAAGAAATTTTGCGATTAGCCAGCCAAATTAAAGTTAAACCAATACATTTTATCTCCAGCGTTGCTGTCTTCTCTAGCGATGCCTATGCTGGCAATAACCAGATCAAAGAGCTAGATAGCATCGAACACGGTGAGTTTATCTATGGTGGTTACGCTCAAAGTAAATGGGTAGCAGAAAAACTAATGATGAATGCTGCCTTAAAAGGTTTTCCCGTGAGAATTTATCGACCGGGAATGATTGCCGGACATAGCCAAACTGGTGCCTGTAAGTCTGAAGAATTAATCTATCGTATGCTTCAAGGGTTTGCCCAATTAGGATTAGCTCCCGAATGGGAAACAACTTTAGAATTATCACCAGTAGATTACATCAGTAATGCGATTATTTATCTATCGAGACAGCAAAACCTCTCACAGCAAATTTTTCATATCGTCAATCCCAATCCCACTCAATGGCATCATGCGATCGATTGGATTAATTCCTTTGGTTATCCAGTCAAGATGACGGATCACGACTGCTGGCGCGAAGCACTACTAGAAGTGACCTTAAATTCGGTTAATAATGCTTTGTCTCCTCTGTTACCAGTTTTTCCCCCCAAAGCACAAATGACGGAATTAGGAATTTCCATCTCTGGTTCACCGAGATTTGATTGCCACAATACTCTAGAAGCATTAGCTGGTAGTGCTATTGCTTGTCCCCCAGTAGACGAAAGATTAATCCATCACTGTCTTACCTATTTAGTTGACAACAATTTACTAGCCCCTCCCACAGTCAAATCTTAATGATTAACCATGCTCAAAACTTCTCCTAACAATACATCCTGGATTGCCTACACTCAAACTAATCCTCAAGCTAAATTGCGCCTGTTTTGTTTTCCCTACGCAGGTGGTAGTGCTTTAGTGTTTCGCGATTGGCAAGCAAGTTTACCCCAAAATATTCAGGTTTGTCCGATTGAGTTACCTGGAAGGGGTTCTCGATTATTAGAAACACCCTTGGAAAATATCTCATCTTTAATCACAGGATTAATTACTGCCATCGAGCCTCTCTTAGATTTACCATTTGTTTTGTTCGGTCATAGTTTAGGTGCATTGATTAGTTTTGAACTGGCTCGCTATTTGCGTCAAGAATACGGCAAAGTTCCCCTACACTTGTTGGTATCTGGTCGTCAAGCACCCCCAATTCACGATCTTTCTCCCATGCACGCTTTATCAGAAGCAGATTTAATCGCCCAACTACATCGCTTAGATGGTACTCCCAAAGCCGTATTAGAAAGCCGAGAAATGCTACAACTTCTATTGCCTATGGTGCGAGCAGATTTAAAAATTGACGAAACCTATACTTATGTAGAGGAAGAACCTATCAGTTGTCCGATCGCTGTTTTTGGTGGATTAGCAGATCCAGAAACAAGTTTAGAAGATTTAGAAGCATGGCGACAACAAACCCAAGGTGAATTTTCTTTACAAATGTTTCCTGGCAATCACTTTTTTATCAATACCGCCAAAGACTTATTACTAGAGAGAATCAGCCAAATTTTGTCTGTTCATTTAACTGTTATGCAAGCTGGTAATGTT
>JBHJNX010000152.1:0-37265 GCA_050330335.1 Pleurocapsa sp. | reverse complement strand
ATGCAGCTAGGAACATTAGAGACGAAGGACTACGAATTATGGCTTCAGGAACTGGAGCTACAGCCTACTGTCCAGATGTAAGACCTAAGAGTAGAGGACGTAAGAAATCTACTGTTGGGTCTGTTGGGTAGGAAGCTTGCGATTTATCGCGGGTAGTTCACTGTTAACTCAATTACATTTTTGGGGAACTATATCAATATCAAGACCAATAATAATTGATTAATTTGTGAAGTATTGTGAGTCAATTTCAAACCTCAAAAAGAAATATTTTAGTAGTTGACGATACTCAACAGAATTTAGAACTGATTGCTCAAATACTAAAAAAAAGAAATTTAGCAGTTCAGTGTACCACTAATAGTGCAACAGGTTTGAAAATGGCGCAATCAGGTTGGGCAGATTTAATTCTATTAGATATTAAAATGCCTGGTATGAATGGCTATGAAGTCTGCCAGCAGCTGAAAGCCACAGAATCAACCCAAGATATTCCAATAATTTTTTTGAGTGCTTCAGAAGAAACTTTTGATATAGTTACGGCGTTTACTGTAGGTGGCGCAGATTATATTTGTAAGCCTTTTGAAATTGAAGAATTTTTAGTGAGGATTCAAAATCAACTTAATTTACTCGAAGCCAGAGCTAAAATAGTCCAACTCAATACCGAATTAGAACAGAGAGTTCAACAACGCACTCTTGAATTAGAGCAAACCAATCAACAATTAAAACAAGAGATTGCTGAACGTCAAAAAATTCAACAGAAACTTTTGCACCTAGCTCTTCACGATAAATTAACGGGTTTGGCAAATCGTCTGTTCTTTTTACAACGACTGCATAAAATTATCAAACATACTCAAGAGCATCCAGAACATTTATTTGCAGTATTATTTTTAGATGGCGATCGCTTTAAACTAATTAATGATTCTTTAGGGCATATAGTAGGAGATAAAGTTTTAATTTCTCTGGCTTATCTTTTGAAGTCTTGTTTGAACTCTCAACAGACTTTAGCTCGTTTTGGGGGAGATGAATTTGCCATTTTGCTCCCCCAAGTTTCTAGTATCGATAGAGTAATTGATCTGGCTCAAAAAATTCAAGAGAAGTTAAATGTACCTTTTGAAATTAACCAACAACAATTATTTTTTACCGTCAGTATCGGTATTGTTTTAGGAACAAAAGAATATAAATCTCCAGAGTATATCCTCAGAGATGCAGACACGGCGATGTATCATGCTAAAGCCAAAGGTAAATCTCGCTATCAGTTATTCGATTTGACAATGCACAAATCGGCATTAACTCGATTCAATCTAGAAACTGACTTGAGATTGGCCCTAAAACGTCAGGAGTTGATTGTTTATTATCAACCGATAATCGATCTTGAAACTAATTCAATTTTAGCTTTTGAGGCTTTGGTACGCTGGCAGCATCCTCAAAAAGGTTTGATTTCTCCTGGGGAGTTTATTCCTGTTGCTGAGGATACCGGTTTAATCGTACCTCTGGGATTATGGGTGATGAGGCAAGCCTGTCGTCAACTGTATTTATGGCAACAATCTTATGCTTTAACAGGAGTAAAGATGGGTGTTAATCTCTCTGTTAAGCAATTTTCTCAACCAGATTTAATTGCCCAAATAGACCGCATTCTGCACGATACTCAACTCGATAGTTGCAGTTTAAAATTAGAAATTACTGAAAGTGCCATTATGGATAATGCCGAATCAGTTACCATTTTATTTCAACAATTAAAAGACAGAAATATTCAGTTGAGTATTGATGATTTTGGCACTGGTTATTCTTCTTTAAGCTATTTACATCGTTTCCATGTCGATACTCTAAAAATAGACCGTTCTTTTGTAAGTCATATTGGAGATGCTGGAGAAAACACAAAAATCATTGAGACAATTGTGACTTTAGCTCATCATTTAAATATGACAGTTGTAGCAGAGGGAATTGAAACTAAATCTCAAAAAAATTATCTACAATCAGTCGGTTGTGAAGCTGGTCAAGGATATTTTTTTGCTCAACCTTTATCTGCCAAAGGGGTAGAATTGATTTTACAAGAAAAAATTCAAATTCCCCTCGACTTGGAATTAAATTAATCTTGCTATAGCCTTAATCCCTAAATTGCAATCCATATAAAACCGAACCCAACAAACCAACTTGAGGATTTAATACTATATGTACGGGAATATTATCTAGTAAAGAACTAACTCTGCCTTTATCTTTTAAAGCACTGAGAAACAGACCATCCTGCATCAAGGGTAAAATTTTGGCAGCAATTCCCCCTGCAATATAAATTCCACCATAAGGTAGTAGTTTGATCGCTAAATTACCTGCTTCTGCACCATAAGCTTCGATAAACATTTGCATGGTTTGTTCACACAGGCGATCGCTCTTTTTGAAGGCAGCTTGGGAAATAATCGCCGCCGGATCGATACTTGGGTCTGATTCTCCCTCCCAAAGTTGAATTTTTTCAGCAATTTCTGGGGATTCATCTGTATCAAAGCGATCGCGCAAAAACTGATAAATCGACACGATACCCTGTCCTGAAACTACTCTTTCTACAGAAATGTGTTGGACTCCAAATTTATACTGCAAATATTTTAGTAATTCGATTTCTAATTGATTGCGGGGTGCAAAATCGCTATGTCCCCCTTCAGAAGGAAAAATTTGATACTTATTACCTTGAGGAATCAAAAACCCCTCACCCAAACCAGTACCCGCACCAATTACTGCTATGGGAGCATCTGGTTTGACTTTTCCTGCTTGTAAGGTATGGATATCGGCTGTTTTAAGTCCCAAAATTCCAAAACTATTAGCCGCAAAATCATTAATTAAATTTACTTTTTTAATCCCCAATTTCGTTTGTAAACCCTCGGCATCTAATACCCAACTCAAATTAGTTAGGTGAGAAGTATTATTAACCACGGGTCCAGCGATCGCCAAACAAGCTATTTCTGGTGTAGGAAAATCGTCTCCTAAAAACTGCTGTACTATCGGCACTAAATCGGGAAAATTAGCACTAATATACTGTGCTTCTTTGGCGGTTTGAAGTGATTTCTCTGTCAGCGTCACTTCCGTTACTTCTACCAAACGTAAAATTGTTTTAGTCCCGCCAATATCTCCAGCTAATAAAAACATAATAAGAATGATGAGGGATGAGAATTAAAGTAATATGTAATATTTTCTCGCCGCTTCTGACTTCTGACTTCTACCCGATGACTGATTACCGCTCGCCAAGCTTTTTTACATAAACTAAATCACATCTAGCGGTTGCTACTCCCGTTGCGGGTTGATAACCATTATTTTCATATAGTTTGACCGCTTCAACAAGTACCGAAGCAGTTTCGATCCATATTTCTTGATAATTGCCTTTGGCGATCGCAGTTTCTAATTGCTGTAGTAAATATTTCCCCAATCCCTGTCCTCTAAATTGCGGAAGTAAATACATTTTGCGAATTTCTACGGCATTGTGTCCCCGCGCGATTGGATAATATGCCGCAGTGCCGACAATTTTGTTTTGAGTTTCTATTATCCAAAATTCCCCACCAGCCTGAATGTAGGCAGATTCTGGATCTATAACATCGCGATCAGCTGTTTCTGGTTGCCAGGGTAAACCGTATTCTTGCAACACACTCTGAATTACTCTTGTCGCTGAGTCACGATCGCAAGGTTGCCAATCTCTAATGGAAAACTCTCGATAAATTTTATTCATTCACCATTGATCACTTAATGTCAACTATGTATTCTCGGTTTTGGATGTAGAGTGGCTAAAATATCGCTTTCATATGTGGCAAGTTCTGCTAAACGCTGCTGTAGAACATCTCGTTGACAATAATGGTCTGCTAATAACCAGTAAATGCCATAATGACGGGCTTCTGATGCCATTAAACCATGATAAAATTTAGCTAATTCGCGATCGGGACAGTATTGTGCCAATAATCCCAATCTTTCGTGAGATCTAGCTTCAATTATTGCCGAAATTAATAATAAATCTAATAGCCGATCTGGTTCTTGGGAGCGAATTTGTGATTTTAATTTTGCCCCATAGGGAGGCGCATCCAAAGGAGCTAGAGGAATATTACGCTTATCTAACCATTGATTGACTAATTCAAAATGTTCTAATTCTTCTGTTGCGATCGCAGTTAGCTGACGGACTAATTTGTGATGCGCTGGATAACGAAACATCAGATTAATTGCCGTACTGGCAGCTTTACGTTCGCAATGAGAATGATCGAGTAAAATTGTATCCAAATTAGAAATTGCTTGTTCTACCCAAGCAAAGCTGCTAGGCTGTTTGAGAATTTTGATTTTATTGGCTGAAGTGAGTTCTTGACTCCGAATAATCTTGGTGTTATCTAAGTCGGTAGAGTTTTGCGTTTTAATTGGGAGAGACTTTGGGAGGTTGACAATTGTAGTTTTTGGATTTTTCACTATGATTACCAAGAAAAATATCAACACGGGAGTAGAATAAACCGAGAAAATCTCAGTATTTCCTTATGTCAAGATATCTTAAAATTTCTTATGATTAACTATACTTATATTAATAAATTAACCAATTATATATCTTGAACTGTAAATTGGGAACACTAATTAAGCTAATTAATAAGTTAACAATTTACTCATATTATTGAACAAAATAGTTGTCGATTAACAGTAGTAATTAAGCTCTTGATTATAGATTTTAAAATCCCCAACCTAGCTACAATGACCAACCAACGCCGAATTATCATTGGTGACGTACACGGTCACTACGATACTCTGATTGCTCTATTAGATGCTGTTTCTCCTAACAGTAATGACGAAATTTATTTTTTAGGAGACTTAATTGATCGCGGGCCTAAAAGCGCACAAGTAGTAGATTTTGTCATGCGTAACCAGTATCAGTGTTTGCGAGGCAATCACGAAGAAATGTTGCTAGACGTTGTGGGGACTGGAGAAGTATCTGTCGAATTATATCAAGGTTGGCTTTATAGTGGCGGTCATTCCACGGTGGCTAGCTACGATAGCAAAATTCCTCAAGAACATATTGACTGGTTTAAAAATTTACCTTTATATCTTGATTTGGGTGATATTTGGTTGGTTCATGCCGGGATCGATCCTAATTTACCTCTAACTAACCAAAGCTCAGAGCAGTTTTGCTGGATTAGAGAAGAATTCCATAGTAGTAAACAAGCATACTTTGAAAATAAATTAATTATTACAGGTCATACAATTACTTTTACTTTACCTGGAGTTGAGCCTGGGGAAATTGCCAGTGGACCCGGTTGGTTAGACATTGAAACAGGGGCTTATCATCACAATAGTGGTTGGATGACGGCTCTAGATATTACTAAAAATAAAGTTTATCAAGTCAATACCCATGATGGTCGAGTGCGAATTCTACCTCTAAAACGAGCGATCGCTCCTGTAGATTATTCTAAAATCGTACCGCGACGGATGAGGAAAAGAGCATAATCGGAGTAGCAATTTACCATTAACTACTAATGATTCTTACTGATATTTCTCACAAGCAATCTTTGAGAGCATAGACAACCCGTTGTTGTTCGGCTTCGGTGATGCCGGGAAACATGGGTAAAGAAAGAACTTCACGGGCAGCTTGTTCAGTAACGGGCAGTTGTCCTAGTTGGTAGCCTAAATCTCGATACACTGGCTGTAGGTGTAGGGGTAAAGAGTAATACACCATAGAGATAATGCCTTTGGTCTGTAAACAATGGCGGAGGCGATCACGCAGTGCCTCATTTTCGCCGAAACCGCGTTGGGTTTCCGTTGGAGAGGAATCATCTTTGATACAAATGGTATATTGATTCCAGACAGTCTTGCCTCCTGACAATGCCGATGGTAGTTTAATGCCCAAAAGCGATCGCAACAAACTGTGATAATAATCCGCAGCTTGCAGACGTTGTTCATTCCAAGTGTCTAAGTAACGTAATTTTATTTTTAAAATCGCTGCTTGAATGGCATCAAGGCGACTGTTAAGACCAGTAATATCGTGACGGTAACGAACCTGACAGCCATGCTCAGAGAGCATTCTAACTTTAGTAGCGATCGCGCGATCGTTAGTAGTGATCGCCCCTCCATCACCGCAAGCACCTAAATTTTTGGTGGGAAAAAAGCTAAAACAACCAATATGTCCGATACTGCCGACTTTTTGTCCGTTCCATTCTGCCCCTGTTGCCTGAGCGCAATCTTCGATAACATATAAATTATGGCTTTGGGCAATCCCCATAAGCCGAGTCATGTTTACTGGCTGTCCGAATAAATGAACAGGAATAATTGCTTTGGTTTGAGGCGTAATTGCTTGTCGGACTTTTTCTAGATCGAAATTAAACGTATCGAGGTCGATATCTACAAAAACTGGTTTTGCACCTACTCTGGTAATTACTTCGGCCGTAGCAACAAAAGTAAATGAAGTTGTAATTACTTCATCTCCCCGACCGATATTTAAAGCAGTTAACGCCATATAAAGGGCATCAGTACCAGAGTTACAACCAACGCATTGGCCTACACCAATATATTCAGCCAGTTGGTGTTCAAAAGAAGTAACTGCTTCTCCCCCGATATAACGACCAGAGTTGAGAATTTCTAAAACAGCTAAGTTGGCTTCTTCACTAATTAACTGATATTGTCTGGTTAAATCAACAGGGGGAATTTTATTCACTGGTTTAACTGAAAATTATTCTTGCATTTCCATAGATTAGCGCGAAAAACTTCAATTTAGTTCCAATCGAGTTGGAAAGGTATGACAAGAGGAAGTAGTAGGTAGCAACTAGAAACTAGAAACTTACCTACTGTTTTATCTGTAGCAAACATTTGAGTATTTAATATAAGATTGTCATGTCAAACGCTGTGTGTTTGAAATTTATTCGATAGTAAGATATTAGAGCTATGGAATCAGAAGCAAATCGGGAACAGTCTTCAGCCTCACCAACAGCCAACAATGCCCCATCTTTATCCAAATCTGAAGCGATCGTATCTCTTCAACAGACAATTCAACAACTAGAAGCCAT
The DNA here is from genome assembly GCA_050330335.1 of Pleurocapsa sp. Classification (GTDB taxonomy): domain Bacteria; phylum Cyanobacteriota; class Cyanobacteriia; order Cyanobacteriales; family Xenococcaceae; genus Waterburya. The sequence continues at coordinate 30,270 of JBHJNX010000152.1, read as the reverse complement.
TGTTAGGCAACTAAATAATCTTGAGTCTATGGATACAGTAGCTATCGACTCATCTGTAAATACTTTATTAACAACCACCAAAGAATTAGCCACAGCAATTACTACTCCTTCTATTACTCAGAGTGCTTCTCCTCCACAACCACCTCCAAAGGTTACAGAACAGAGGCCTCAGACAGATTCAGCTACTTTCACCCAACCAGAACCAGAGGTGGTGGCCACTCCCCGAAAAGCTCAACCGAAACGCAACAATCGACTGATAATTGGAATTATTTCTACTGTGATTATTATTGGTTTGGGAATATTTTGGTGGAGACTTCCCGAAAAACCAGTGGCATTAATCTCCCGTACTCAATCTCCAGATACAGAGATTGCCACTGACACCTTAGCAAGTCAACCTGAGATTATCCAGCCAGAAACTTACCCCGAAGAAATCCCCGATACTCTCGACGAGGATACAGAAAATTTAACCCCAGATATTGAATCAGAACCAGAAATTAGCCAGATCTATATTCCCCTGGAGTTAGAAGCACCAGCCGCCAGCAAAAAGCTCAAAATAGAAACAGTCGAACCGAAAATTATTTTAACCCCCGAACAAAATTTAATTGCAGCAATACAAAACCGAGTGACAGAAATTACTCAAGACTATGCTGAAAACTCCATCGTTTCAGTAGAAGCGGATTTCAGACAAGGTAGTCTATCGGTGATTCTCAGCAATCTTTGGTACGAACTAAGCCAATCTCGTCAAAATAAATTAGCTAATGATCTTTTAAAGCGATCGCGCCAGTTGGATTTTCAAAAGTTAATCATTAAAGATCCAGAGGGAACTTTAATTGCTCGCAGTCCTGTAATTGGTAATAGTGCAATCGTTATACAAAGAGTTAGAACCTAAGCAACTAGAACTTAGAACCAATCTCCCCATTCCTAATCCTGTTTCTGGAGAAGCATTGGTCAGAGTTGTACGAGGGGGCATTTGTAATTGTTTCTGGTCATTAGTCATCGGTTAAATTAAAAATGCTTGGCAGTTTGCTTCTCAAAATCGAACTGATATCTTTTACCGCCGTGAGTTTCACCGTATAAATTAAAGGTAATTGTGGGTTCCTTACCGATTGCCTCAATGCTATGAATTGCCTTGGTAGTAAAACTGATAATATCTCCAGGTTCGATGATTCTTGCGCCGACGCGATCAATTCTGTCAGGAAACTCAGCAGTCGGGTTGCGCTTCCAAAAAGTATTTTTCTGTTTACCTTGTAATACCATCACCACTCCCCAAGTTCCATGATTGTGGATTTGTGAACTTGTTCCCGGTAAACTCATTTCCGTCTGAATCGTCATGGGGAAGCCCACTTCATCGTGGAGTACAACGACGGAAACTCCCGTGCTTTCATTTGGTTCAGGTAAACGAGTTTTGACAGTATAACAATTAAGCACCAGCTTTCTAACTAGCATCCGCAGTCCAGATAGAGAAGTTTCCTCATCTCTTCCTTCGTTAACCATCAATCGCATAATATCTTCTACTTCCGTCAAAAACCGATACAGGCGATATTCTTCAGCGAGTAAATCCCACTCCCGTACTGATTTACACAACCGACAAACACCATCTTCTTTGACTAACCAATCTGCTGTTTTCATCTCTTTTGTCTTTTGTTGTTCGTAAGCAGCGACCAATGACTAATGACCAATAGCTAATGACCAATAATTACCTATGCTTTCTTTCGGCTATTAATACTTGGGCGATCCAATCTGGTAAATCTTCTAGATCGCTGTTGGTTTGGGAATCTCTGATGGGGGAGGTGAATTCATAATAAGGCTCGCATTTGCCATTATCGTATATTTCCACGATCCAGCGATCTGGAAAACCATCAATACCAATTTCCACATCATAGCCATCTTCCCCCAGAGTACGAGAGGCAATTATAGTAAACCAATCTCGGTCTTCTGAAGGTACATTCCATTCACTGGTTAAAAACTCAAAAGCCAATTTTTCGGCTGTAGTTGAATCAATCATTTTGTGTCCTTTGTTATTTGTTCTTCGTCCTTTTTAATGATTACTCACCAACAACTAATTACTAATTACTGTACGGGCGATGACTTCCTCCCCTTCACCGAAGCGCGAATCGGTGGGACTGTCTCTTGAGGTTTCCGTACATAGTTTATAAGCCCCGTCCCCTACTAATGCCCCATGCCCCATGACTAATGACTGTAAGGGCGATTCCGGAATCGCCCCTACTAATGACTAATAACTAAACTTTCTCTTTCCGAGCGCAAGATTTCGGCAATACTTTCTGGCATTTCTTCTAAACCAGTGTCACTTTCTGAGGCTTTAATGGGCGAGATAAAGGTAAAACAAGGGTCGCAATCTTTGGTTTCATCGTAAACTTGAATTACCCACTTATCCGGTAAACCTTCTACACCAATCTCTACAACATACCAGTGATCGTCGACCTCACGAGCATCGAGCAGTACAAAAAAATCGCGGTCTTCTTCGGGAATTTCCCAGTCTTCTAGGAAAAAATTTAATGCCAATTTTTTGGCATCTGTTGATGACAAGTCCATTGTTTTCTATCCTGTTGGCAATTAATTCATAACTTTTTCACTGTGTCTACCTTGGTGTTTGTCGATATGTAATTCTCCACCGACCGCCCAATTCTCCCGCTCGAATTCATCGATATGAATTGTGACCCATTCTGGTTTAGTTCCCAAACTAGAAACTAAAGTATCGGTTACGGCTTGAGCTAGTTGGCGTTTTTGTTCTACAGAGTGACCTTTAGCAATTTGAATGGTGACAAATGGCATCTGACTTCTCCTGGATTGTTCATTGGTTTTGGGCAATAAAAATATCAATTTAATTTAATAGGTGAAGCTTACAAAATTGCGATCGCTCGAACAATTTCCGCTCTTCAATGTTTCTGTTTCAAAATTACTCTTCCTCATCTAGAGTTTTGGTAGTCACTGTTACGAATTTCTGTGACTGGATTTAATATTTAGAATCACTTAATATTTGAAAGGGTTGTGTCAGGAATCTCGTAGGTCTCTAACTAAGGCTACTTTTCCATAACGAGAATCTATTGTTAAAGCTCGTATTTCTAAAAGGCGATCTGGAGAAGTAATCGAGTATGCAACTGTTTCATTGGTTTGAAGATGAAGACATTGAAGGAAAATTTTGGCTCGATATGCTGAGGGAATAAATTGTTCTTCCCCCATTTCCAACACGATTTGATTGTAAAAAGAAAATTCTCCTGTGTTGGTAATAATTGCTGCGGGGGTTGTCATACTATCACACCATCTTAATGCCAAAAACCATTTAGCATCACTCAATCTATGATAAATTTTTTCTTGTTTGGGATGGGGAAAAACTTTATATCCAGACTCAACAGTAACAATTGTTCCATTTAAAAAACCAAAGATCGTCATTTTGTTTACGGAAAACTACTAATGTTTGATGTTCAATGTTTACCTTTGTTGGTATTCGGTTAAAATTTCTCCCAGATGGTCGTAACCATCAACGCCAATCAGTGAGATGATTGACGATCGCTTTGTGGTTAATAAATCCTTAAATTCTTTTTCTCCTATTTGTCCCTGTAAAATAGACATTAACCCGGCTGGTTGTCGCCATTCGGCGGAATTAATTTGTTTGAGGAGATACATTCCCAAGCATCCCATAACTACTGCTGAAGTGCGGTCTTCGATACTGTAATATGCCTCAGCGATGTAGGCAAAACTCAATCCTTGAAGGTAAATATCTCTAGAATATTGTGCTAATTCAGCACCTTTGGTTAAAGAGGCGATCGCGGTAGTGGGTTGAGATAAAATAACGTAGGCGATACCGAGACTACTGTAGCCAAAAGATTGACTTTGCAGATCTCCTTGTTGTTTGGCTAATTCTACTCCCTGTTCTAAATAACGAATGGCTTCACTGTAGGTTTCTGTATCCATACTATCTAACTGACGAGCAGCTAAAACTTTGCTGTAGCCTAAATTAACCAAAGCGTTGGCTTCACCGAGTTTATTCCCTACCTGACGCGCTAAAATTAAGGCTCTTTGGGCGTAGTTAATGGCATCACTATAATTTTTCTGATTGGCATGAGTGCGACTGATATGATTGAGATTGGCAATTTCGCAGGGACGATCTTCGGTTTCTCTAGCTATATTTAAAGCTTCTGACTGAAAAGCGATCGCTTTGGCGTATTGTCCTAAAATTCTTTGAGAATAACCTAATAGGGTTAAAATTCGAGCTTTTTCTCCTGTTCCCTTTACTTGTTTCAGGGGTTCATCGAAGTATTCTAAAGTATTTTGTAAATATTCTCCTGAAAAAGAAGCAAACACGCCGCTATACATAGGAAAATCATCTCTACGGGCAAAAGTACGCAAAATTTGCAGCATCATGCCAAAACAACCTTTGGCTAAGGATTTTTGAGTATTCGCTAGATTTTGCCACAATTCACACCAAACAACCGCAAAACTAAGGAAAGTACTAGAGGATAGTTGTTTACCAAATTTTGAGTCATAGGGTTGCTGGTCGAACCAATTTACTAAACCCCGTTGTAAATATTGTAATAAGATTGCTAATTCTACCCAGGCTCTTAATTCTAAATTACTGCCAATTTTGGCTACATTGTCTATGGCCAAAGTTTGCGCTAGGGTTTGAAATAACTGTTTGGGCAAGGGATTGTTGACTTTTTGACTCCAAATCCGCCAAGGATTCGGTTTTTCTGCCCCAAATCCGGCAAATCTACTGCCAGAATCGTAAATCCAACTTACTAAATCTGCTTCTAAATCGGTAAAAGTATTTAAGCCATCGGCAATACCAAAGGCGATTTGCTGCCAATCTCCTGCTAATTGAGGATTGTTCTGATTGTCGGCGGCAGATTTAATCTTTTGCGCCAATTTAATTAATTTATCGCGGTTTAAAGGCTCATCTCGGTTACTATCGATCGCTTCAACGACAGCCTGAAAATATTCTCCTGGCTCAACCGTTAAGATTTCTTGCACAATATCAGCAATTGTCGCAGTGTCTTGATTTTCTTGTTGCCATCTTGTCCATTGTTTTTCTATAGTTTCTAAAGCTCTTAAAATACGGGGGGCTTTGAGTTTGGTTCCTAATTGAGCTTTTGTTCCCTCAATCCGTTGTAATAAACAGCGTTCAAATACTTCTCCCGTACCGTTATCTACTTCTTTGAGGAGCATTTGGTACACCTGTTCGTAAGAACGAATTTTTCCTTGCAGGGTAATATCTACAATACGATCAATTGTTGCAAAATAGCGGTCGCTTAAAGATGGAGATGTTGATTCAGACACGGCTTTCTAAAGGATAAAGGAGAAAGGATGAAGGAGAAAGGAACAATATTTAATGATAACTAAAAACTAATGAGGAAATCAGAAGTCAAAAGTCAAAAGTAGAAACCAATGACTAATAACTAATAACTAATAACTAATGACTAATAACTAATAACTAATGACTAACAACTTATGGCATATCGCCCATTGCTTTAATTGTGAAGGAAAAATAAAGGATATTCAAGTTTATGGTAGCGGTAATATCAATCGTACCTATTTAGTGACCATAGATGCTGCTTTAGAAGCATATTTTATTTTGCAATGTCTGAATACTGAAGTATTTAAACAGCCTCACTTGGTGATGGATAATATTGAAATTGTCACCAATCACCTCAATCATAAATTACAGCAAATTGATTTATCAGGCGATCGCTGTTGGTATACTCCTCGTGTTTTACTAACATCAGAAGGTAAAAACTATTATCGAGATAGTAATAATTTATTCTGGCGGGCAATTACTTTTATTCCCAATTCTCAATCTTTTGACACCATTCAAAATAACCATCATGCAGCAGAAATTGGTTACGGTTTGGGAATGTTTCACAATTTAACCAGCGATTTAGCTGTAGATAGTTTAGCCGATACTTTACCAGGTTTTCACATTACACCCAGTTATTTAAATGAATATGAACAAGTTATTGCGAAGATTCAATTAACCAATTCTCCTGAAATTAATTATTGTCTACAAGCTATTAATAATTGTTGGGAACTAGCTGATATTTTAGAAACAGCTAAAATCGAAAATAAATTACCCTTGAGAACGATTCACGGCGATCCTAAAATTAATAATATTATGTTTGATTGCGATACTAATCAAGCAATTTCGGTGATCGATCTTGATACTGTAAAACCGGGTTTAATTCACTATGATTTAGGAGATTGTTTGCGTTCTGGTTGCAATCCTTGGGGAGAAGAAACTTTAGAGTGGGAACAGGTATCCTTTGTGCCAGAATATGCCCAGTCTATTTTACAAGGCTATGTTGCTGTAGCTGAATTTTTGACTCAAAGCGATCGCGACTATATTTACGATTCTATTCGGTTACTCAGTTTTGAATTGGGATTGAGATTTTTTACTGATTATTTAAGGGGTAATACTTATTTTAAAGCCGATTATCCCCAACATAACTTGGCTAGAGCTTTAGTGCAATTCAAATTAACTGAAAGTATCGAATCTCAAGCTTCAACGATGCAAAAAATAATTCGAGATTTACCCTAGAAAAGAGATAAATGACTAATAACTAATAACTAATAACCTCAATATTTATCTTCTTCTACCACCAAAACCACGATTTCTCATTGTAGGACGGCTACTACCGAACCCAGGAGAACGTTGAAACTGTCTAGTTTTACCAGAAGAACGTAGAGTACTAGAACCAACTCCAGAACCAGTGGCGCGACTTTTGTTATTAGTTGGCTGGCTAAATTTATTAGTGGTACGATTGACTGTATTCCTCAGATTACCAGTAGTACGGAGAGTCCGACGGTTGGTAACTGCTGCTGGAGGAGCGTTATAACGTTCTTGATAGCGATTTACTGCTTGAGAATAGCTATTACCATAACCACCATAACCAGTTAAGACACCACCAGGTTGATATACTGGCGGAACATAATATTGAGGTCTAAATAACAGACTACCGATCGCCTGTCCTGCTAATGCACCTGCAAAAGGAGTCCAAAAGTTAGATTCTCTTCTAACGACAACGGTTTGGGGTTGACCTGTTTGAGGATCGCTTTGAGTTTCTGTAACATTGTGGACGTATTCGATTCTAAAGTCTTCGGTTAAATACATCACGGGTTGGTTATTCTCAACCTCAACATAAGTTTTTTCCCCACTGGCGATCGCATCATCGCTCAATCTTGCCATTTGTAATTGTGTCGTCCGCAATATTGGGGGACTTCCAGCAGGAGTATTGAGTAACATCAAACTATACTCACCACTAGCATCGTCATAGGTCGCCTGTTGTACGGGATACTTACCGTCTGCTAGAGAGATGGAAGTGGGAGCAACATTAGCATTATTATTAAACGTTGGTACTGATTGAGTTGAAGTTGAAGCACCAGAACAACCAACAGTTGTCCAGCACAATGACAACGACATCAAAATAACTAAGATTTTTCTTAACATAAATTAAACAAATTTCTCATTTTGTTTGTCTATATATTGTAAGACCTTTGTTACCTAACCGGCGATCACTCATTAGTACGGGCCAACGGCCGTTCGCCCGTACAGTTATTAGTTAAACTTTGGGTAGGGTGACTCCGTGACTTTGATTTTGATATTTTCCACCGCGATCGGCGTAGGTTGTGGCACAAGATTCTCCCTCGAAAAACAATAACTGAACTACACCTTCGTTGGCATAAATTTTCACATCAGCACTAGAAGCATTAGAAAATTCCAGAGTAATACTATCTCCCTGCCAGGAAGCTTCAAGGGGAGTAATATTGGCGATAACTCCCACACGGGCATAGGTAGATTTTCCCAGACAAATAGCGGTTACATTGGGAGGCATTTTAATACTTTCTAATGACGCACCCAGTCCATAGCTGTTGGCGGGGATTATAAAATAAGCCGAGCCATCGTCATCGTTGTGGAGTTCAGCTTGTTCTAAATTTTTGGGATTAAAGTTTTTCGGATCTACTACTGTTCCGGGGATATGTCTAAAGATTCTAAAATCATGAGGCGACAAGCGTATATCATAACCATAAGAACTCAGTCCCCAACTGATAGTTGCAACCTCGCGATCGCGGTAGGGACTACCGACGGCCTCGCCACCGAAAATTGCCTTACTAATTGATTTTTCTTCAAAAGGAGTAATCATTCCTTGTTTGGCTTGTTCGACGATCCATTTATCATTCTTGAGCATAAAATTAACTAATCAGTGGTGACGATGGCGTTGGCTTGAGTAGAGCGTTTTTCCGCTTCTTGTTTGATGGCAGCCAGGGTTTTTTCCAGGCTATTTTCGTAGATATTATAAAATATTCCATCCGTCGGAGCGGCAGCAGCTTTAACATTGACTTGATGGGTAATTAAAACGCGATCGCTAGGCGCACTAGGATAGGGTGATACTGGTTCAAGTAACCAAAAACCGTCTAATGTTTCTAAGTCTCCATCAATAGCAGTAAAAGCAATTTTTTCAGGATAAGATTCAGTTATAGCCATCCGAATTCTGGCTTTGGTACTGAATATGAAAGTTTTCACTTGGTTGATTTGTTCAAAAACTTTGCGATCGCCATTGGCTTCTAAGAGTTTGCTGGTATTGACTCCGGGCAAAAATTCGGCAAAATTATTGTAATCGGTTAAAACTTTCCAAGCGGTATCAAGAGAAGTCATTGCTAAAACGCGCCCTGTATATGTGCCAGATTCTCCTAAGAGGATTACTTGTCCTTGTCTGAGTGCAACTCTTTCTTCTAAAGGTAGTCGATCAACAGGACCATCAAATAGCTTGGCTGTAGCCATGGGAGATAAAAATAGACTAAGAGAAAAAGCGATTGTTGCCAAAGCAACTAAGAAGAATACGCGATATTGTCGCCAACAGAAGAGTAGACTCACTTGTTAATTTTTTTTAACTAAAAGTTATTGCCCATTTTATCTATAATTTGAAGAAAAAAAAGCGTCTTCTGAGGAAATGAAGAAAATGAATCTTCAAAAAGTTTTACCTCCTATTTGGTTTTTGCTGGCAATTATTTTAATGGCAGGATTGCACTTGTGGCTGCCCGTCCAACGGTTATTTTTGTTCCCTATTAATTATTTGGGTGTGGTAGCGATCGCGACGGGCATAGGAATGGTTTTGTTTTGTGCTTATTTGTTTCGTCAAAAGAACACGACAATTAAACCCTTTCAAGAATCTAGTTATTTAGTCAGTGAAGGAATTTTTAACTATAGCAGAAATCCCATTTATTTAGGCATGATAATTACTTTGATCGGAGTGTGGATTTTTTTAGGAAGTCTGACCCCAGTTTTTATAATTCCTCTCTTCAGAAGAATATCAAGCTTATAAAACATCAGTAAGGCGTTGGATTTAAAGCTTATTTAAGGCTGTGAAACCCGATAAATTGTCACAGTTATGAGCAAAATTATCGAGGGCTTCTAGATAATTGAATTTAAGAACAATACTTAAATTTTAGAAAAATGTTATCTCGATACGTTAGCTATAGTATTAGCTTGGGAATTTTAGCAGTAATTTTAGGCTTAATCGTGCAATGGTCAAATATATCTGCAATCAATTTAATTGATTGGTCGATAGGAATTGCCTCTTTTTGCTGGCTGTTAGTTATTATTACGATTCCTTGGAATGTTTATTTTGATGCTCGCGAAACAATAACTGAGGCTAAACTGTCTCAAGAAAAAGGTTTGTCCATCGATTTAAAACCATTAAATTATGTCCAAAAAGTAGCTCGCTGGTCAATTATTGGCGCGATCGCCCTACATTTAATTTCTGCTGTGGCTCTTTATGTCTTGGCTGCAACTGGTATTAGTAATGTTGGTTATGTCAGTTCTGGTTTGACTTTGTTACTAACAATTTTGCGTCCGACAATTCGCGGCTATCAATATTTAACCATAAGATTATCAACTATTAAACAAGAAGTTAAATATCCCCGTGAAGATGTTATTGAACTGAGAACTAGAGTAAAAAATTTAGAAACAGCAATTAAACAAATAGAATCACTGCTCGATACAAATAATCCTAATTCTTTGGTCAGTAAACAACAACAGGCAACTCAAGAAAATCAAGTAGCATTAGCACGTCAAAAAGCATTATTAGCAGAATACAAAGCCGAAAATAAAGTGGATCACGAACGATTATCTAGAGAAGCTAAAAATGCGATCGCTTTACTTAGTGAAGATAGTCAATTTTTGAGTCACGTCAGAGAAATTATCCGTTTTATTAAAACAGCATAATCTGAACTATCGACTACGATTTAAGCGATCGCACTTCTTTTGACACTCAAGTTAAAAATATTGCAGAATAATCGTAGCAGCTTCCGTCAGATCTCGCCCAAAAGCTAAAATTCCTGCCTCATGTCCCGTCATTACGATAATTTTTTGCTGTTTAACTGCGTCTTGTTGACATAATCGAATAATTTCTCGCGCCATTTCTGGTGTACCATAGGCACAATGGCGATCGCTTGCGGGAACTCGCTCCATTAATTGTTGCCATAGTTGGAGATGATGGACGTGAACGACAGCACTAATTTCAGGATTGCTATATACAGCAGCATGGGTCAGAGTTTCGGAAGAAGCTTTGATTAAACCTTCACAGGTAACAGAGTTTTGTTGATAGTCGAAGTCGATAACTTTAGTATAGTGTCTGGCTGATAGATGGGGAATACCTCCTGTTTGCGTTCCAGAAATAATAAAGCGATCGCTTTTACCGTCGCGAATACTTAGATTACCAAAACCGATACCATTGTCATATTGACCAATCAAACCCAACTGATAGAGTTTGTCTCTCCATTGGTTTAATTCCACAATTTCAGCTTCAGATACTGCTGGTGTTTCAAGCCAATGGCAGTGATATTTGATATAACCTTCGTCAATCATAGTCAATTATCTTGCTGATTGTTTACCGCTTCTTCCTTTTATCTATGATGCAATCTCCTTTCCGATAGTTTTGTAGCTATTCCAACCTATATAAGATCTAGAGTCGGGGAAATCTTTAACAGTAACTCCACGGCTCGGCGCTCTTTGAAAAGCTACCAACAAAGGAATATCAATTTTAAACAGAGGAAGTTTGGCATCTTCGAGAAATTTTCTAGCGTCTCTACCATTCCTGGTACGAGAATCTACCTGGGTCAGAAGCACCTTATAGTTGGCATCAAAAGGTTTCAATAACTCAACAGCTTTAACAGTGGTATCCAAGTCTAAATGATTGGGAGTTGTGGGCAAGATTAACAAATCGCTCCCTTTAGCTAAATCTTCCAATTCTTCTGGCTCTGGTCTGGCTTGGGTGTCAATAATAATATGAGTAAACTTTTTAATTAAACCAGGCGCACCTGCTTGAGAAGCGACATAAAAGGGTAATTTGTCATCTCTCGACCACACTAAAGCCGAACGGTTCTTGTCGGCATCAATTAATAATGTCGGTGCGAGAGTCTGGAAATAAGCAGCGAGGTGGACTGCGGTTGTGGTTTGTTATCCTAAGCATTAACATCGCTGTTAATACTCGGCTTCAGAACCGTACGTGAGACTTTCACCTCATACGGCTCCTCAAAATGTTGGCTTGCTCAAAGTACCTCTGTGTTTATTATCGTGACAATGTCCGTGTAGAGCTTCTATGTTGCTATATCTTCTATTGAGGTGATTACCATCGATGTGATGTACTTCGATGATGTCTTCCTGTTTAAAATATAGATTGCATTCTTGACATCTACCTTTTTGTGTGTGCAAAAGATTTTTCAGCACTGGTCTTGTGCCAGGAAGGTCTTTTCTTCTTGTACTCCAGTAGCTCCAATCTCCGTCGAATGGGCTGCGTTTGTCTTTTACTGCCACGTGCATCTTTATGTTTACCTTCCTGTGTTCTTTTAGAGATAAGTCTCTGACTGAGAAGTCCCATTTATGCTTAGTATCTATGTGCCAGTATTTATTTGCAATCCATCCCATTGGTTTCATTGGATGTCTACGTTTTGCCCATCTTCTGAGTTTTATATATAACCAATTGTCAATATCACTGAATGTCTCACTCGAATTTACTCTTGAGTAATAGTTCGCCCAGCCAGAGATTACTGGATTTAGAATATTTATCAGTTTCTCTTCGGTAGCTGTTTTGAGACTGTCGATGATTTTACCTAATTGGTTTTTATGTCTCTTGATGGCTTCTTTAGTGGGTGTGATTATGGTCTTGAATTCTGCATCTCTAGAATAGTATTGTCCAGCTACTGTCCGACGGTTTCTTTTGCCCAACTTATATTGTTTGAAGGAACAGCCCAGGAATTCAAATCCAGGTTCTTTACCATCTAACTTTTGGTAAGTGTGTACTATCCGTGTTTTGCTTTGATTGAATTCTAGTCCCATGTTGTTCAACCATTCTTGAGCGTATTTTTTGGCTCTTCTTAGCTCTTCTAGATTCCTGTGCATGATTAGCAAATCATCAGCATAGCGTACTATCAAGGGTTTCCAGGTCACGTTTTTTTTGTCTCCTACTTTTTTCTTAGTAGGGAAAAAGGATTTTACGTATTCTTCTAAACCATGTAGGGCTATGTTGGCTAGTAATGGTGATATTATTCCACCTTGAGGTATTCCTTCTTCTGTTGGAAATATTTTTTTTCCTTCCATTACTCCTGCTTTTAACCATGCTTTGATTGCCTTCCTCATTGTGGGGAAGGTGTTGATTTTATTTAGAAGTGTTTGATGGTTAATCTTGTCAAAACATTTACTAATGTCTGCATCTAGTACATATTTATCTGTTCTAGATATACAGTTGAAAATGTATTTGACTGCGTCATGGGTTGACCTCCCAGGTCTGAAGCCGTAAGCATGAGGCTCGAATCGAGCTTCCCATTCTGGTTCTAGTGCTAATTTTGCTAGAGCTTGTGTGGCTCTATCTTGCATTGTGGGTATACCTAATGGTCTTTTCTCTTTTTTCCCTGGTTTGGGAATATAGACTCGGCGGATGGGTTGTGCCTTCTTAGGTAGTTTTAATTCTGAGGCAAGTTTAAGGCGTTTGACTGGAGTTAGATTTTTGATACCGTCTATTCCTGCTGTTGCCTTGCCTCTGTTATCTTGTGTTACCTTCTTGACTGCAAGTAATTTGGCACTTCTGGATTTTAGTAGAAGTTTTTGAAGCTTTCTTACTGTTTGGACATCGCCACGTTCAGAGGCTCGATAAATTCGTTTTTGAAGCTTGAATACTTTTACCTCTAGTTTTTTCCAGGGTATCGTGTTCCATTCATACATCAGTTTTTCTGTGTTCATGACTTTTACTTCTACTTACCTATTTATCTCCAACATTCCGTGTTTCTGTCTGCTTATCCTTGGCATTACCCAAGGCATTTGCTTTTGAAACAATCCCTCCAAATAGGTTCTTGCGCCTTGACTGACTACTCAGGCAAATCGACCATCCTGAGAGATTCCTATCTGGTTAATTCGTTCCTAATGTTTGTTTTGCGATGGGTTTAGATTCCTACTATCCTGCGGGTCTTTAATTGAGTGATATTCTCTACTGGGAAAGTTAGAGAATCAATATGAGTGATTACAAATAATCAGCAAATTATTTGTATTTCAGACCGTATCTTTTGATTTAAGCTCCTAAAACTGGGTGAGCTTGTTGGCGGTAACGCAGGTTCAGACATAGGTTTGCTTTCGCTAATCATGTCCATCCAGCTTGCGGGGATTTCGTACCAGTTTTCCGATTACCCGCTTTATATCCCGCTTTATCTCATAGTTTGTCAGGTTATGAGATAGGGATATTGCTATCCTTCATCACTGGAAGGGTAAAGAATTGAATTTTACAATGTGTAACATTCTCGCCTTACTTCAAACATTAAGTTGTCAAGGTTCATACCTTGCTCTTCGTCCCCCTTGTGGTTTCTTTTAGAAGGCTAAAAGCTTTTTCCATCAAGGTTTAGAAGAAACGAATCGCACTTCCCACTCCTCCCTTCAAAGCAGTAATTGCAATAATCATTGGCTGCTAATGAAATAGTTTTAGTAGTAGTAGTTTACATATAAGCGCGTCCTTGTCGAACTAGATAATTCTTGTCCTTGTAATTATGTAAATTATTTGTTACATTAGTTAATATAAGTTAGTAATTTAGTCGTTCAAACATTTGACTAAATCGCTATCTACTGAGTTTATCTGCTGTTAGAAGGGCAATAGATAACTTGGATATCTCGTCAACATTGATTTTCTCCTGAATCTATCCTTGGTTAGTCAGCCAGGGTTTTTTTTTGCCTGTATGTTAAGGAAGGAAATTGAAATAATTTTTGTCTCTTGCCTCTTCCCTTGAGTATTGATGTAAATGTTTAATTTTGATTTAGATTTTAAAGTTTGGATTTTGGCTGCGGGCAGACTGTTATCAGAAATTGGCACTGGGTTTACCTTATTTTACGCACCAATTTTTTTTGTCAATCAAATAGGAATTTCTGCCACTTTAGTGGGGATTGCCTTGGGGAGTGCTTCGATTTCAGGAATTGTAGGACGCTTTTTGGGGGGACAATGGGCAGATTCTCCTCAGTGGGGTAGAAGACGCACTTTATTGTTTTCGGCAGCGATTTCCATGTTGGCTGATGTGGTGTTGTCTTTAACAGCTAATTTTCCCACTTTAGTTGTGGGTAATTTATTAATGGGTTTTGGTATTGGTATGTATTGGCCTGCCACTGAAGCAGCAATTATGGATTTAACTAATGCCAAACAACGCAATGAAGCTTTTGCTGTAACCAGACTGGCAGATAGTTTGGGTTTGAGCTTTGGAGTAGTTTTAGGAGGTGTATTAATTGCCAATTCAGGAAATTATCGTAGTTTATTTATAATTGACGGTATTTCTTTTGCCATCTTTTTTGGGATTATTTATTTTGCGATCGCCGAAACTTTTCAATTTGATTCACAACACTCCAAAAGCGATCGCGGTTGGTTGCAGGCATTGAGCGATCGCCGATTAACAGTCTATGTGATAGTTAATATTTTGTTTACTACTTATCTGTCTCAAGTACAGAGTACCATGCCTTTGTATTTTAAAAATTTCATTAGTGTGGGAGATACAGGGAGTGGTTTTTCAGAAAAAGTTATCAGTGGTCTGTTTACCTGGCATATAACCCTGGCAGCTATCTGTCAGTTACCAGTAGCTCGCTGGCTCAATCGTTTGACTCGCATTCAAGCCTTACAGGTTTCTTTAAGTTTGTGGGGAATTGGTTTTATTTTAGTTTGGATAACGGGAATTGCTGCAACCAGAACTCTAATCTGGGCGGTGCTGACTTTAGGAGTTATGGCACTCGCTATGATTACTTATACCCCCTCAGCCTCGGCATTCATAGCAGATCTAGCCCCAGAATCATTACGAGGCATCTATTTTTCAATCAATTCTCAATGTTGGGCAATTGGTTATTTTATCGGCCCTTCTATTGGTGGTTGGGCATTAGATAATCCCGATTTTACGCTTTATTTCTGGCTGATTTGTGGGGTTTCAATCTTTTTCGGTTTAGGAATATTACAGTATTTACAGAGAATTATTACTCTGAAAAATAATTAAAGGCGATCGCTATTTTCTCAATCTTATAACTTCCATATATGAAAATAATTATGATGACTAACTACTTATCCATTCCAGTGCTTGATCTCTTTGATCAAAGGTAAAGTGCTTGACTTCAATACCAGAAAATAAAGTATTTCCTACAGCAGCTAAAGTTTTGAGCCATAAATGGTCTGAAACAATGGCTTCTTTCTCAAAATCCTGGAAATGTTGCCAACTAAACCTCAGATCTTGAATAAAAGCCTCAATAGACATTCCCGACCAATTTTTAACCTCAACATAGATTCTTAATTTTTGTCCCTGTTTTAGTTTATTATCAATAGATTGAATTATGCGATCGAGATCTTCAGTTTCAATTTTGCCATCAATATTCAAGCCGATAATTTGGTCTGGTTTATGGGGAATAAGTCTAATAGTCATGTTTTCCTCCTATATTTAACAAATTCAGGATGTATGCAACGGCTATATCGATGTTGTAATTGCTTTCTTTGATTGACAGACAAAATCATCTATCGCTTTTCAGATAGCTTGTCGACTCTAAATTGAGAGATGAAGAATCTTCTTCTAGTTCCGAAGAAGTCTGTACCAGCAATACCGAGCAAGGAGCATGATGAACGACATAATTGCTGACACTACCTAAAAATATTTCTTTCCAGCCTGTATGTCCCCGTCTACCAATTACAATTACATCGGCATGGCAAGAGTCAGCAAAATCACAAATCGTTAAACTAGGATGACCAGTAATTTGACTGAATTCAGTTTTGACTCCTAGAGCGATCGCTTTTTGAGTCAAAGAACGCAAAATCTCGATACTCTGCTCTTTAAAAGCCTCCCATTGTCGGTGATATAACTCATTAGCCATCTGACCGATAGCGGGATTGAGATGTAAGTAATGGGAATGGTCGCCAACTGTTGGATAGAGAGACAGAATCGGACTGTCTTCTTCTTCTCCCGATAGAACGTGCAGTAAGATTAAATTGGCTTGAGTAGTTTGAGCCAATAACACCGCTTCTTTGAATACTATTTGATTGGCTGGCGAGCGATCAATTGCCACGAGAATTGTCTTAAACATCTTATTGAGAGGGGACTAAAGTAATAGGTAGTGGGTAAACTAATGATTGTACGGGCGAACGGCCGTTCGCCCCTACCAATGACCAATGACTAATTACTGATTTTCGTCTCCTATTTCTTCTGCCACTTCACTATTTGCTTGCTCTTCGATCGCTGTACGGACAATTAACACCGAACAGGGTGCGTGGTGAGTGATATAGTTGCTGACACTACCGAGAAACATTTCTTTAAGACCTTTTAAGCCGCGACTACCTACTACAATTAAATCTGCTTCCCAAGTATCTGCTAGTTCACAAATTGTTCGTCCAGGGTTGCCAGTTAACTGAGTAAATTCTGTTTTTACTCCAACTGCTGTGGCTTTTTCCGTTAGATTTTCGAGAAAATTAATACCCCATTGTTTGTATTCGATTAATTTTTCTTGATATATTTCGTAATCGCGGTCGTCTAACATCGGATAGTAAGCATAGGTAGGTAACAAGGGATAACCCGCTTCTTCTTCTGATAAAACGTGCAGCAGCATGAGAGTTGCATTACTTGTTTTGGCTAAAGATACTGCTGATTCAAAGACGGATTTGTTTCTTTCAGAACGGTCTACTGCTACTAAAATTTTGTTTATCATTTTGAATACCTCGTTTATTTAGGTTGAGAAAAGGCAGGGGGAAAAGACAAATGTACAATTTAAGTCAACAACAGCTTATTTAATCACCAATGACCAATGACTAATGACTGTACGGGTGTTGCCCGCCGTTGGCAAGGGGAGGACGCGATGTCGCCCGCAGGTGGCAACACTACAGCCGTCCGTGCTGTGGCGTGCTTTTCTACGCGAAGCGTCTCCTGCGTCACGCCCTTGTAAGCCCCGCCTCTACTAATTACTAATCAAATTTAGCTCTTTCGATGTTGGTTTGACAAAATTCAAAATAATCTTGACTAGAAAACCACCAACTAACCTGAATCAAAGTAGGAATGGTGTAACCATTAAAGGTTTGCTCTGCTTTTATCTCTCCTCCAAAAGGAATATATTGCCAACTACCATCTTTAGTACAATTGCCCCAACGGGGTAATGACATTTTCAGGAGTCGTCCATCGGCATCAATGGTTAAGGTTAGAGTTATAGGTTGGTTATCGAGTTGAAAATGAGCTTGGATGGTATTTTCGGCGATCGCCTGACCTATATTTAAGCTGTCGCCAAATTCGCCTGACTTCAGCGTCATATCTCAGACGAATAACTGTCAGAATTATAATTACAGCGATCGCACTAATGATGATAGTTAACACCATATTTTTTTACACCCTATGCCCCTACTTTAATTTTCCACTTCAGCTTCAGCTATTTTCAATCTGGTCTTCAGGACAGAATCGGGATTGAGACTGATAGAATTAATGCCCTGTTGTACTAAAAACTCCGCAAATTCTGGATAATCGCTAGGTGCTTGACCGCAGATACCAATTTTACGGTTATTGCGTCGGGCTGCGGCGATCGCCATCGAGAGCATGGTTTTCACTGCCGGGTTACGTTCATCAAATAGATGCGCCACCAAAGAAGAATCGCGATCGAGTCCTAGCGTCAGTTGGGTTAGGTCGTTTGAACCAATAGAGAAGCCATCGAATACCTGACTGAATTCGTCTGCCAGCAAGACGTTACTGGGAATTTCGCACATTACGTAGACTTGCAAGCCATTTTCTCCCCGAACCAAACCGTATTGAGCCATTTCAGCCAATACTTTACGTCCTTCATCGGGAGTGCGGCAGAAGGGAATCATCGGAATGACGTTAGTTAAACCCATTTCATCACGGACTCGTTTAAATGCCTGACATTCCATGCCAAAAGCCTCGCGATATAGAGGATCGTAATAGCGACTCGCACCCCGCCAACCGATCATCGGGTTTTCTTCAGCCGGTTCAAACTGTTTGCCCCCTAACAGATTGGCATATTCATTACTCTTAAAGTCAGACATCCGCACCACAACGGGTTTAGGATAAAAAGCAGCAGCAATGGTCGCAATACCCCTGGCTAATTTATCGATAAAGAAATCTGGTTTATTACGGTAGTGAACTGTTAGACGAGCGATCGCCATTTTGGCATCAAAGTCTTGTAGTTCGTCGAACTTGAGTAAGGCTAGGGGATGAACTTTAATCTGATTGGCAATAATAAACTCTAGTCTTGCCAAACCCACACCGTCACAGGGTAAAGCGGCTAAACCAAAAGCTTCTTCGGGGTTGCCCACATTCATTAAAATTTGAGTTGTGGTTTGAGGTAAATTGTCTAATTGGGTTTCTTCGACCGTAAAGGGAATCAAACCGGCATAAACTTTACCTTCTTCTCCTCCAGCGCAAGATACGGTTACTTCTACTCCTGTTTGAATGTTTTTCGTTGCATCTCCACAACCGACGATCGCAGGAATGCCCATTTCACGAGCAATAATTGCCGCATGACAAGTTCTGCCCCCCTGGTTGGTAACGATCGCGCTGGCTTTTTTCATAATCGGTTCCCAGTCGGGATCGGTTTTATTAGTAACTAAAACTTCTCCTGCTTGGAATTTATCGATTTGGCTGACATCTAAAATCACCCTGGCAGTTCCCGAACCGATTTTTTCTCCTACTGCCCTGCCAGTTATTAGCACTTCTCCTGTGCCATCTAATTTATATGCCTGTAAGACATTATTAGTTTTTTGCGACTGAACGGTTTCAGGACGAGCTTGTACAATAAACAATTCCCCTGTGATACCGTCTTTGGCCCACTCAATATCCATTGGGGTATAAGTATCTCGGACTTGAGAATAATGTGATTCGATCTGACAAGTCCAAGTAGCAAGTTGCAGAATTTCATCGTCATTGATGGCAAATTTAATTCTTTCTGAGGGGGATGTAGTTACATTTTTGGTGAGTTTGCTACCGCCAATGTCATACACCATTTTGATTTCTTTGCTACCCAAACGTTTATCCAAAATCGGACGATACCCCTGTTGCAACGTGGGTTTAAAGACGATATATTCATCTGGGTTAACCGCACCCTGAACAACGTTTTCTCCCAAACCGTAAGCGGCAGTAATTAAAGCCACATCTTTAAAACCTGTTTCCGTATCAATGGAAAACATCACTCCCGAAGTAGCCAAATCGGAACGCACCATTTTTTGTACACCCACCGAAAGAGCTACATTAAAGTGGTCGAAACCCTTAATCGTACGATAAGAAATAGCGCGGTCAGTAAACAGAGAAGCAAAGCATTTATGACAGGCTTCCAAAACACCTTGCACCCCATGAACGTTGAGATAGGTTTCCTGTTGTCCGGCAAAACTGGCATCGGGTAAATCTTCGGCAGTAGCTGAGGAACGAACTGCTACATCCACATTATAAGTATACTTCTGACACCGTTCTTTTTCTGCACCTTCAAAGCGATCGCACTGCTCAAAATCAACGCTATATTGTTGACACAGTTGACTGTATGCTTCGGTAATTGCCGTTTGTAATTCTGTGGGAAAAGGAGTATTGAGAATCAACCCCCTGGCTTGCTTACCACGCGATCGCAAGTTGTTGAGATCTTCTACATCAAGGCCAGCAAACAGTTGACGTAACTGAGTTTCTAACCCAGCCTGTTCGATAAAGTATCGATAAGCATGGGCAGTAGTGGCGAAACCTCGCGGTACGTTAATTCCTTTCGGTGTTAGTTGCTGGATCATTTCTCCTAAAGAGGCATTTTTACCTCCCACTAGGGAAACATCCGACATCCCTACCTGTTCAAACCAGAGGACAAAAGCTTGTTGTTTATCTTGCAGTAGTTCTTGTTGGCGGTTTGCTATTGCTACCATAAATCCTAGTTCCTCGTTTAACTACTACCTCTTGGCATCTCTAAGACGAGTGCTTGTTTGAGGTTGATAGTCCTGTTGTACACAATTAAATTGAGGAACTTGTGAAGGAATTCATACCTATCATCTTCACGGCACGAGCGATCGCATTTTTCCTCTAGCTTTTATGATGTCAATCGCGCCAATGAAATTTCTCAAATAATCGATAGAGCGATCGCTCTTACCAATAAAAACACCAGTATTAAACTGGCAGTGATTGAGATTCATTTTGCCTTAGCTTATTCTGCAAGAGTTTGAGGTGCAGAATCTAAATCCAAACGACTATCATCTCGTTGTTCTAATTTATCTTTTAAGCCTAACTCGGTATGATCCGGCATTTCCAATCCTGCCTCTTTGCCCAAGTTATCTACGTCATTACTATAACTATTATCCCGATCTTCGTTTAAAGGTTCGGTTTGGGCAAATTTCTCTTCCCCTGTATTCATAATATTTTGCTCCTTAGATGAAATCTTCAACAGTTAATTCATCAGATTAGTAATTACTGACCATTACGCCACTCTACCTTCGGTTGCACCTCGAATTGCCTTCCAACCGGGCAAACCTCCTTGTAATTGAGATATGCTTTCAAAACCAGCCTGACGTAAATTGTTAGCAGCTTCAGCTACTTCTTGTTCGCTATCGCCGTAAAGATAAATTTCGCGATTTTCAGGCAGACTAGTTACATCAGATAACAACATTGCACCTCTAATACGCTCTTGAAGGAAAGCCTCGCGATCGCGTGTGTCAATAATAGTTAAAGCTGGTTCTCCCCAATCTAAACGCTCTTTCAGTGACTGCGCGCTAGCTACAGGAGTAGGTTCGGGAGGAGTGGGAATAATTTCAGATAATTTATCTTTAGCTTCGGAAATTACTTGTGCTTCTGGTTGTTGTTCGGACATAAGTATATATATTTATATTTTCTTGATCGACTATTATTTTTTATTAAGACAACTTTTTTGAGTTCTCAACTCTGTCTTCAGCTAGAGCTTGGATTTGGATGGAAATTTTCTAAAATATTACTTTTGATACATTATTTTTCAAGATTTTTTATTTAGTGCGATCGCCTGTGTCTTTTCTCCAGCAGATCGCGTTATGGCAGCAGATCATAATAATCTTGATGCTAATCGCCCTCTTAATTTTGATGATGCTGAGTCGATTGGTTTTCGGGAACAAGCTGCATTAGTTTATTCATTTCGATAGATACATAATATCTACTCTTAGATAGAAGAATTAAATTTTAAACATAGATAATCTTAAGACAACAACTAAAAACATAAATAGATAAAAATTTAGGAGCAAAATATGGGTATTTTAGCGTGGTTAGTATTAGGATTAATTGCTGGTGCTTTAGCAAAATTAATTTACCCCGGTGATCAAGGTGGTGGGATTTTTGCCACCATGGGTTTGGGTATTTTGGGTGCTTTAGTGGGGGGCTATCTTGGTCAAACATTATTGGGCAGTTCGGGGGCAGCTGCTGCTTCGGCAGGAGCTTTAACTATTCCTAGTATTATTTTTGCCGTGCTTGGTGCGATATTGCTAATTTTCATTTGGGGTTTAATTACTCGTAGTGCTGTTTAATTTAGACTTAATACAAATTATTAACAATCCTTCCTTGATAATTTATATCTTAGAGGCGTTAGTGATAACGCCTCTTTTTTTTGTTAATTATGGTTAGATTACTTTAGGAAAATCCCTTTTTTTTCCGCTTTTTCTGATTCTTAGGTTTAGTTTTTTGTACTTGTGCTACTGCTGCTTCAAAAAGATCGTTAAGGTGTAGGGGAACAGAAGCGATCGCTGGTAATTGTGGAGTAGATGGTTTATCGTATTCGAGTAAGAGTTGTTCTAAATCTGTTTCGAGGTTAAAATCAGAGCGATCGCAATAGTTTTGTAAGAGTTTTTCTAAGGTTTGAGGATATTCTTGTTTGAGTTGCTGCCAGACATAATAATTGGCTTCTGGTTGTTCTAGATATTTCCGAATAAATGGTCGCCCAGATTCGGCTGTTGCCTCTGAATTTTTAGCGGCTAATAGATTAGTAAATTTTTCATAGGTAGGTAAAAACATTTGACCCCATCTCGGATCGGAAAAGACGGTAACCGATTCGGCTTGCTTGATTTCTGGAGGCAAATCGACTTTTGGTGTCACCATCGATAATTTCTGTTTATTTTTAATTAAATTGGCTACTGCTTCAGTATCTGCACCCAAATCGGTAGCTGCTTCGGTAAAATCTACTTCACTTTTACCCGACTCTGTCAGCATTTGAGATAGAGATTTAGAATTATCAATACCAGCTTCAGCTAATCTTTTTTTACTCATAATTTCTTGGAGTTCGCCAATCTTTTGATTTAATTGATAACCAGGTAAAGTAAGGCGATCGCTTTGAAAATAATCGACAAATTCTTGATGATATATAGCTACTGATTCCCACGCTTGTTCTAATAATTCTGGAGCATCGGCATAGAGAAATTCTGGATAATTATCTCGAAACTCGCCAACTGCAATGGCTAATTTAGGCTGACTTAATTTACCTTTAACTGCAAGATTACTGAAAAAAAACCATTCAACATCATGGATGGGAGCAATAATAGTGACAATAATTTCTCCTAGCTGTTTTCGATTGAATTCCCTCTGTGAGCCACCATAATGATGATAAATTCGATAAGTTTTAGCTGTTAACCAATTTTTCAACTGATAAAAATTATCCCCAATTTCAATGATTTCAAATAAACCGATAAAATTATGCCGCCAGCGTTCTAAAATAGCGCGATCGCTCTTAGTCAAATCTTTAGTTTGTTCTAAAAATATATCTAAAGGAGTTTTATTTTTTACTTTACCTGTAGTGATAAAACTATCAATAGTTATATTTTGTTGTTCGATGCCATAACTATTTTTCTTGGCTTTGGCAGCAGCATGAGTTTCTAATGCGTTTGCCATTTCTCCTTCAGCGTCGTAGACGAAATCCACTAAAATTTGCTTGAGCTTTAATGCCTGTTCTATAATTTCTGACATAATACAAATACAAAACTGTGAAGGATTTATGTTAGGATAAGGAAGAAAAATTTACATATAGCAAAAGATAGATTTTTAGCCCAAAAAGTTATCAATTTTTAATGATCGCGAACAATCAATCGTTTTAAGATCAAGAAAATAATTATTAATAGTTATTCTTGGGTTTTCTTCTCCAAAGTCTAACGAGCAGCAGCAGAGAAAACCTAACTGATAAAGATAATCGACGATCCAATTTAGCGTTAGTGCAAATCTTCCACTAACATAATTGCGTCTTTTTTACATAAATAACCATAGTAAAAAATGAACGTAACATCTCATAGTCGAAAAACTAAAATAAGTAGCTCTAATGTTCCTGTAATTTTAGTTGTAGAAGATGACCCAGATAATTTATTATTGCTCTGTCATACGCTAATCTTTTTAAAACACAATTTTATTACCGCAACTACAGGTAAAAAAGCTTACAACTTAGTAATGGAATATGAAATTGATTTGATGCTTCTCGATTTAAAATTACCTGATATCAACGGTTTTGAGTTAATTAGTAGTTTAAAAGAAGATAAACTTACCCAAAAAATACCAATTATTGTTTTAAGTGCTTTAGTGAGAACACAAGACCGAGAACGAGCCATAAAAGCCGGTTGTAATGAATACATCATTAAGCCTTATTTAATTGAAGATTTAGATAGTAAAATTCGCCGTTACTTACCTGGATCTTTTTTAAATTGTAAACCAATGATTTTAAAGCGATCGCTCATGCCTAGTGTAAGTATCGATAATTCTGATGACTATATTAAAGCCGAAAGTGGTGGCAAATAAAATTCAATCGTTTTTGTTTAAATAATTTGATCGATCATTCTCTTGGCTTGAGAACCATAGCCCCCACCAAACAGATTAAAGTGATTGAGGATGTGATAGAGATTGTATATTGTTTTACGTTTACTATAGCCTGAATCCAATTGCCATTCTTGGTTATAGCCTTGATAGAAATTGGCAGGGAAACCACCAAATAATTCGGTCATGGCAAGATCTGCTTCTCGATCGCCATAATAAGTAGCGGGGTCTAAAATTACTGGTGAACCGTCTGTGGCGATCGCTGCATTACCCGACCATAAGTCCCCGTGTAACAGCGAAGGTTGAGGCTGTCTGTCTGCTAGTTTATCTTTAATCACAGCAACCACTTGATTGGTATCGGGAAAACTACCGCCCTTACGTTTGGCTAATTTTAACTGATAACCAATGCGGTGTTCGGCAAAAAAATCTGCCCAATTATCCGTCCAAGTGTTAATTTGAGGAGTAGAACCGATGGTATTGTTGCGTTCCCAACCAAAGCGATCGCACCTTCCCTGTCGGTGCATTGCAGCTAACTGACGACCCATTTCCCCCCAGACTTGGGAATTACCGCCCCCTAAATCCAACCATTCTAAGACAATGTAACTAGAATTACCCGCTACTCCCCAGCAGATCGGTTGCGGTACGGTAATAGTTTTGGTAGCGTACATTTGTTTTAACCCTTCCGCTTCCGCAACAAACATTTCTAATTGATGCGCTTGATTAAGTTTTACAAAGTAATTATGGCGATCGCCAGCAGTAATTTTATATCCTTGATTGATACAACCACCCCCCACAGAACGAGTATCCGCGATCGCGAATGGTTGGCTTGTTGCTTGAGTTATAGCCGTTGCAATTTCCTTCCACATCATCACAATAATTTCTAAGTTAAACAGTAAATTTAGGCGATCGCGCCAGAAGTTTAGTTGTTACAGAATTTAAAGTTATCTGACCTTTTGCGGGGTGACAATAAAGCTATAGGGTAAACTAGCCCTTGATTCCAAAAGAATACGATCATCAAAGAACACTCGCACTTGGAGTTAATATTCTAATGTCTCATAGCGTCAAAATCTATGATACCTGTATCGGTTGTACTCAATGCGTAAGGGCTTGCCCTACAGACGTATTGGAGATGGTACCTTGGGATGGCTGTAAAGCCGGACAAATTGCCTCTTCTCCCCGCACAGAAGACTGTGTAGGTTGCAAACGGTGTGAAACTGCTTGTCCTACCGACTTTTTGAGCATCCGCGTCTATTTAGGTGCAGAAACTACCCGTAGCATGGGTCTAGCTTACTAAATTTACAGCTATTAGCTCCCAGCTATTAGATATATAGTCATCATAGTAAGCAACTATCTGCTCGATTTAATATCCGTGTCGTCCAAATTCCCAGTTTCGCGTTAATTCGTGTAACCCAGGAGCGGGCGGCACTATTGTTTTTACCTACTACTTTGCCCTCGAATAGGGGCAGAAGCATCCTATTTAACCTGATACCAAATCAATAAATGTTTGCGACACATAAAAATAATCTGAGGGTAGAGCGAGGCACACCCCACTCTACGAGCAATCTTTTGCATTCTTTTGCTAGAAGAAGATAATAACTAATAACTGTAGGGGCGATTCCCGCGCTCACCCCTACTAATAACTAACTTCCTTTATGTTGTTTTGATTTGGGATTACATCATTCCCATGCCGGGCATACCGCCCATGCCGCCCATGCCGCCCATGCCACCCATGCCGGGCATACCGCCGCCACCAGGCATAGCAGGGGGTTCGGGTTCTGGTTTTTCAACTACTAAAGCTTCTGTAGTTAAGACCATTCCGGCAATAGAAGCAGCGTTTTGTACGGCAGAGCGTACTACTTTAGCAGGGTCGATAATTCCTGCGGCAATCATGTCACCAAATTCACCAGTTAGGGCATTGTAACCGACATTAAATTCAGTATCTCTGACTTTTTCGACGATCACAGAACCTTCAACACCTGCGTTGTTAGCTAGTTGACACAAAGGAGCTTCTAGAGCTTTAGCAAAGATATCTGCTGCTACTTGTTCTTCTCTGTTGTTGAGTTGTTTTTTGAACTCTAGAACCTGTTTGGCTAAGTGAATTAGAGTCGTACCGCCACCGGGAACGATGCCTTCATCTACTGCGGCTTTAGTAGCATTAAGTGCGTCTTCAATACGTAATTTACGGTCTTTAAGTTCGGTTTCGGTAGCCGCACCTACTTTAATAACTGCTACGCCACCAGCTAATTTGGCAATGCGCTCTTGAAGTTTTTCTTTGTCGTATTCCGAATCGGTTTCAGCTAATTGTGTACGGAGTTGTTCCACTCGTTTTTTGATGTCGCTGCTATTACCCGCACCAGATACGATGGTGGTATTTTCTTTATCAATCGTAATTTTTTCAGCCGTGCCTAGCATATCCATTGATACGGTATCTAAGCTTAAACCTACTTCTTCAGAAATTACCTGACCCCCTGTCAATACAGCAATATCTTGTAACATTTGTTTACGGCGATCGCCAAAACCGGGAGCTTTAATACCTGCCACGTTGAGAACTCCTCTAGCTTTATTAACTACCAAAGTTGCTAGAGCTTCCCCTTCTAAATCTTCGGCAATAATTAATAGGGGTTTGCCTTCACGAGCCACTTTTTCTAAGATAGACACCAAATCAGCGATCGCGCTAATTTTTTTGTCGGTAATTAAAATTGCCGCGCTGTCAAACTCAACTATCTGTCTTTCTTGGTCGGTAACGAAGTAAGGAGAGATATAACCGCGATCAATTTGCATCCCTTCAACTACATCTAATTCTGTAGCCAGAGATTTAGACTCTTCAACCGTAATTACACCATCTTTGGTGACTTTGTTCATCGCTTCAGCGATCATTGCCCCAACTTCTTCGTCATTACCAGAAGAAACAGTTGCTACTTGAGCGATAGCATCCCCTTCTACTGGTTTAGCTACCGCTTCTATTTGCTGAACTAAATAGGCAGTAGTTTTCTCTAAACCTTTTTTCAATGCCACGGGATTTGCGCCTGCGGCAACGTTTTTTAAACCTTCTTTAATTAATGCTTGAGCGATCACAGTAGCGGTAGTAGTACCATCTCCTGCATTATCTTTAGTTTTGGAGGCTACTTCTTGAATTAATTTCGCCCCAGTATTTTCTAAAGGATCTTCTAAGTCAATTTCTTTGGCGACGGTAATACCATCATTCACAATTTGAGGTGCGCCGTACTTTTTTTCTAGAAGTACGTTACGACCTTTAGGACCAAGGGTAATTTTAACAGCATCAGCTAGAGAATTTACTCCTCTTTCTAATGCTCTTCTCGACTCTTCCTTGAAAGAAACGATTTTTGCCATAAGATGTGCTTGCGATTTTACTTCGATCTTCTACATATGCAAATTTAGCACTCTTGAGCCGTGAGTGCTAACTTTTGTCAAATTTAATTGGAAAATTATCGGCGATCTCGCCCAAGGCGAAGCGCGGAGCGATCGCAACTTAAATCTCAAATATTTTAATGATTATTATTTTGCTGGTTATATTCTCGCTGTCTCTGTCGATTTAGCTGACGGGCTTTTTTTTCGGGAGTTAAATCATCGTAACAATAGGGGCAGGAAATACTGGGTTCGTATCGAGGAGAAGCTTTATCAGTTTCGGATATAGGATGTCCGCAAGCATAACAGAGATCATAACTACCAGATGTCAATCCCGATTTAACAGCAACTCGTTCATCAAAAACAAAACATTCTCCTTCCCAAAGACTTTCTTCTGAGGGTACTTGTTCGAGATATTTGAGAATGCCACCCTGTAAGTGATATACCTCTTTAAATCCTTGGGAAAGTAAATAGGATGAAGCTTTTTCACAGCGAATTCCCCCAGTACAAAACATGGCTACTTTGGGATGTTGATTTGGATCGAGATTTTCAGCAACATATTGAGGAAATTCACGAAAAGAATCGGTTTTGGGGTCGATCGCACCTTTAAAACTACCGATCTCTACTTCATAATCATTGCGGGTATCAATTACCGTAACTTCTGGATCGCTAATTATTTGATTCCATTCTTGAGGTCTGACATATGTACCTACTCGTTGATTGGGGTCTACTTTCGGTATACCTAAAGTGACGATTTCTGATTTAATTTTGACCTTAAGCCGCGCAAACGGCATTAACTTAGCAGTAGATTCTTTAAATTCTAAGTCAGCTAAATTGCGATCGCCCTGTAAATAAGCTCTTACTTCATCAATGGCTTGTTTATTTCCTGCGATTGTCCCGTTAATACCTTCTGTAGCCAAAAGAATTGTGCCTTTAATCTGTCTGTCTTGGCAATATTTCTCCAAAGATTCCCGTCTAATTTCTAAATCCGCTAGAGAAACAAATTTATAAAAGGTAACAACTGTGTAGGTCATTGACGAAAATCAAAATTAATAGCTTTTAGAGAATGAATATCTAGTCTATTAGACTATTTATTCAAATGTTAGACTAGCTTTAAGTTATGTAATCCCTATTAATGTTCGAGTTACAAGAACCAAGCCCATTGTCTTATTTTAAACAATTAAGTATAACTCAGAGATTTGCTACAGTTGCCGAAACAACCATTGAGAAAATTCATCCCCTGCCATCTAGTTTAAATCAAGACTCAATTAAAGTTCTCAGTTGGAATATTGCCAAAAACAACCACCAACCACACTGGAAGGCAGATTTTTTAGCAATTATTGCACAACATCAACCAGATAAGATTTTTTTACAGGAAGTCCGTCTTTGTGCGATCGCCCGACAAATTCCCGAACTGGCATCAATGGGGTGGAGTTTTGCCCCTAATTTAATCGATACCCTAAGTAATACCTATTCAGGAGTTTTAACTGCTACCAAAGGCGATCGCCTCAATAGTCAGGCAAAAATTACCAAATACCGCGAACCAGTTACCCAAACTCCCAAAGTTTCTCTATTTGTAGAATATTCTCTAGGAAACGCAGGAAAAACACTTTTAACAGTTAATACTCATTTAATTAACTTTGTTGACACCAGTAAATTTCAAGCTCAGTTACAGCAAATAGAAGCAATAATTGCCCAACACCAAGGTGCGGTAATTTTTTCAGGAGATTTTAATACTTGGAATCGCTCTCGCTGGTTGTTACTCTTACAAATGACCCGTCAATTAGGTCTAACTCCCGTGCAATTTCCTCCCCTAGAAGTTCTCAAAATCAAACGCTTTTTACTATCTCCTCCTTTAGATTATATTTTTTACAGAGGATTTAGACAAAAAACCACTAGTGCTACAGTAATTGATGATATTTCTTCTTCCGATCACAATCCTTTGTTAGTGGAACTGTATGTCTGAATTAGAAGGAAGAAGGAAGATAGTAATGTTTTTAACCAATAACCAAATAATTCATGTCTTGGTCAGCATTCCCTTGCGCCTTACGGGGGGGCAGAGGTACTAATGTTAGCAGCTAATACTGGCACCCTCGACAAGGCTCTGCAAGTGGTTCAGGTCAATCGTCAACAGCTCAGTCTGTTCGCAGGAGATGATGTCTACACTCCCAAGACTTTGCAAGTCACAGGAGAATTAGCTGAAGGCATGGTGTTGGCAATTCCCTGGCATATTAGAGACAATCCAGATGCCGAGTTTGCCCAAGTTGCCAAAAAACTCTGGAAAGGAGAGGTCAACTGGCGTACAGCAATGGCTTACGATGCTGCTATAGCTTTAATTACTGCCATCGAGCGCAGTCCTACACGTCTGGGCGTGCAAAAGACACTCTCTAATCCTAACTTTTCTACTCCTGGTGCTTGCGACCAGATTCGCTTTTTCCCTTCAGGCGATCGCTTAAAACTAATTGAGTTAGTCAAAATTCAACCAAGCGATCTCCACTCTTTTAGCTATGAATTTACCCCCATTGTTTCCGAACGTTAAATAAGACCATTTCTCGAGATGACAAGGGGTGAGCGAAATTTACGGTGGCAAAAATTAATTTTCGCGTTGTTTAAGTAATAAGTAATAAGTAATAAGTA